>DAOMZH010001108.1:0-3626 GCA_035437985.1 Polyangium sp. (in: bacteria) | reverse complement strand
ACGACATTCGAGGATGAAAAGAATCGGTCCAGGAACGTGATCCTGAAACACAGCGACGACATCCGTGAGCGCATCACCTGTGTTCGGATTCGAAGGATCGAGACAAAGGAAGAATTCGTTGTCGACTGAAACAGCAACGAGACTCGAAACATAAAAAAGAACTTCGTCGCCCGACCCGAGACGACGCGCAGCAAGAAGCGCATCGAGTTGCTCGGCGAGATCAATCGTCGGATCGACCTCCGCAACCTGAAAGGCTGTGTCGGCCATCTGCAGGCGAGCACGAAGCACATCGCCATCGAGCGCACCTGGAGGTGCACGCATGTCCGACGAAGGCGAAGGCGTGGCGATGATTGCCAAGCGCATCAGGCTGTTGTTCCCCGGCCACAGGCCATCATTCGAGTGGAGGAGCCTAACAGGCATTGGGCGCAAAAAGAGCGCCGAAAACAGAAGTCGGTACGTCGCAGTCGTTCAGTGGGTGAACAAGTTCCCAGATCCAAGACGTCTCACGAGTTCTGCGCCAGTCGCTGGACGCTGCTCATCCGGACCCAAACACAACTCGGCAAACGCCCGCCATCGAGACCACTCCGGGTCGGTCGCACCCGACGGAACCACACGATGCAGCACGTCTTCAACGATGCGACCAAACCCATAAACGTCATCTCGCGGATCACTCGTACGTCCGGCAACACGCTCAGGCGACATATATCCAGCACTGCCGCCGATGTAGGGAGCACCTAGCGGCCTAGCGATGCCGAAGTCCCCAAGCACAGGATCGCTTGGCTCACGCAACAACACGTTTGCCGGCTTGACGTCCGCATGAACCAACCCTGCCTCGTGCAAACGAGCCAAGGTTCGTCCAAGTGGAACAGCCCAACGTTCGATCGGCAAGAGCACAACAGTATCCCCGCGCGCCAACAAGTCCCGCACCGAACCACGAGTTATCCATTCGAGCGAGACCCAACCATCTTCGGGATCCGCATCGAACACGCGAATGACTCCAGGGCCCCGATGACGAATCGCCATTCGTGCTTCGCGTTCCAGATGTTCACGATCTCGACCGCGCTGGTGATACACCTTGAAGGCGATTCGTCGTCCGAGCAGTTCGTCCTCGGCTTCGTACACGGCCCCTGCGCCACCTCGGGCAACTTCACGCAGCAGTCGATACGGCGCGCGTGAACCTGCATCCGTGACGACCGTTGCTTCGTCGAGACGCCCTTTGGGGCTTGGTGCTGCACCCACCGCGGCTCGCCAACGCGTGTGTCGTTCTCGAGCGCCCGGCGTGTCGAAATTCCACGCGAGCACTCGTTCGATGGTGCTGAGCGCGCGGGGCAATTGTCCAAGCGACGCATGTAGATCCGCCATCAGCATCAAGGCTGGTGTCGACGACGTTCCGCGCAACGCTTCGAGGGCACTCGTTTCGTCGCCACGTGAAGCAAGAATGTCGGCACTCGCCACGCGCACCGATTCCGGCACGATTCGTTCGACGCTCGCTGCAAGCACTCGCGCGACCGCCATCGCTTCGTACACGGTCCCGCGCATCTTGCGCAAAAGCATCAAGGCTTCGGCTTCACCTGGACCATCCGCAAGACCAACCCGAGCAAGCCGCAAGATTTCCGCTGGATCGCCAGGCGGCTCAGGTTCCGTTTTCCGCGCCTCGGCGACTGGCTCCGCAGGTTCGTCCGGACCATCCGTCGCCGGTACTGCATCGTCCGTTGGCGCTTCCGGGCCTCCAAAGAATTTTTCACGCAGGCGTTGCCACATGCTCATCGTGCGGACCCACTCGTGGCGTCGTTCAACGGCCCCGATGCAACACGCAAAACGATGGGCCCACCACGCGTCGCCCGAAGCTCGTCTCCGTAACCAAGCTCCACCTCTCCGGCGAGTTCGAGTTCACCAAGGATGGGTCGAGAGCCACCGGCGGGTGTGCGTAAGACGATGAAAGAATCACTGCCGTACGTTGCGCGCTCGATGCGCCAATCACCAAGAACGAGTGCCCCGAGCGGCACGATCCAGCGAGTGCTCGCGACGTTGATGACGACGCCGTTCGGAGCGAGTTCCTGGGCAAACCCTGACGTCGGTTCAATCGTGCAGGGTACTTCGCCACCGAGTTCGAGACGCACGCCGTTGCTCACAGGAATGGGGCCATGAATGCGCGCACCGGCGAGCATCGTGCCGTTGCGTGTGTCGAGGTCACGAACGAAGATTTGCGATCCATCACGACGAACCGCGATGTGCACCCGGCTGATTGCGCGCATCGCCGCGACGATCGTGGCATCACCGCGACCAACGGTGACCTCGTCGCCAAAAGCGCAATGCACGACCTGACCTTCGATCTCGAAACGTGCGGTGGGAGCTGTTAGCAAACGCGCTTGAATCGACCGCACGGCATCGCGAAGCACGTCGTCATTTTCTTCGACCAACACGACACGAGCCACTTCGAGGGCTGCGCGACGTTCGGCCGTCTTGTCGAGATCGGCCACGCGTTGGCGCGCATCCTCGAGAGCCCGAGTTTTTCGCGACTCCGTATTGGATGCTTTGAGGCGTTCTTCGAGCTGCTCGATCGCCCCCATCTCCGTCAACATCCGGACTTCGGCTTCGGCATCTCCAGCGAGCACGTAGGCTTCTTTGGCTTGCTCGAGTAACCCGGCTTCTTCGAGTTCTCGCGCCACACGAGCGAGTTCGCTGCGGAGCGGAGTGCCTGGGCGTGATCGTACGAGATCGTAAGAAATCAACGCCTTGCGACCCCGCGCATCTTTGCGCAGTGTCTCATCCGTCGCCGTTCTTGCAGCCAAATCACAAAAGGCGATGCGCTGTTCCGGCGAGCGCTCGGCATCGGCTCGCAAGAGGAGCACACGAGCCGCTTCGTTTGGCGAGTCTGCTTCGATGTACAAAGCGACTGCCTCGGCAAGCTGACCGGACAGCTCTTTCGCCTGCGCCGTTTTGATCCGTCCGCCGCGCGTGAAGCGATCGAAGATGCCCACCGCGGCGCATCCTAGCGCGCCGAGGACGTATCGGGGAGCCCGCCGCGCACAACGAACAGTGGGGGGCGAATCCACGAGGTCCCTACTGCACCCGTTGACTCGGGATTCTCGCCCGCAGACCATCGTGAACCAATGTCCACTGCCACCTCTTCTGCAAACAATCCGGCTCAGGGTCGTCTTGGTGAACTCCTCGTTCGCGAAAAGCTCATCAGCCTGACGCAACTACGCGCAGCGCAAGAGGAGCAGCGCAAGACCGGCACACAGCTCAATCAGGTTCTGACGAAGCTCGGTTACTTGTCGGATGACGACATCGCCAACTTCCTCGCCACGCAATACGGCATTGCCGTCGTCGATCTCACGGCGGTCGAGTTCGACCCCGATATCCTGAAGCTCGTCCCCAAAGATGTTTGCGAGAAGCAGAAGATCATCCCGGTCGGCAAGAGTGGTTCGTCCCTGGTCGTCGCGATGGCCGACCCGACAAACCTGCATGCGATCGATGACATCAAGTTTCTCACCGGGATGATCATCGAGCCGCGCGTTGCCAGCGAATCAGCGATCAAGACGGCGATCGAAACGGCGTACACCGCAACGTCGAACTACGACGAGATGTTGGCCGAGTTTGGCGACGAGAACGTCGAGCTCTCG
>DAOMZH010001107.1:0-3633 GCA_035437985.1 Polyangium sp. (in: bacteria) | reverse complement strand
GGCCATCAGACAATGGTGGAAACGCCGTGAAAAACCGCGACCGTGGCACGGTGTTGGCATTGTCGCGAGTTGGGTGTCGACGTTGCCCGCAATAGCGTTTCTTTTCTGGCCCGATTTCCTCGACAGTTACGGACTCTGGGCTCTGCGAGGGCAAATCTGCCTGCATCTGTGGGTACTTGCGTTGATGGGAGGTGCGAAATGGAGGTCATAGCGATTATCGTACCGATGGTTGCCATAGCTTTCTGTGCCTGGGTTTGGGCACGCGCCGAAAATCGATATGTCGAGAAATTCGAGGTTCTAACAGCGGAACGCAATAGGGCTCAAATGCACGAAGTCGATACGATAATATCGTATTCAAGAAAGCTCAACGAGGCGCGCCTACAAAAATCGCAGCAAGAAACCTATTTTGCAGAACGGCTTGCCGCGGCAAACGAGCGTCAACGCCTGCTCGAAAAAAAGTTGGCAGAATGCGAGAATGACCTTGCAGCTATTCACGCGGAAAAACAGGCGACCTACGGCTTGCCCGACAATTTGCACGCATGGTGCGCCAAATCCGCATACATGGTTTTGCAATCTTTCCCGATCAGCGAAGAGGAACGCGCACGACTTGCGACAACCGCAACAATCGGGGCATTGACGTCAATTCGTGACGCTTCGGGACTCGCGCTTGCCAGATATCTCGATACCGTGAAGATTGATGCGCGTCTCTCCTATGGCCCGCGCATGGATGAGACCATTGATCCAAATGACGAATGCACGATCGACGCGGATCCCGATAGCGATCCAGAAGGTTCCGATAGTCTGCAATAGTTTGCTCGTTTTGCCGTAAGTTACTATTTGGCTACCCCCACGGTTGCCAATCCCCGGTTTGCCCGCGGCACATCGCTTTTCCAATATCCAGTTTGGTGCTCGCCTCCAAAGATGGATCTGCGCCAAGTAGTGTGCCGAGCGGGACCAAGAAGGCGTCCTCGCGGCTGACATCATCGCCCGAACCGGAAAACGCTTCCCAATAGCCCTCTTCCCATCGAGCCACCTCTGTCACTCGTGCCCCCATGAGAACTGGTAGATCCGTCATTGCCTCTGCGTTCCTCGGGATTTGGTACGGCCACGGCTCTTGAAGCCAGCGCCACGGTGTCGCTTGATTGACTGCCAATGGTGCCGAGAGATCGGGGACATCGATCGTTTTGCGGAACTGATCCGGCAGTATTTGCAAAGCAGCGACGTGCGTTTGGTAGAAGTCATTCGCTCCAATGAGCAATTGCGTTGCCCACTCGCGACAAACACTCCCGAATCGAAAACCGTCCGTGTCGGGTGACAGATTTGGCAAAAATCGTTTGTCCGCCCTTGCTTTCGTTACTTTATCGCGAACGATTCGGAGAACATCGTCTTTCGGGTACAGCGCGCCTCCTGCGAAAATCAACTCGTATCCAAGGCCGGGACTCAAACCGATCGTGTAAATCCACCGTGGCGTTGGCCCACCAGAAACAACGTATGCGTGATATCCGTGGTCGCGAATGTTTCGCGCGATTTGCTCGAGGGCATCGCTTCGTGTCTTCATGCATCACCGATGAAGGTCTTTGTGACAGTCAGCGCAGACTTCAACATGGTTTTCCGGAACAGTTCTGCCACCGTCAGCATGGCGCATAGTATGATGACCTCTTGTTTCAGCCAAGGTCTTTTGTTCGCCACAATTTGCGCATATTCCGCCCTGTTCCTCAAGCCTTGCCGCCCGCTCCTTTGGGCTGAAGTGACGTCGCGGATCACGTTGGGCTGGCGGAACAGAACCTGGTCCTTTGGATGGCTTTACAAGTGCACCATCCGCAATCGGCGGCCCCCTCGTCGTCCTCGCACCTTTTCCCGCTCCTATCGTCTTTCTCGCGACGACGATGCCGAGAATCGCCACGCCCACGCCGCCTGCTTGCTGGCCGACTGTGTACCAGTCTTCGTCGTCGATGGCAAACCCCAACGTGGCCACGCCCATCAGCGGCTTGACGACGTTTATTGCATCAATGACGTCGCCTTGCTTGTACGCTTGGTAGATATCGACGACTGTCCGCAGGTTCGCTACCGTATTCGCCGTGGAACCCGGTACCATTTCATCGAGATGATCGTAAAGATTAACGACACCATCCCAAACGCCGTCCCATAAGCCGAGAGGAGGAGGAGGAGCTGGCTCGGGTGGCGTCGTTTGTCGCGGCAAGTTCTCGCCGCCATTTCCCGTCGTGCTCGTGTCGACAGGTGGGGTGTGTGCGCCAACTTCCGCCGCCTGCTTCAGGGGTGTGGGAGCCATGTTTTTTTGCGGCAATGGTACGACGTTATCCGAGAATACCAGGTTGCCAATGGATGGCGGTGGAGGCTCGCTATGGGTCTTGGTCGTCCCAGGCGCTGGATCATCTGGCACGAATCCCGTAGGATCGACGAATGCAAGCGGATTGTTGAAGACGTAGCTGTATCGATTGAGGCTTTGCCCGTTCCAAATATCGGCAATGACTGCATCTGTCGTCGTGAACCTCCCGAGACGCGGGTCAAACATCCTGCCGCGCATGTTTACGAGGCCGATTTCGTCGTCTTCCTCGTGCCCCGTAAAACCACGCGTCGTGCGGCTAGTTAACGACCCCGAAGGCCCGCCCCATTCTGGATTTCTTCGCGCGCCGAAGACGTCATAACTGCGCCGCTCGTCGACCGTGCCGTCATCCTTCGTGATCGTTTCAATGGAGCCGAGGTGATCGATGTGGAAGAAGCGGGTTCCCGGCGTCGCGCCCCCGCGCGGTACGACCGCGATCGCGCGCTCGGGCGAATGTACGTAAAAGCGACGCTCGACAACGCCAGCGGCGCTCGTCACTTGCTCGAAAATGTCGCCGAAATACAACGTTTCAGCGGTCGGTGATGTTTTTCGGATGCGCTGCTGGTCTCCGTCATAGCCAAATGAAATGGTTTTACCGCCTTTGGTGATTGTTTTCGGCAGATCGAACGGGGCGTATGTCACTAAAACGCCCCCTGGACGCGTGATTTGGTTCCCTACGTCGTCGTATCCAAACGTTTCACCCGGTACATGTGACACGGCATGTGGGTGCTTCGGGTCGTAGGAATACGTGCCAACGTCGGACTTTTCCCATAGATTGCCGTTCAACATGTATGAATACGACGACGCACACGGTGCCATTGCATTCTCGACCGCACCGAAGTATGCGCACGTCACGCGGTCGAGTTCGTCGTAGCGGAATCGTTCCGTCTTGTTTTGCGGCTGAAGTGAGTCCGTTCGGCTCTTCAAGTTGAGCCGCAGATCCCAGTCATACGTGAGCTTTTGGACGTTCGTCGGGCCGAGTGTCGTCGAGATACCCTTGAGGGTTTGTTTGTCGTGGTAATAGTCGCGCGTCGTCTCGACGTCATTGCCGAAGCGTTCTTTTTGGATTCGACCGGCATCGTCGACTTCAGTCAGTGCCCAGAATGATTCATTCGTGTTTTTCTCGCGTACACCGATGACAAAGCCATGTTCGTCACGCTCGTACGTTACGCCGAATGGTTCTTCTCCGAGCGGTTGTGGGTAATCCACTGACTTCACGCGACCGAGGTCATCATACCCTTGCCGTGCGGCAAACGAATCGCCACCTACGGTCTGGGTCATTCCTTCGA
>DAOMZH010001106.1:0-3647 GCA_035437985.1 Polyangium sp. (in: bacteria) | reverse complement strand
CCTTGCGGAGCGTGGACAAACCGTGTCCGTCCCGATGCATCACGCGTTCCGTGGTACGTCGCGCCTGCACCGGATTGCACGGCAGCGATGTAGGCTGCCCGCAACTCCGGCGTCATGACGCCGTGTCTCGATGACTGATGCGGAGCTGTCTGTTGCACGTTCGATAAGACAAAATGCTCAGGCGGGGCGGTGTCTCCACAGGATAGGGACATGGCCAATCCAAACAGGGTAACGCTTCTCCCACCGATTAAGAGAGTACGCACATGCATTGACTCACCTACACTTTCCAACCCAAAAGGTGTTCGCATCGTCGCCAACACGACGTGAAACAGTTCATGTTACTCGATGTGAGCGACTGCGAACATCCGACATTCGGCAAGTCGATGCAGCGACCAATGTGACGTATCGGCACTCGATCCCAGAAGTTCGTATTGGTTCGGGGTTGTCTTTGGGACGAGCTTTTCGCGTGGTATTGGTACGAAAAAACCACTGCACATGTGTGCCCCGTCGCATTGTATTTCGCCGCCCACGCCTTCGCGTCCCCACATCGCGAATTGGGTGGACTTCCTGGCGGAACCAGACCCCGGCGCCTCGGGTTCGTCAAGGGCAATTCGTTTTACCACAGGACGCTCGCGGCAAGCTGGCGCATCGGCGCGGAATTCGAGATTGCTGGTCCTTTTTCGATTCGGATGGACGGCTTCGCGTTATTGTCCCTGGCTGGGCGAACGTTTGGCGGGCAATGGGCGGCGCTCGGTGCGCACCAGGCGCTCATGGCCGGAGCTTCAGTGATGGGCATGTGGTGTTTCGAGTGACCGGCGCAGTGGGAATTCGTCGTCATGACCCAACATCGCCGAGATTGGTTATCCCACCTAAATTCGGTCCTGTTCGATTGCCGCTTGTGAAATAGTCCGCGACCACGTACCCTCGTCGCTGTGCCCCGTCGCATTGCGTTTCTGGCCTTGTTTGCAAGCCTCGTTGCTGCTTGTGGTCCGGCGCCTGTACCTTCGCCCGCACCCGCACCTACGCCCACGCGCGCGTCGCAACCGGTCGTGATTGTCCCCCAAGCGAGCGCCAGCGCTGTCGCGAGTGCCATTGCCCCGGAAAAACCCGCTCCCCCGACGCCATCGCGCCATCGAGTCACTCTGACCCTCGAGCCCGGAAAACCGCCCTGCACGCTCCATTTCGAGGGACTCTTCTTCGAGGATCACCCCGAATTTTTCAAAATTGGAAACGTCGTGCGTATCGCAACGGAAGACAGTGGAGGGTGCGGGGCCGGGATCGTATTTGATTTATCTACAGAACCCGCGATTGACTCCGATGGCCTCGAGCGGCACCCGCTGGTTGCGGGCATTTTCAAAAAGCCGGGACAAACGTTGCCGAAGGACCTCGATGGGCCCGATTGGAACGTCATCGAGGATCTCAATTTCGACGATATTGCGGATTTGTGCGTCGTGGTCGAGACGGGAGCTTATAACTACGGGCAGCGTTGTTGGCTTTTCGATAAGCAAACGGGAACCTTCGTGCGTCATGCCGAACTCGATGACCTCATCTTCGTCGAAATTGACCAGAAAAAGAAAAAGCTCAAGAGCGCATATCGAGGTGGGGGGCCGGTTTATCGAAACAACGAATACGAATGGCAAAAAGGAAAACTCGTCAAAGTATTCGAATCCATAGCCTATTTTGGGGAAAAGCCCGACGGAACGGCCTTGCCGCCCGGGGCGAGCTTTTGGCTCATCCGGTATGAATTGCGCGGGGGCAAAATGGTCAAGACCTTCGACGGAGCGTTGCGAGACAAACAATGAATGAAGTGACGCCGGCGGTTTCACGAGATGGATCGAATGAGCCGTTGGATCGAATGAGCCGGGTGCTTTTTGGATCGGATGAACCAATTCTGAGGGATGAAAGCACGTAACCGAGAGATTTTGGGGTGGCACGCAGGCTGCATCGATTGTCGACACGACGTTGATTCGAGAGGGAGGATGAGACGCCATGATGAATACCCGGACGATTGCAATGGTGAGTTTGGTATCGACAGCTTCGATGACGACTGGATGTTATTCGACGTGGGACTTGACGCCGAAGGGAGTCGTGGCGCTCGACGGGTTTCGCACGGGTCAACCGATTGCGATATCCACGACCACCAACGAGACGATTATTTTTCGAGACGACAGTTCACTTCGATTCAAGGCGGCAAATGGGCAGGAGACCGAAGCGAAGTTTCAATCCATCGCGGTCGAAGGGTCCATTTTCACCGGTGTGGAAAAAGAAAAGGGTTCGCGCTACGTCATTGATTTGTCGCAAATGAGATCGGTGCAAGCGGACGTGTTTTCACCGGGAAAAACAGCGCTGGCGACCACGGGAATCGTAGTCCTGGGAGTTCCAACCGTGGCATTTGCTGGCCTGCTGATTGCGATCGCGGCCAGTGGAGGCATCGGAGGCGGTCGTCCATTACGCGTTGCCGGTCGGGACGAACCACTTCGCGCGTCGTTACATGCGGATCCGCACGCGCGTCCGCGTAGGCCCGCCTTGCGCCACGCGCATGAGGCAACACGGGCGCGGGTATTCGCGCATTGGGCGAAAGAAGCGAGCGCCGAAGCTGCGTCGATTCCCGCATTCATTGCCCTCGCGCGGGATTTGCAGAAAGCCTCGGCGCCGGAAAACTTGGTCCGCGCGGTGCTGCGGGCGGCTCGGGAAGAAGCGACGCACACCGAATTGTGCACGGCGCTCGCGAATGAACACGCTGAATTGCCGATATTTGCTTCGGCACCGGCCACACCGCCGCCAATGGATGCCAACTTGGAAGCGCTTTTGCAACGTATCGCCCTCGAAGCATTTTGGGATGGCTGCGTCGCCGAAGGCGCAGCAGCCACCGTGGCCCGTCGTTCACTGGTTGAAACACGCAATGCGACAACTCGTTTGGCGCTCGAAACCATTGCCCGAGACGAACATGAGCACGCGCAGCTGTCACGCGATATCGTGGCGTTCTGTTTGTCCGCGGGGGGTAGTGCGGTTCGTAGGGCGCTCGGGGAAAGTCTGGAGGACAAACGTTCAGCTGAAGAAGCGGCGTTGTCTGCCCTGAACATCACCCAGGAAGAAGGCGGTAAAGTGGATGGGGACTTTTTGGTGCATTGTGGGTTGCCTGGGGATGATTTGCTGCATTTGGCGCGGGTCGAGAATTGGGAGAGAAGCGTGAAACTGCTGACGAATGCGTGAGTTTTGGGCTGGCGAATTTTCTCGCGTTTCGGATCAGATTCGGGTACAAGGCCGCGCCGATGAATACCCCTTTTTGGCAACCTTTCTTGTCGTCGCTCCGGACCAAGCGGGTCGCGTGGCCCGTTACGCGGGCTTTTATCAAGCCCGCCTCGACATCCGTCGGCTACGTCGATTCTTCTTGCAGATGTCGCTAAGCGTCGGAATTCGTTGCAGCTCCAATGAACGCACTCTTGTTGTTCACGGGCCACTTCGAGTAAAGCGACGAGTTCACGAACGCTCGATTCCGTTCCAGCGAGAAGAACCGATCCACATAAGCATGAAGGGCCTTGTGGTCGCGCACGATTTCGGGAAGAACGAGCCGAATCTGATCGATGTGTTCCGCCAAAAAAAAGTCCGCGAAGGTGAGTTTGTCGCCGGTACAGTAGTGACGGCCG
>DAOMZH010001105.1:0-3649 GCA_035437985.1 Polyangium sp. (in: bacteria) | reverse complement strand
GGTCCATCACGTGGCGATGGGTGGTCCATTGTTGAGTAATCGGTGCTCCATCAGGTGGCTGTCGGAGCTAGGGCCAAGGGATTTGTCCCTGTGTAAGCGGGTGAAATTCGCCCTGTGCCAATTGCCAACGGTGATCGAAAGCAGCGCCGAGGCGGTGACGGCACCAGCCAACGAGGGTGCGCAGAGATCGGCACGTTTTGGGATTGCTGAGCACTCGTTCGAGGTCGAGTCGACAAACGATTCTTGCGCCGTCCTCGACCTCCCTGAAGTTTTTTGTTGAATCGGTCGCTTTGACCAGCGACTTTAGTGCATTCTTGGGATGATTGATTTCTTCGACGTCGCCAACGGGATCCTGCAAATTCGTACCCAATTCGTCATTTACGACATCCGGGTGCGTGAAGTAGTATGCTTCGATCATATTGACGAGAAAGTGAACGGCAGCGCGTGTGCGTAATTGAGGTGTATCGAGCGCCTTGTCGAGAGCCGCCCGATAGTTCTTGAAAACGGCGTCCGCCATATCGGCGCGTGATGATTCCAGGTCGTCGATCAACAGCACAAAACAATCAGGGTCTTGCAGTAACCAACTCCGCGTCTTGAGCGAGACCTTTTCTTCGAGCTTCGTTGGGATCTTCTTATGGGTGCCAACCATTTCCAATTCGCGCACATTTTGTTTTCTCGGTGATTGCTGGCCGATGAATTCGGGATTCTCGTCGAAGTCGACTGTTTGTCCGCCGTGCTCGGTCCACTTGTTATTTTGATCCGCGACGATGGACCGTAGGAACTGGGTAATGAACTCTCGTTCCCCTTTGCCGGTCAAGAGCAGATGAAATTGTACTTTTTTGACGACATAAGTGGTTTCCGCCATGTTCAAGCAGCTCCACCCGTGAGGTTGTGCTGTGGGGCAATGGCCTCCGCCATGTACAATGATCCGAGCGCATATTCTTGAAGAATCGCCGCCATGTTTTCCATTGTCGAAACGCGGGTAACCTGAGTTCCGTGCTCGTTTTTTGACAAGGCGAAACAATCGTGGACATCGAATTGGCTGAGCAGAACGGGAGAATGTGTAGCAATGAGAAATTGTTTATCCCAATTCTCTGCAGCTTCTTTTACGGCTTTGGCGAAAACGGCCAGAGCCCAGGGGTGCAAAGACAAATCTGGTTCGTCGAGGAGCAAGATCGAGCCTCGGGTTGGTAATTCGCCAAAAATTGCGGTGAGCAAAAGAAGCAAACTCAGATGACCATCCGAAACGCCCGACGCATGGATCGGTGTTCGTAATCCTTTTTCTAGAAAACTTGCATAGACCGTGCTTGGCCCCGTTTGCTCGAAGATGATGTCCTCGAACGTGGGAAAAGCTTCCACCATGTATTTTCGTACCGTACTCCAACGAGAATCGATACGCTCACGATCCCGCAGATTTCGCAGCACGGACCAGGCGTTTTCGCCGCGATCGGAGAGCCGACTCTCATGGCTACTTTCCGAGCCCCTACGTTTGAGGACATTTAATGCAAGCCCTCGAGCAGCAAATGATTTCGTAGCTCGCAAGGCATGATCAATCGATTGCACCGCAGCAATACCTGGATTGAGCACGAGATACGATTCGACACCCAGCCGTTCGGGTTCGCGAAGGACCACTTCGGCGCTGGCAATGTTTTTCGCTGTGCCCGGATTGTACGTAGCAAGTTTGTCACTTCCGCTCTGGCGGACGAGATAGGGAACAGGCGGGTCATCGCTGGTCAATGTTTCCGCAGCTCGTGGCTCGATTCGGCCTCCCGCCAAACCGACAGACAGTCGATACTTTGCGAGCTCGGTGGCGATTTCGACTTCAATATGCTCATCGTCGGCAGCCCCGACCCTGAGCATACCAATCCCATGGTTTCGAAACGTAGATGCTTGGTCGACACCTCGAACGGCGCAATCGCGCATGAACCAGATCGTATCGAGCAAGGAGGACTTGCCAACACCGTTTGGGCCGAACACGACGTTGATCGCGCCGAGTGGCATCTCCAATGTCGCGAGAGAGCGGAAATTGCGAGCACGCAAAACTTGAACGTGATGGGTACGCATCGTCGAGGCGGACCTTAGCACAGCGTCAACGTGATTTGGGGCAAAAATTGCGAACGACGCGGGTGGACAAAGACTCCATGTTCTTCGCGGCTACTGTTCCGGTTTACATCGCGTGCGTCTCGACGTAGTCTCTCGGAGCTCTTCCACATTCTGGCCCGCCATGCTCAATCCCATCACCTACAGCGAAAAACTCGTTACCGACTTCCTTCGTTACCAGCTCACGACGTACCCGTTCACGGACGAACGTCTGCATACGCAAATGCGTACGTTGCTGAGTCTGGAATAGACGCGCGCAACGCCGCTGATGCGTGGTCCGTACGTGAGTTTGTCGCGTTCGTTTTTGCAAGGCCCGCGCATTGAAGACTTGGTGCGCAAAGGCGTATTGCACCCGCACCTGAGGGCGCTGGCGCCGCATCCGCACGTGTACGGACATCAGGCCCAAGCCATCGAGAGCATTCTGTCGGGAAAAACGACGCTCGTATAGACGGGTACAGTCTCGGGAAAAACGGAATGCATTGCGCGAACGATGCGACCAGATGATCAAGCGCTTGAAGGGCAAGGATCGGCGGACGCGAAAAGATGCCGAAGGGTTCGACGATACTTACTTTATCGACTTGGGCGGATATTGCTAGGAAAAACCAAGGCAGAAGCCCTCAGGGATGAACCTTCGTGGTTCGATGCGGCATTGCGAGAGCACCGGTCGGAACATCCGCCGGCACCGGAGGGCGGTGGTTGGGATGAAATCGTCACGTTGCTGGACGGGCCGTGGTATGCGCTGGCGCGGGGTCTGGCGAATGCAGGTTTGCCTGTTCCGGATCAGGTGGATTGGGATATCATACGTCAGGGGCGCGTGACGGGTCAGCGAGCAACGATGGCGTGGACGCAGCAATCACCATTTGTGGCCTTGGTGAGCGGGTTGGTCGAGGCGGTTATTGGGGGGCAATTCGTAACGGTAACGCCAGAGAGCGATCCTGTCGAAGTGGCGGCGCAGGTTCGCAGCTTGCTGGGAGGCTCGCGATGAAATTCCTGATTGCCGAGACATTCCCGCGAAGCCTGGCCAAACTGGACGGTCAATCGCAAGCTCTCATCAAACAGGCGGCGTTCGACTTTCAAATGAATCCAGCAAGCCCAGGTTTTTCCTTCCATAAACTCGACCGGGTGCGGGACAAGAATTTTTGGTCATTTCGAGTTAATCAAGATTTGCGCATCATCGTGCATCGCTCGGGATTGTTTTTTTGCATCCGACACAGCGGGCGATTGTCGAGCGTAAGTGCAAGGGACCGGCACGTGTATCGGGAAGCGCGGGAACAGGAAAATCCGTGGTTGCGCTGCACCGTGCGACACGACTGGTCAAGAAAAACCCGAAAGCGCGCGTGCTGTTGACGACGTATTCGCGTACATTGGCGGCGAGGCTCGCCCAGCAAGCGGACTTGCTGCTCGATCCGGCATCACGCGAGCGCAAGTCATTACGCATCGAGCACTTGCACAAAGTGACTCGAGACTTGTGGATGCAGTTAGGGGGCAAGAGTTCATAAGCGCTAACTTAGTTCCCGGCGAAAAACGCCAAAACTGCGCAAAAACGAGC
>DAOMZH010001104.1:0-3651 GCA_035437985.1 Polyangium sp. (in: bacteria) | reverse complement strand
GGTCAGGTGAGGTTTTCGGCCTCGCGCTCTGAGAAGCGCTGCATTCGGTCCAGGGTCGTGGGGTCCAGGGCATCGTCGCCGATCCCAACTGGCGGAACGGCGACAAGGTTGCGGACACGCCAGTGCCGTTCAATTCACGATACGACGCACGACGACTTCATTGTCGAGCACGACATTGGTCGACCAAATGAATGTCGCGCCGGCCCCTGAAAACACATTCACGAAATTCGTGTAGGCAGGTTTGTTGTTCACGCCAATTTCAGCTTCCGTATAGGTCGTTGCTGCAGGCCATGAGGAATCGTCGAATCCGCCGGTCTCCCAAGCCGCGGGAACTTCCCAATGGGCTCCGTACCGTGTCGAGCCATCTTGTTCATCGGCAACGACACAATTCGAGGACAAACGTTGTTCGCCTTGTTCCACCAGGCACTCGGCGTCACGTAAAGGGGACACGTAAAATGTTTGGGCTTTCCACGATGCATCAGTGACCGTGCCATCGCTGAAACTAGCCATGAATCCGCCATCTCCCGCATGATAGGGACTGGTCATGCTCGCTTCGGTGCCCAGCCCGAGATGTTCTTCCCAATCGACGAGATGCACCGCGATTGTATAGGGGCGTTTGACCTTGAATCGAACGACATTCGAATTGAAGGGCGTGTACGGGACGGGATCGACACCCACGAGCTGACCATTGATGTAAAGCTCGAAATAGTTGTCCGCGAAAATGTACCCCACGACTTCCGTACCATCGGGATCGATTTCGACGAGCGGGACGGTGGTGATATCGAGATCCGCTGTGCTCGCGAGTTTGACGCCCGAGCATTCATTGTACAAATCTGCAGCTTTCGCGCCGGTATCGAATACGGTATTCGCAGGTACGGTCCAGGTTTTGCCGTCGGTGGACATGATCTCACCCACGGCGCTCACGCGCGAGCCCATTACATTGCACGTGAGTAGCCCAGGATTGGTTTGCGTTGCCGCTCCTTGGGAAATGGACGCCGTTATCGAAGCGCCCCCTGCAGACGACGATGACGACGAACCTGTGGACGATGTGGACGATGTGGACGATGTGGAGTCATGCGGTCCGCATGCGGCCATGGTCATGGCCGACGCGTTGGCAATCAGAATGGTCAAGAGGACCTTATTTTTCATGAAGAAGCCTGCTGTTTGTGGGGTTGTTGGTTTTGGTTGGACGATACGTCGAGAGTTACGGCGCCATCATCGTGTACGTATCGTCGATCTGCCCATTTTGACGCTGCGCATTTTCTTGGCTCGGAAGCCACGAACGCACGTATTCACTGGTCACGTGATCTGCTGCCACGGTCACGCGAACATGCCCCGCGCTGCTCAGGATGGTGCCCGAGTTGTAATGGTACGTCATGGCCAGGTTCGGACCACTCATGGTGTTTTTCGCGGATGGCTGCGGCACCTCTTGGTACACGATGCCATCGAGGTCCTGTTTCGCATAGAGGTGATCGTGGCCGTGAAAAACGGCCGTGACCTTGTTGTCCACCAGCAATTGATGAATGGGTTTGGCAAAGCCTGGCCGCTTTTGCGCAAATCCCTGCGTATCGTCGGCATTGTTTCCACCCCATTCATAATACGGAGCAGCTTCGACGCCTCCACGCATTTGTCCATCGAGCCCTCCGACGAGGTTATGCAGGAAGACGAACTTGTATTTCGCCGTGCTCGAAGAAAGCGTCGTGGTGAGCCATTGATATTGTTTGGCGCCGAGTGTCCAGACCCAACCATCCGAGTTCGACTTCTTTATTGTATTCCAAAATGGGTCGAGGACGACGAACAACGCGTCACCCCATTGCCACGAATACCAGGCGGCTCGTTCGCCCACGTTGGGTTCCACGACGGAATCACCAGAATAAAATGCATCGGGCGTGGGATTCAAGAAATACCTCTGCCGCGCTTGCGTGGCCCAGGTGGCTATATCTTGCCCCGATCCCGTCACGAGAAATCCGAGTTCTCCTTCATGGTTTCCATTAACCAGAAAAAGCGGTGCGGAATGGGCGACGAGCCCGAAATTGTTACGCTCGTAAATGTAGCGTGCATTGACGGTCGGTACGTCGCCGCAAATCTGCACCACGGGACTCAGCGGTTCCGAGTGTTTTTCACACATGAAGGTATCGCCGAGATCGATATGAAAGTCTGGAGCATCCGCGTCGATGTTGGCCAACGTGCGCTGGTATGTTTCGACGACGGAATTCTCGTCCATATGCGAATCGGCTTGAATCGTGAAGCGAAACGTCGAACCCGGCGGACGTTGCGTGTGAAAGCGATGTTCCGCTCCCGCGACG
Organism: Polyangium sp. (in: bacteria); assembly: GCA_035437985.1. Lineage (GTDB taxonomy): Bacteria > Myxococcota_A > Polyangia > Polyangiales > Polyangiaceae > Polyangium. The sequence goes on along the minus strand of DAOMZH010001104.1, from coordinate 1,345 downwards.
AACGTCGCTTCACCCGGACGACGAAAACGCAAGCGATAAAAATAGCCGGTATCGGCGGCGAGCTTGTCGAGCAAAACGACAAAAGGTTCACTCGCCACGAGAGACGCCGTCGTCGTTTGCTGATCGTAGGAGCCCGAGGTTTTACCCCATTCGACATAGGCTTCGAGGGGTTCTGCGGGAACGACATTGAGCGTAATCGAATCTGCGGTGGGACGGCCGAGAATTTCGCTCGCCAAAAATGCCTCGGCTCCTGGAGGCGCAGCAGCAGCATCCATTCCGGCATCGGAATTTCCGGCATCGAAATTTCCCGCATCCGACTCTCCCGCATCTGGAGTGGGATCGGGCAAACCCCCGTCAGGTGATTCCGTTGTCGTCGTGGTACACCCGGAAAAACTCATGACGGCGGGAATGGTTAAGGCGAGCGTCATGAAGGCCAGCGGTAATGGGGAACGAAGTCTCTTGTGCATGATGGAACTCCTCGAAGTGATGCGTATTCAGATCATGGATTGTAGACCCAGCCGCCCGGTGGAGCGGCGCCGATGCAAGTGAAGGGTACGTCGGCGGGTTGGGTATCCGTAGGTTGCGCGGGAACGCTGTAGGAGAAAGCGACTTCGCCATTTTTCTCGGTCCCCTTGAAGCTATTGTTGGGGTTCGTTTGCAAATCGATGGCGCGGTAGGTGCGAATGTAATCGACGCGCACGCCATCGGGCCCCACGGTGACATCGAGGTACCCCGTATCGGGCATACGAACGCTGTAATCGGGCTCGTAAACGCCGTATCCAGCTGGCCCTTTCCAATCGATGGTCGCCGGGGCATAAGCGTCGCAGTTATAAGCGAAATAGCTATGGTCGCCGGGATTGGGGACTTCTTGGTAAATGACGCCGTCGACGCGCTCGCGCGCATACATGTGGTCGTGTCCCTGGAAGAAGATGGTGACTTTGGTGTCCGCGAAGAGTTGATGAATTGGTTTGTCCCAACCTGGCCGGTTCACGGCAAACCCTTGTTCACCGCCCCATTCTTGCCTTCCAACGATCGCCGCGGCGCCGCGATTGTTGCCATTGACGTGATGGGCGAAAACGAATTTCCACTTGGCGGTGCTCGTTTCCAAGGTCTTTTTCAGCCAGGCATATTGTTCGTCGCCGAGTGTCGCTCCCCAAAGTGGTTCGGGATCCGCAAACAAGGTGCTATCCGGGGAAACCGTGGCCGAATGCCAATACGGATCGATGGTCACGAAAAGGGCATCGCCCCAGGTGAAGGCGTAATAGTCGCGCAGAAGTCCGTCACTCGCGGCGATCGTGGGATATCCGTTCATTGGCGTCATTTTGCCTTCGTCACCCGTGTAAAA
>DAOMZH010001103.1:0-3651 GCA_035437985.1 Polyangium sp. (in: bacteria) | reverse complement strand
AAAAGGAGCACGCCGCGGACGATCCGACGTTGCCGCAAAGCGTGAAAGACGCAAAAGCGCTGAGGGAAAAGAGTTCGTCGGTGGGTATCGAGGGACAAACTTGGCAAACGTGGGCCATGGAAATCGATACCGATGTTCACTTGCGTCCGCCGCCGAAGGTCCCGACGGAAGAAGAAAAACAAGCCTTTCGGTGTGAGCTGGTAGCGACCTCGAAGCAATACGTGCGCACGTCTTCGCTCACGCCGGGGGCCGAATACTTGGCACTGCTGCGCGAAGGTGGGTGTATCGAAACATGGGATGTCGCCAAGAAAAACCGCGTTGCGGCATTTCGGAGCGATCTCGGGAATCGGTGGGACTTTTGGGTCGATGAATCGGTGGTCGTTTTATCCGGAAAGACGGCGCTTTCGATCCCCGAACTGCGCCCCGCGGCCCTGCCCACCGCCAAAGACCGGCGGGTCATCTTGAAAGATGGCGCGCTCGGCGTGCGGGATCTCGCGAGTGAATTGGAGCCGAAGCTCGAAACCTGGGCGAAACAAACGAAAGTTTCTTTGCGAAAAGAAGGAAACCGGATCTGGCTCACGCCGCCCAAATCGCAATATGGTGACGCTCCGAGCCTATACATGACCGATGACGGCAAATTGATCCGAATGGACGCCACACTTTGGCGGCTCGATACAGGGAAAACCAAGACTTTCCAGCCGTGGACGAAAGGTTTTGCCGCAATGAGCGACGAAACATTCGACGGGACCGTCACGATAATCCTCGGCCCGCGGTCGGATCGTGCGGTGGTGCAATCGGGGGCGCGTATGGGCGCAGGTCCGGAGATGAGTTCGGCGCTGCTGATTGACACGGCGACGATGAAACCAATCGTGAATTTGGCGAACTCGTGTCAACCGCATTTGGTGGTGTGGTCCCCTGGGGGCACATGGGTCGTGCGGCAGCCTTGCGACGGAGGCGTGCTGGTATCGGATTATCCGGTCGTTTCGGCGAGCACGGGAAAACCCGGGACCAAAGTGTCGTCGATGTATTTGTCTTTTGCGGCAGATGACATGCGTGTCGGTGCACGAGAAACGGTGCTGAACCTGGCAACCGGCGAGATTTTGTTCACGGTGCCCGCGAAGCCGTCGTTTGATTGACTGGCTGCCACTCGGACGAAAGATCCACGAAGAAAAACAGAGGAATTATGCGCAAACTCGAATATGGACTTCAATCGCTGGGCGCGAGCGCGCGATGGATGATTTGCTTCGTGGTATTTGGGTGCCTTGGGTTTGCTTGTGCGACGGGAGCGTCTTCGCTTGTTTCAACGGGGGATGCGGGGCAAGGAGGATCGGGTGGGGACTCGACCGCAAATGCGGGACAAGGCGGATTTGGCGGAGAAGACGGCGTATTATCGAGTTCGAGTGGGAGCACCCTGTCGTGCAACGATTGGTGCGGCTGGGACACCTATTGCGATGCACCGCCAGACAATTGTCCGAATAACCTCCTGCCCGGAACGTGCACGCTGCGTCCCAATGATTGCACCGGCGAACCCATGCAACCGGTCTGTGCTTGTAATGGCCAAGTTTACAAAAATCCATGCGAAGCTCATGCGGCAGGCGTCGACGTCGGGTGGCAAAAAGACTGCAATCCTCCGGTCATTTTTTATTTCTGCGGCCCCGTATTGTGCGCGGAAGGCACGACATTTTGCGAGAGCATCAATGGTTATCACCAATGCAAGCCGCTCCCGGACCTGTGCAAAACAACTGGCTCCATGTGTGATTGTCTCGACGGGGTACGTTGCACATCGGCTCCAGGTCCACAACCGATGGAATGCGTCAAAGACGCCAATGGCCACTTCGTCGTCACGTGTGTCGTGACGGAATAGAAACTGCACTTTCGTCTTGATATGCGGATCGAAAAGGCATAACCTCGCGCCTCATGCGCACCTTTCGTCGACTCAATCTGGCAGATATCTACCTCGGTCTCGAAGATTTGTTCACGCAACGTCACGAAGCCCTCCTGCTCACGCGTGCGGGTAAGGGTCAAGAAGAAGTGCTCCGGGTCCAGCGCGATGAAATCAATGGATTGCCGGCGACGATGACGGGCGGTCGTGCGTTTGCCGATGAACTCGCCGCCGTCGATGAAGAGCACGATAATTTGGGTTATGCCTTGTGGTACTTGACGGAGGCGTACATTCGGTCTCCTTATACGAGTTTGGAGATCGTGGATGCGGCCGTGCGCGTGCGGGATGCGTTTGTCCCGGATATCAATGCGTTGCAAGCGAGTTATGCGGACGAAGCGGCAGCAGCGACATTTCGTAAGCACGACTTGACTCAGTTCGAGAACGATTTGCGGAGTTTACCCATTGCGGGGGGAACGGCGTATGATTGGGCGTCGGCCTTTGTGCTCGCGGGGGAAAAGCTGTCGAGTTTGCTGGGCCAACAAGCCGATGCGGAATCGCAAACTCGCAAGAATGCTCAGCTTTTGCGTTCCGAAACGGTGGGCATCCTCAATGATTTGCGCCGCGCGATCGCCCGCGAGAAAAAGCGCAATTCGTTCTTGCCTGAAAACATCGACGAATTGATTTTCGGTTATTTCGATACGCTCGAAGACAATCGCGAACGTACGGCGAAACCGGTGGCGGAATCGGCGGAAGCATAACAGCCAGTTCGCTCATTGTGCTTGATCTGCGAATTCTTTTCGGGCGTCGGATGTTCGTGCACTTCCCCTACCCACACGCAACACCAACTTGACGTGCTCCCCTGCCCCTGCGAGACTGCGCCCACTCACGAGAGGTTCGTCATGAAGAAGTTCATTCCGGCTTTGGGACAGGCTGATTTTCGGCTCTTACGCCGAAACAACTACAGCTTTGTGGACAAATCGTTGTTCATCCGCGATGTGCTCGCCGATTCGAGCTTGGTCATATGTTTCCCTCGGCCGCGACGGTTTGGCAAGTCCACCAATTTGTCCATGTTGGGGCACTTCTTGCGCAAAACCGACGAAGACTTGCGGGACGTCTTCGAAGGGCTGGAAGTGACGCGGGATCCGGACACGATGAAGCATTTTCAAAAGTATCCGGTCATTGCGATCAGCTTCAAGGACGTCAAGGGCGATACATTGGCGCGAGCGATGACGAACATTCACGACCAGATCGTTCTGGCTTTTCGTGAGCATGATTATTTGCTCGAAGGCGGAAAAATCAATGCGGATCTCGCCAATGATCTGCGGCGCGTGATGCGGCGCGAGGCGACGCTCGACGAACTGCCGGATTCATTCAAATGGCTATCGCAAGCGTTGTACGAATACCACAAAGAGCGCGTCGTGATTCTGATCGACGAATACGACACGCCGATGCATGCGAGCTACACGCACGACTATTTCGATGATATCATTGGATTTCTCAGGACGTTTCTTTCTGCGTGCCTCAAGGACAATTCGGCTCTGTTCAAAGCGGTGCTCACCGGAATCTTGCGGGTCGCGCGGGAAAGCATGTTTTCCGATTTGAACCACATCATGGTTTATTCGATCATCCACGAGCCCTATGCGACAGCCTTTGGTTTTACCGCACAGGAAGTGCAAGCCATCGTTGAACCGGGACAATTCGAAGATGTTCGAGCATGGTACGACGGGTACGTCTTTGGCGGCGAAGTCATCTACAATCCCTGGTCGATT
>DAOMZH010001102.1:0-3653 GCA_035437985.1 Polyangium sp. (in: bacteria) | reverse complement strand
GAACGTTTGGAACAGGTGCCCCTGTGAGTGTAACTGCTGCTCCTCGAAGGCTTCCGGTGGTCCCTGCGGCCGAGACAAACTTTGCCGACTTTCAAAACGAAGCGCTGCTGGGGGAGACGAAAGCGCTTCAGCATGAAGCTGCCGCGCACGAGAAGCGAAACTGGGTGCGTTTGTCATACGACTGCAACAACCACTGCACGTTTTGCCTCGATTCCAACGCGCACGACGGAACGATGCGGGGGACGCAAGACATCAAGGTGCAGATCGTCGAGGGGCGAAAACGAGGCGCCAATCGACTGATCTTGTCCGGGGGCGAACCCACGATGCATCCGAACTTCCTCGACTTCGTGAAGCTCGGAAAACTCGCGGGTTATCCAAAGATTCAGACCGTGACCAACGGACGCATGTTTCGGTACCCGGATTTTCTGAATCGCGCGGCGGACAACGGCCTGCACGAGATCACGTTCTCGCTGCACGGACACACGGCCAAACTTCACGACGCGCTCGTCGGTACACCCGGCGCGTTTGTCGAAGAAGTGGCTGGGCTACGCGCGGCCGTAGATTCGGGACGCTTCATCGTCAACGTCGACATCGTCATCAACAAGCAAAACGTGAAGCATCTGCCCGAGATGCTCGAAACGTTCATTGGTTGGGGCGTGAAAGAATTCGACCTCTTGCACATCATCCCGTTTGGCAATGCATGGAGCGACGCGCGGCATCACCTGTTTTACGATCTCGACGGCAACCTGGAGTTTTTGCAGAAGGCGTTTGCTTATGCGCGTAGACCCGACGTGCACATCTGGCTCAATCGTTTTCCGCCGCCTTACGCCGAAGGTTTCGAAGATCTGATTCAAGATCCCTACAAGCTGAACGACGAAGTTCGCGGGCGACGCGAAGAGTTCGATCGGTATCTTTCGTTGGGGCAGAAACTATCGTGCCGCGAGCCCGAGCGTTGCCGCTACTGCTACTTGCAAAGTTTGTGCGACACGCTGGACGACGTGCTCGATGTTCGTCGTGCCGAACAGGTAGATGTGATTCGTTACGCGGGGTCGCCGCCGCTATCGGGCAAGCTTCCGGAGGCGCCGGTGGCTAGGCTTGTCGCGCCAAACGTGGATGGGGCGCGCGAGATGGCGCGACAAATTCCGCAAGCGACGCTGGAGCTGGAGCTCGATTCGTATACGGGTTTGGCGGAGGCGCTCGATGCGGAGGGGAAATTCGCTGGCAAGCGGGTTGTTGCTGGTTACACGGGGGATGGCGAAACGGCGAAGATGCTGCTGGGATTAAATCTGGGTTTCGAGGTTCGGGTGTTTTTGACGAAAACGACGGAAACCATGATTCGTGAATGGGGCGAGCCTCCGGCTCATTTGGTGCTCGTCCAGAAAAACTATGATTTGGTTTCGGATGCGCAAGCCAATGATGTAGACACGAAATCGTTTTTCCGGACGTATCCTCATGCGCCCTCGGTGGAGAATGTGCCGGCCTGTATCGTGGGACGTCCGGTGCGAAAAACGCCGAAGCTGCTCGACACGGAGATGCTCGGCGCGGATGCGCGCGTGGACATGACGGCGTACACGAAGCGGTACGTGGCGGATGGGTTTTATACGAAGGCGCTACGGTGCAAGGATTGTCGGGAGAATGCGACGTGCCGTGGGGTGCATGTGAATTGGGTGCGCGCGCATGGGTTTGGCGCGGTGGAACCGATCACCGAATGACTCCAAAATGACGAAGCGCCGAGCCCTCGTGGGACTCGGCGCAACATCGACTGGACACGTTCAGCTCACGGCGCGATGACGCAGTTGCTCAAGATGCCGGCGAACATCTCGCCACGCGGTTGTCCTTCCCAACCCGTTTCCCAGTGGAACGTCGGAGCCTTGAGTTTGCCCTCGACGGTGTACTTGCACTTCACTGAAAAACGCGATGCGGGAAGGTTGCCAGCGAGCACCGGTTCGCTCCACAAACCAGCCGCGATGAACTGAATGTTGTCCGTGCTCGTGTACGGACGAAACGTCTTTTTGTCGTCTTGCGATGTGTCTTTCGACCACGGCTTGGTGGGCGTTTCGTTCGCGCAATGTCGGCCGTTGATCTCTTCGGTCGAAGCGCAGCTGAGCTCGCGTTTGTCCGCAGCCGTCGTGGTGATCTCGATGTCCACGGTTTGCCCGACCTTCCACGAAGGTCCACGAGCCGCGCCGCTCCGATCTTGGCCGAGCACGGCGAAGCCTGCGGCGAGGACGCCGACGACCACGACAAACAGCGTGATGCTCTTGCCAAGCGAAGCTGTCGTGGGCGGAGGAGCGCGTCGAGCAGCTGCCTTGATGGGCTTGGGCTGCTGCGGTTCGTCGGTCGTCTTCTTCGCAGCACTCTTGGTTTTTGTAGACGAACCGGCTTTGGCTGTGCCGGAAGCCTTGGCGGCAGGCTTGTCCTTCTTGGCCGGCGCAGCTTCTGCTGCAGCAGCGGCGTCTTGGGCATCGTCCTTCTTCTCAACGTTCTCAGACATGGCGGCGGGACTGTACCTGCATGCGGCGCATCATGGAAGATTCCAGTTCAACCACGCCGTCGCCGCCCCATAAACCCCGCACAACCCAACAGAAGCGCGGCAAACGCCCCAACACTCTCGCGTTCACTCGATGACGACAACGAACACCCGCCCGAAGCATTGGTCGTGTTGACGGGATTGACCACCGGCGGTTCTTCCTCCTCGGGAGGCAAAGGACGCATCGCAAACTGCGCATCGAGTTTCGGGCACGGAGAAGCCGGAGCAGGGCCGGTTATTTCCGGACAATCCCCACCGGCCACCGACGGAGTGCAGGTCGTGAAAGAAATGGAAAATGGTTTCGTTGGAGAAACTCCCTGCAACGTGCGAATGGTTGGATTCAAAACCACAGTGTATTTGCTGCCGGGTTTCCAAGCTTCTTGCGCGGCCACGCGAATGACGTTCGGCCACGTGTCGCCGCGAAAAAAGCTCCAGGTCGAAGGCACGAGATTGCCCGCTTCGTCGTGAATTTCGACCGTCGTGTCATCCACGGAAGGTCGTTCGAGGCCTTCCCCGAAAAACAAGTGAATGGTGCCATCGGGACGGGTGTTGTCGAGGGTCACGAGCGGATATTGGGCATCGGGATACGTGCCAATGACGACTTGATCGGCGGAGGGATCGTTATCGAGGCGCCGCAGGAGCTCTCGATAATAGCCTTGAACGACTCTGGCGCCGAATGGATACGCACCGGGAATTCGGGGATCGAGCAAATGTTTGCGGGCCCAAGGGTATTTGGCGCCCCATTCATCAGCGCCGACGTAAAGCAGATTCGCCACGACTGCAATGCCGGAGCGACCTGTTTTCATCGCGTCGGTAATGGCATCGGCCGTCACGGGATGTTGCAATCGATCCGTGAAAACAGCGGCATGCACATTCGCATCGACGACGATGTCGGGAATGTAATAGCGGGGCAAATCATGGACGAGAAAAATTTCGTTGGCGGTATCGAGGCTATTGATGTCAGTAGGTTCAACTTGAGCCGCTCGATCGCCAAAAATGGCGTCGTATGTCGAATCTGTGATTCCGTGCGCGGCGAGGCCCATCAAGAACGCGATATGTTGTTGGGCCTCGGGAGAAGCGTATTTCGGGCCGTAGGTTTCGCGAATCATTTCGAGATACGCTT
>DAOMZH010001101.1:0-3670 GCA_035437985.1 Polyangium sp. (in: bacteria) | reverse complement strand
TTTTCGCCGCGCTACACGCCATGCACTTGTTGTCGCATCGTTGGTCGCAACAAAATCCGTCTACACAATAGCCCGTCGGACATTGCGGACCCGACGTGCAAGCTGTCGCGGTCGAGCCGGCAATGAGCGCCTCCGGAAGATCCCACGTCGGATCGTGAATCATATCAGCTGACGTCTCCACGACGTCGTCACCTACCGCATCAGGTACGCCCCCGGTGCCCCCGGCACCCGCAGAATTATCGGCCGAGCACCCCGAACCGGATCCCAATATCACCGTGACAAACACCAGCATCGCCCATGGGGCGAGCCACCATGATCTTGAACGCATAGGCCGTTCCCCTTCTTCCGAGTCGCTTTCCATTAAACGAAAAACGAAAGACACTTCGTTGTCAACGTCGAGAAAATCATTCACGGGATCGGCGCCGAGGGGTGTTGCTGAAGCGAATTGAAGCGCTGAGGAGGGAAAATCAGCCGGGGCAGGGGAGGGGAATCATTCTTGGAACTTGGCCACGGTCAGGGAGTTGGCCGTAGCCATTTCAAGGCAGGCAGGTGTTGAGCAGGATGGTGACGTTGTTGGTGCTGGTATTCGCGGTGGCTACGTCGGGGCGCCCGTCGTTGTTGAAATCGGCGGAGACGACCGCGGAAGGGGACGTGGTTGTCGCGAAGGACGAACTGGCCGCATAGAATCCCGTGTATTGAATCCCCGACGAGACATTGATGGCTGTGCCCACCGGGGCAATGACGTCCATCACGCCGTCGCCATGGAGTTCGCCGTTCGCCGCGAGAAACGGAGGCCTCGACGACGCATTCCACGGGAACATCATGCTCGTGGGAAAACCTCCCAAGCCATTACCCAAATCAAGGCCGATGATCGATGTGGTGTGGTAGTAGTCGTTGAAGGCTATGTCTGGAATTCCGTCACCCGAATGGTCGGTCAAGCTGACATCCACCATGGTGTCCAGACCGGGATAACCATAGGAAGTGAAGTTCACGGTGCTCGTGTTATCGTGGAGCCGCACATGGACGTTATTCCTTTCGAATAGGCCCACGACGAGATCGGCGCGGCCATCGCCATTGAGATCCTTGGCCCCCATGGCTCCGAACCCGGCAGTAACGGGCCACGTGCTGCTCGAGATGCCACCCATATCGTAGACAATTTCGGGCCCGAATGTCCCATTGCCCTGATTCCAGCGCACCTTGACGAAGTTTTCGCTGGGATACCACATGCCATTGATGCTTTGCCACGCAGACTTGTAGGTCACGTACGCCAAATCCGCGAACCCATCACCATTGAGTTCTGCCGCGACAACCGAATAACCCCGCGTGCCCGAAATGACCGCTCGGGTCGCGAAGGTCCCGTTTCCCTGATTGAGCAAGACCCCGATGTCGTAGGCAGCGGTTCCCAGATCCACGATGTCTGGACGCGCGTCGCCATTGATGTCGGCCATCGTCAACATCTGGCCCGATGCATAGTCCACTTTTGCCGCAAAGGAACCGTTTCCTTGCCCCAACAAGACGCTGACCGAATTGCTGTCATTGCTCGTGACGAGGTCGGCATTGCCGTCACCATTGACGTCTGCGGTCCAAATCTTCTTTGGCGCTGTTCCCGTGGCATAAGCCGGAGCATTCGGCGCAGTGCCGAACACACCGCCACCTTGATTCGTGAGAACGTTGAAAGACGCCTCACCGCCCGTGACCATGTCCGTTCGGCCATCCCCATTCATGTCTCCCGCTGCCAATGAGGAATTACCCGAACCAGCCGGATAACAACCAATACCCGTCATGGCCCCATTGCCTAGATTACGAAATGCCGTAATCAGGTTCGACGCGCCCGACACGACGAGATCGGCTTTCGCATCACCCGTGACATCGGCCGCTACGAGCGTCGATCCAACACTACACAAGCCATAGGTGGCCGCTGCGGCGAACGTCAGATTTCCCTGCGCGAGATACACGCTCGCATTCGTCTCTTGGGAAAACGTAATGGCGACGTCGGCCACGGCATCGCCATTCAAGTCCGTAGCCACGAGGGATCCCACGGGACGAGACCCCGTGTTCACCACTTCGACAAACGCGGCAAACGTCCCATTGCCTTGACCCCGATAAACACCGAATCCGTAGATGTTCATGGTAACGATATCAATGACGCCGTCGCCACTGACATCGGCCAACGCAATCGAATACGGAGCCTGTGGCTGCGTATAAGACACGGCAGCCCCGAAGGTCCCATTGCCCTGATTGAGCATCACTGCCACGCCGCCGCTGCCGCCACCCGTAACGAGGTCCAACTTGCCGTCGCCATTCAGGTCTGCTGCCACCACGGTAAAGTAGAGCTGCGTGCCATAGTCGACTTTCGTGGCGAATGTACCATTGCCTTGGTTGAGCAGAACGCTCACGTCATGGGAATCGGCATTCAAAACCGCGAGATCTGGCTTGCTATCGGCATTGAAGTCTCCCGCAACCACGACCGCTGCCACCGTTCCCGCAGCATAATCGCCACCCGCATTCAGGGTGCCATTGCTCTGCCGGAGAAATACCCGCACGTTGTTCCCCTGCGTAACGATGATGTCGCGAATGCCATCCCCATTCAAATCGGATACGGCCAGCCCTCTTGTGAGATCCGGCAACGTGGCGAGGGGTCCAATGGGGCCTTGTCCGCCAAGGGCCACTTTGCCGCTGCTGCACGCCGAGGTGCACGAGGAGGCGCATTTGCCTTCGGTACCGGGCATATTGCAAGCTTGGCACGATCCGGAGCACGCGCTGTTGCAACAGACGCCGTCGACGCAGAAGCCCGAAAGGCAATTGGAGTTGCTCGAGCAGTAGGCACCATTGGGCGCTTGGAGAATCACACAGGCGCCAGCACCATTGCAGTTCGTGGCGCATTCATTGTCGGGATCGGTGTTGGCCGCGATATTTCCACATGTTCCGTCGCTGCCGCTGCCTTTCTTGGCTACCGTACACGCCTGACAAGCGCCCGTACAGGCATTGTCGCAACAAACGCCGTCCACGCAAAAGTTCGATACGCATTCGGCTGCACTCGCGCATGCAGTGCCATTCGGCGCCTTGACGCATGCGCCCGCACCATTACACGTCAAACCGCATTCGTTGTCGGGGTCCGTGTTGCTCGCAATGGCCCCGCACACGCCGTCTTGACCGCTGCCTTTTTTCGCCGCGGTACACGCATAACACGTCTGGTTGCACAAGTTTCCGCAACACACGCCATCGGCGCAGAAGCCCGACAAACACTGCGAATTTTGGGTACAAGCCACGCTGTTGTACGATTGGCAAGTGCCAGTTCCCGAACAAGCGCCCGCATAACATTCGTTATCGGGATCCTGATCGTACTTGATGGGTCCACACTGGCCATCCCAGCCTTGGAATTTCTTCCCCGACGCACACGCATTGCATGTTCCGGTACACGCCGTATCGCAACAATACCCGTCGACGCAAAAACCCGATTGGCATTGTGTTGCCAGCGTACAGAGCGCGCCATTGGCTTGCGGCGTTTGCGATTGATTACAAGCGCCCGCGCCATTGCATTCACCCGGGTTGCATTCGTTGTCCGGGTCGCGCGTATTGGCAATCGCCCCGCAAGCTCCGTCTGTGCCTTGGCCCTTTTTCGCCGCGCTACACGCGACACACGTCTGGTTGCAGATGTTGCCACAACAAA
>DAOMZH010001100.1:0-3679 GCA_035437985.1 Polyangium sp. (in: bacteria) | reverse complement strand
GATAGGTTTCTCCTGACCATTTGAAATCCAAAAGTACGAGACGTTTGTTCGTGTCCATCAAGACGACATCCGGCGTGCCGCGTAGCAATCGGCCGTGGACGTCGGCGTGAATCTCTTGTTCCACCGCATGAATCCGGAGTTCGTTCATGTGCATCACGCGGGCCAAAAGTTCCGCCGCTCCGCCAATGGCTTCGCGCAAAAGAACCAGGTCCTGGTGGTATCCATGCAAAAGAAGCAAGGCCGCATGCGTGGGCAAGTATTCATCCAAGATTGCAATGGTTCCTTTGCGAACCTGGTCGGGATTGCTCCCGGGTAGGACACCTTCTTCCGCGGCAGTTTCGAGCACTTTGTGCGCCAAAAGTCCGTGCAGACGGGCCTCGACGACGAGCCGCGCCGACGGTCGCGGTCGCAATTGCCCGAAATAATCGAGGGCATAACAATACGAACAACCCACCATTTTGGACAAACTCGACGGGGAATCGACTTTGCGCGCGGGTAATGCACGCGTCGCGCGATACGTGCGTAAACGCGTGGGGCGCTGGAGGGTATCGACTGCAATGCATGGCGGGGCCTTGCGGAACGTGGGAGCCTCGACGACCAAATGACGTTGTTCGCGACCGTCCCGTAAATGCCCAATCATTTCGTCCCACAAAGAATGCGGATGCGCAGGGTTTCCAGCTTGATCATGACGAGGCGCCACGACAAGCAGCGTTTCCTGTGCTTGAAGGAGTGGTCGTCGGGCTCGTATTGCGCCAAGACGAACCCGTTCACCAAGCGAGGGTAATAAGACATCAATGCTCTCGAGGGCCCGGCGCTCCGCCGCCCGCAACACGATTTCGGCGCGCAATGAGCTCGTTTCGTGAAAATTCCACCAGACAATCCGACGCACGGGCCCACTAGCGCCCCCTGGCAAACCCACCGAGACAAACCCAGCTCGGGCCGCGCGACATGTCGTCGTCGACTCTCCAAGCACGCTCGCCAACACCGCATCGAGTTTCGCGGGCGACAAACGACTCAGTTCCGCCAGGGCAAACCTCCCACGTAACGCGCGCGCTTGCGCGAGCACCAGCGCGATACCCGAAGTCGACCGCTGCGCTGCGGCCCAGCGTTCTACCAATTCGATGCGCGGCAACAAATCACGCACCCGAATTTGGGTTTGTCGATCAGCCAATGGGGCGAAAATGATCCGAACGACCTCGCGCGCGGGATCATCTTTCGGCAGCGCATTCACAACCATTTGCCAAGATGGATTCCCGGTGGCTGGCCATTCCGCGAGCGTCATCGCGAGTCGCCCTGCCAAACCCCGATCCATGGGCAATTCTGGCAACGTGAGCCAATCGAGCGCAAGTTGCGGATCCACCGGCCCCCACCCGAGTTGCAACGTCAGCGGCAACAACGCCGCAAGCGAACTCGTTTCGTATGAAGTCGGAACACCAAGGGTTGGCAGGCCAAACTCGGCCAGCGCTTCGTCGAGCACGCCGTCGCCGCCAATGAAAAGGGTCTCGTCGAACTGCGGATCCGCAGCAAGAGCTGCGGCAACGAGGCGCGCAGCTTCGCGAGGTCCATGGGGGCGCAGAAGCTGAACGCCAACATCACCCGGCATGACGCACGCGTCCGGCTTGCGAAGCGCAGCGAGGTTCCCAGCCGCTTCCGTCTCGCCCAAAGGCTGCACGACGATACGTGTGCCGGATTGTTCTAGTGCGACAAACACCCTGCGCCACGCACCAGCAAAAGTCGACACGGGCAGGAGAAGACGGACTTCTTCAATATCGACAACCCGCGATTCCAACCATCCAGCAATGATCTCGAGCCGTTCAGGAGCGCCATGCGGCAGGCCCAACGTAACCTCGGCCAATTCCCCCAGCCGCCGTTGATTCAGACTTTCGCCTCGCCAACCATAGGACCAGAGTTCGTCCCGCCAAGCTAGCAATCGTCGCGCCGTCGACCAAGGATCGGTTTTCGCTGATGCGCCATAAAACTTGTCCGCCCGAAACAAGCGCGGTACCAGCTCGGCAGCACGATCCGCCACGGACGCGTGAGGAACGGCTAATCCAAGCAGCGTTTCGAGCAGCGACAAGAAACCTTCCGGACCGAGCCACGCAGCGCCTTCTGCGGCATTTGCGCGCCCACGCGGCCCCGGCCACGCGCCATGATCAAAATCGAGGTCGAAGAGGATTCTCAAGCGCGACGATTCTATACGAAGCGAACCAAGCTTGGCCACTTTTCTTCGCCGCCCTTCGCCGACCCTCGTCAACGGTCGATTCACAAAGGGCATTGACCGCGAGCCGCGCCTGGTTTATCGCCTGCGGGTTCGTCGCGGATGCACGACACCTTTCCACCATGCAAGCCTCTGGATTCATCGCCCTGTTTGTCGCAATTCTCGGCAGTCGCTTCGTCAACGAGCGGGCCTATCAAAAACTAACTTCGGACGAAAAACTTCGCCTGATGGATGGTTTTTCCAATGTTCGGGCCTATTCGATGGTCCCGCTTTTGGTGCTCATGGCTCTTTTTTGGCTCCTGATGACCCAGACACAGCTCAGCCGCTTGGTCATTACGATGGGCTATTTCGGCGCGCTCGTTCTGTACATCGCAGTACGGTCGATCCTCAATCGCCGAAAACTCATCGCGCTCGTGATGCCCGAGGCGTATCGCCGATCATTCACGATTGCGCAAATCATTTCGTTGGCCGGGCTGGCGTGGTTTTTCTTTACAATCTTTTTCGCGAATTGAGCTCGTCCGTCATTCTCGCAATTCAGCCAAGGCTTCGTCCAGTTCGTCGGCCGCTTCCGTGAGCGCTTCCTCGCGCGCCCCCAGTTTTTTCGCGGCCGCTGCATCCGCCATCACGCCGTGTTGCAAAATCAATGCTGCATATTGCTGCGCGAGTTTCGGCAATTCCTGGAGCACATGACGCAAATCGAGCGCCAATTCAGGGTCGTTCATCAGCACATCCAGAGCCTGGGAGACTCGCACAGCGCGACCTTCTCCCGGTTTTTCTGCGCGCGCACCGGGAGCCTTGGGCCGTTCGGTTTTTTCTGATTTCTCTTCTTCGTCGAATCCGGGCAAACCCTTCATCTTGCGCACCTTGGCCAGGAGCTCTTCGGCCGGAACCAGTGGCGGATCATTTTGCAAAACGAGCGCCCCCTCGCCGACGCGCACGAGCAAATAGCGCAATGTGGAGACGAGCGCGCGTGCCCCACCCGCTTCCAATGCGCCAGGTTTGTCCAAGGTCATGACCGACTTGCAGGCGCGATATCGCTTCAAAATATCCTTGGAGAGCGTGAGCCCCAAATGCTTGTAAAGCGCTTCGAGCTCCTTCGCCGGGGGCATCATGCCGCCCGCCACGACATCTGGAACATTGTCTTCATCATCGAGTTCGTCGCCATTGACGTCGGCATACGACTCGAAATATTGCTCGTACGTCGTCTCGAGCTTGGACATCGCGGTTGGAGGAAGAGAACTGTAGATATACCAGGTGGCGCTCACGATGGCGCGCGTATAGCACGACCGAACGCCCATGTGGAAGAGGAATGCGCAAAAAAATCCGAAGTGGGCAAACGCCGGCCGTTTTACCGGCTAAATACAGCGTTCCAAAAGTTTGTGGCCATCAAACTTCTGGAACGCTGTACGAAGCTCGGCGCTTTTCGTGCAGACAAACCGAACGTCGCTCAGGAAGTCCCTC
>DAOMZH010001099.1:0-3689 GCA_035437985.1 Polyangium sp. (in: bacteria) | reverse complement strand
AGTTTGGCACCGCTGTGACACGAGCCGCAGGCCACCTTCGCGTCGTTGTAAAGCGCCTTTCCGCGCTCCACTGCTCCCATATCGACGGGCGCTCCGTGTTGTACCTTCGGAACCGTGTCCATCCAGCGCTCGATGAGCCGCGCCCGACGCGGACCTTGCGGCGTGCCACCCATACGATTGACGAATACTTCCGTCATGATGTGGCCAACGTCGTTCATGTCGCCGTCCCAATGCAGCGGCGCCGTGTCCGAAATGCCACCACGTACCGTCTGGGTTCGTCGCGGACCAATCGTGGCAAAGTTCCACGTGCGCGCGTCATCGCCTGCGTTGGGATGACATGACGCGCAGGCAATCGATGTCGCGTTACCCATGGCCAAACCCGGGCTCTGGTGGAACACGTCGTGACCGGTGTCTTTGCGGGATTCGCCCGGCAGAGCAATCGTGATGTTCGGCCCCGGCAAGAACAAGGCAGCGGGTTCGCGCAATTGAACGACGGCCTGACCATCGGCCAGATACGCCGCCGAAACAGGTTGTCCAGGCGTCGGGATCGTTTCCGGTCCCTTGCACGGTTCGTCGTCGCGCGAGTCGGCGATGTTGACGATCGCCTTGGTCACGATCGAATTGGTGCCCGCTGCGACCATCGTCATCATCGTTCCATCAGGTGAAACCGCCACGTCCACCGGCAACGCCGTGCCTGCGAACGATTGACGTCCATCCTTCGGAATCTCGATCGGCGTCGTCTCGGGCGTGCCCGGATCGATCGTCGTCACCGTCGTCTGGATGATGCCGTCGTCACAGCCGCCGCCGCTGTAGCCACCAGGTTGCTCCGTCGTGACCGGGCCATCGAGACCGCGTTGGTGCACCATGATCGCGCCGCCCTTCTTCTGGTTGGCAACCATGCGCCACGCCACGGCCGGTCGGAATGTCTTCGTCTCACCTGTGAAAACGTCCGCACGTTCCACAGTGGGCGGCGTTTGTCGTTGCCAAACTTTGCCCTCCGGTCCGATGACCATGACTTCTGCCGTACGCAGACGGCTCACCAAGAGTTTGTCATCCTGAACGATGACGTCGCGAAGGTCGCGATCGAGGTGCAACGTGCGCGCTGCCGCTCCGCCCGCTGCCGGCATGCTGACGAGTTCGCCGCCAGCACAGGCCACATGGACCTGATCCTTGGATTGTTCGTAGGCAATGCCGCGAGGCGCTGCACAAACGTCACGACGATCGACGAGTTTGCCCGAAGCAATGTCGATCGTCGCAATCGCACCGCTCGCCATCAAAACGACGTGCGCGCGACCATCGTTGTCGATCGCTACGCGACCGGGTTGATCGTCTTCCTGGAGCGCCACTTTCGCCTTGAGGGCCGATGCATCCACATCGACGATCCAGACGACGTCGCGGTCTGTATCCGCCGCAATGGCGGTGTGTCCGTCCGGCGCAACGGCAAGGGTGCCACCGTTGATGGGCGGCGGAGCCTTGGGCGCCACGACGATTTCCTCTTGAGGAATCAGCGTGTCAGTACCTGAACAACCGGCAGCGATGGAGCTCCCGGCAAGAGACATGAGAAGCAGTGCAAGCGCGCGTCGAGCATGGGTGGGTCGCATGTGGCCTCCGCGGTTCGTGTTGGCAAGAACAGAGCCAAGCATAAACCATTGTCACTGGTTTGGTGTCCCACGCCAACAACCCTTGGGTCACATAATGTCCGTTCTCTTTTTTGCTTCTCCGCCTCAACGCCCGTCGCGCTTCTTTCGCAGCTTCGGCAACCACTTTCTCACCTACGGCCCAACCACTTCGCAGCTGCCCCCATCACCCCTTGGCCAAGTGTGCCGCAATGTTGTGCCACATCGACGCGCCATGACGACCACGTCACACCAACTCGATGCACTGATCAAACACCCCACCTTGAACGTTGACCAAAATACGTTCGGACGTGACGTGCAACCGCTCGAGGTTCACCGAGACCAAGAACTTGCTGGCCTTGAACGTCTCGGTCGGCTCGAAGCGAAACTCCACGCCCCCTGCAATCGCCATTGCCACTCCGGAAATGCGTGCAGGCACCACCAGATCAAAGCGGCGCAACGCGATTTTTAGTTGCTGTCCGCTATTCGAGAAAAATGCCCCCTCGGCCCGGGGCTCGAAAACCAATTCCCCCCGAACGTCCAGCGCATCGAGCACTGTTGGCTTGAGCATTCCTCCCGTCGCTGCTGCAACCATCCGCGCAAGAGGCAAACGACCTCCGTGCCGCAAAAGCGGCGTGCAAGACGCAAGAAGCGATTCGACTGCCGGGCGTAACCCTGGGCGCTTGTGCGTCTTCGTGGGCATGAGGCTTTCTCCAAAACGAGGTGCAATGCATGGCTCACGCCGACATTCGAGCGCTCGATCCGTGCATTCTCGAGGCAATCCGAACCGTTGGAGAGATGCTGAAAAGAAGGACATATCCGAAGCTTCGCCAAACTCGTATGGGCCGTACAAATTATCAACGACGATTTCGAGAATGTTGGCAGCAATGGCCGATTTCAATCCGCTACCCAGCAGAATCTCGAGATTCTGCTTTCGAGATCGAATTAGAGAAAAGAATTCAAAAATCGGGCTCGCCGCCGAAAACCCAGAATGCAGAAACGAGTATGAATTCCGCGAAAGAACCTGCTTGCTCGATGGGTCGCGAAGGGGCAGGAAGCTGGGCAATTGCGCATTCGTATGAGTCTGCGCGAGTCGAGCAAAAATGACTCTCGGGTCAGAATCGAGGGTTTACTCGCGCGGAGCCGTGGCGGAAGGCAGGATACGCAGGATCTTCATGGTGAGGGTGTCGGGGTCGACATCGGCAAAAGCGACGGCGCCTGGGACATGGATGCTAATACGAAAAGGGTTGTCTGGGTGAATGCGCCGGATGGTGCCTTTTCCGGTTTCTGCGGCGGCATAAACGGCTTTGCAAACAGCTGCCGCAATCCATGGGTTCATGTTCCGGACCTGTGTCGTATGGGCCGGATGCCATTGAACTGTGAATTTCATTGTCGATAAAAGTGGAGGAGGGTTTTATTCGCGGTGGGAACCGACAGCCGCGGCAAACTCGTCATCCGAGAGCCAAGTGGTCGTCGTACGCATGATTTCGTCGAGTTCTGCGTTTTCTTCGACGGAGATGGGGACCAAGGGAGCGCTCTCGATGGCCTCGAGGAGCGGATGCACCGTCCGCCGAATGCGTACTCCACTGTCGGAAATAGGGCTGCCAGCGATGTCTGCCGCCAATGCGTCACCTCGAGCCATGATCATTTCTCCTTGGGAACAAGCCTAGAGTAGTTTGACCAGGTGCAGTTGGTCAAGAGGAAGAATGTGCGGAGGAGTGAAAAAGTTTGAAGAGTCGAGTTGGATTTCCAGTTTTTCCCCATGGGCGCTTGACTATCCCGCCATCCGACCATAAGTGACCCGCCGGTCAATATGCGTTCCTCACCCCGCTCGATCCATCTCGCCTTTGCCACATCTGCGTTCCTGTTTGCGGCGGTTGTTTCCGCTGATGAACCCAAGGAACTTCTTCCTGCAGCGCCCCCTGCGCCCACGGACGCCCTCCCGAACGTTCCTCCCGCAGCCCCGGATCGCATTGCCGAAGCGCTCGCGCCGCAACCCGGTGGTTTGACCCCCAAGCAAGTTGGAGAGCTCGCTTTGCGGGCCAAACCCTCGCTTCGCGTAAAAGAAGCCGA
>DAOMZH010001098.1:0-3691 GCA_035437985.1 Polyangium sp. (in: bacteria) | reverse complement strand
ACTGAGTTTTTGGCTCTGCCCCCAAACCCCCGGGCATTCAAATTGAATACGGGTCAGATGCGAACCCTCGCTCCGCGCGCTAACAAGCGCGCTTCGCGAGGCTTTTGTTTGTGATTGGGGGTTGGGGGGCCCTCACAATCTTTTGGGCTTCGCCCAAAAGACTGAGTTTTTGGCTCTGCCCCCAAACCCCCGGGCATTCAAATTGAATACGGGTCCGAGGTGTTGGACGGCATCACAACGCTGCGTAGACGTCAAAACCGTGCCCCTTCTGCCCAAGCGGACCACAAAACTTGCCCCGCACCTCACCGCCCGATACGGTTATGTCTTCCGTTCACTCGAAAGGAAACACCAATGCGCCGCTTGCGTCCCACCGATGGCACTGACCTCCACAAACGCGCCGCCAAAGCCCACATGGGTAAACTCACGTTAGGAGGTGCCCCAATTCACCAAGAACTTCACGACAAAATGAAAGTTCTTTTCGATCGACTCAAAGCCTGCGCACGCGCCCACGACGATGCTCAGGATGTGGAAGTCGAAGCATCCGCCATTTGCGACTTTACCGAAATCAATTTGGAAAATGCCATCCGCGATATCGATGCCGATCTCGGCAAGCTCGATCGCGCCGAACCCGAGCGAAATGCGCGGGCGACCGTATTTCCCGAAGGATATGGCCAAGACATTGATCCCGACGGAGAAGCACAATTGGAACCCTTGCCCAAGCTCCGCTCGAAACTCGAAAGCGTTGGCCCACACCCGATCGTGACGGAAGCCGTGGCGCGTTTCGATTCGGTCGTCAATGTCTTCAAAACGAAACTGGATGCCGCCAAAGCTGCGGAATCGCACACGGACGCGCTATTTCAAGAGGAATTGGAAGCTCGTCGCGCCATTCGCGAACAATTGGAGGTCGCCTATGGTGCGCTGCGCGGATTCTACAAGACCAATCCCCGACGGGCCGAGGACTTTTTCTTGCGCGAAGGTTCACGCCGCAAGCCAGAATAAAGGTTTTCCCATCGCGGAACGGTCGTTCCTCCGACCTTCGTCGCGTTCCCAAATCTCGGAACGCTCATTCCTCTACGACGGAACGTAATTCCGCATTCGTACAATGGTCCCCCTCGGTGATGCCGTGCACGTTTCCAAATCTCGGAACGGCATTTCGTTCGGCCCCCTTGCGGTTCCCCCGCCGTGCAACGAGCGTTCTTTCGGCGGAAGTGGCTTTGCACATTTGCGGAGCCGTACTTCTTTCAGGGGCCAAGGGCATTTCCCAATTGAGGAATGCACGTTCTTTTGGCAAGGCTGGGCGTTCCGACATTGCGGAATGACTTTTCGACGGAGGAATGCACGTTGCAAAGATTCATTGGCCAAGTCCATCGGGCCAAAACAATCACGCTTTCTTCCGCGGTATCAAGGCATCGATGAGTTTGCGCGGAAGCCAAACGCGTCAAGTGCGAAATTGGCCGTTTGGTTGGATGAAGCGCCGTGACAGCACGGCGTGAAACTCGAAAACGATGCACCCCAAAACAACAGATCGCTTGGGGGCTTGGGTTCGATCAAGGAAGGCACTTGTTGAGCATGACGGCAACCTCGGTTCTTCCTGCCGCCACGATATCGTTGACCCCATCACCATCGACGTCGGCAATTCGCGTCCGCGCGCCGTACCCCCCAGTGTACTTTTGAACGGGTTCGAATGTACCATCTCCATGGCCAGGAAAAACGTTCACTTCATTGTCCTGCCCAGTACCGGTAGCGTACAAAGACCACACCTCACTGCATACCACGTCGGCGATATTGTCTCGGGTTACATCGGCAACCACGCATTCGCCCATATAATTCGTTACGGCCGCAAACGTGCTCGTAAAGGTCTGATCACCATTGTTGATCCCCAAGATGAGCCCGTGGTCCATAACAACGATATCCTGCCGCCCATCGTTGTTGACGTCACCTGAAGACCACACGCTCCCCTGATTGTTATCGCCAAGCATGACAAAATTCGCTCCACGGACAAACGTCCCGTTGCCTTGGTTCAGCCAAATGCCTCGCGCAGGCAACGGAGCGTCGCACGATGCGGTCACGATATCGCCCAAACCATCATTATTGACGTCCATTCCTAGGATTTGACCATCTGCACCCGTGGCCGCGTACGAGGTTGCCGATCCAAACGTGCCATTACCCAAATTCAAGCGCACGTCTAACTTGTCTCGTTGTCCAACCAAGAGATCGCTCTTGTTGTCACCATTCACGTCCCGAAGCACCAACGAGACGACATCATTGGCCGACAGATAATCGCTCGAATGGACAAACGTGCCATTTCCCTGATTGAGAAAAATGGTGACGAACTTGTTCACGGCCACCGCCAAATCCAAGGATCCATTCCCGTCCAGATCGGCGAGCATGGGGGAACTCGTCAACCCCACCGTGGAATAGGTCGCACTCGTCGTGAATGTCCCCCCGCCACCATTGATCCACACGTCCACTGCATACGTATCTTTCGCAATCGAGACGAGGTCGGCAAGGCCATCACCATTGACATCGCCCAACGTATGAGAAGTGGCCACCGTCGGGACTTGGCGATATGAATCAAAGTCACCAAGCCCATTGCTGCGGAGCGGAATCACGCTCATTGCGCCCGGATCCCAAAAAGCAACGTCCTTGTAGCCATCGCCATCGAAATCGGCCGCGGTTATTCCTCCGGCTCGGGTCACCGCGTCATATTTCACCATAGGACCAAAGCCGCCAGATGAGGCTTGCACGGCAACGCTCACGTAACCGCCGGAATTGGCGACACTATCGCCCGCCACCCCAAACAAGTCATCGCGGCCGTCATTATTCAGGTCGGCTCCGCCGATGTAGATGGAATCGCTCTGGCTCGAACCGATTAACCAATAATCGACGAGCTCCGACTCGGCAAAGGATCCCATGCCCGTGCCATAACGAATGCATACTTGGCCCCCATTTGACTGCACCAACGCAAAATCGAGGTGTCCGTCGCCGTTGAAGTCTCCTTTGGCAAACTGCGATTCGGCCCAAGCCGTAGTCATTGATCCAGCCGTGGAGACAGTAAATGTACCCGTTCCGGAGTTCAACAGCAGGGTGATGGATTCATTGGCGAAAGGCATTCTGAAGGCGAGATCTGTCGCACCATCTTCATTAAAATCGCCCGCGACGATTGACCTGATGATATTGCTCCAGCCATTGGGATTGCTGACTTGATACCGCGTTCCGGCACCATAGGTGCCGTCACCCCGATTCAACAAAATCCACACCTGGTCGTCGGTCGTCGCGACGATGTCTGGATAGGTGTCACGATTCAGATCGGTTACAATCCGTGTCCGGACGCCCATACCTACGGAGTAATCCACTTCGGCGGCAAACACCCCATTACCCAAATTGCGCCAAACCCCAATCAGCGAGTCCGCATTTCCACTTTTGGCAACAATGTCCATGTCTCCA
This sequence comes from Polyangium sp. (in: bacteria), assembly GCA_035437985.1. Classification (GTDB taxonomy): domain Bacteria; phylum Myxococcota_A; class Polyangia; order Polyangiales; family Polyangiaceae; genus Polyangium. The sequence goes on along the minus strand of DAOMZH010001098.1, from coordinate 244 downwards.
TCACGGTCGACATCGGCAGCAATCGCAAAACGCGCGCCCTGCCCATACACAGAGTTTCGACCGAATTTCCCTCCTCCCTCATTGAGCACGATTCCACTGTCGACAATCAAGTCCACGCGACCGTCACCATCCACATCGGCCGCCGACGGGATATATGCGGGGGTGGAAAATGCTACCGGTCCAAAGTACGCATGTGAAAAACTCGGGAAACCATAACGTCCACTCGGACATTGGCTCGAGCTCG
>DAOMZH010001097.1:0-3700 GCA_035437985.1 Polyangium sp. (in: bacteria) | reverse complement strand
GATCGGGTTCGACGACGACGCGAGCCTTGGTCCCCGACAAACCCGGCAAAATGGCGTCGATGATGGCGAGCGGATCTTCGCTCCGCGGGTTGTCGTTCGTGACGAAAGCGACGTCGGCTCGTTGGCCCACCGCTTCCCCCATGAGCGGCCGCTTTTTGGGATCGCGATCCCCGCCGCAGCCAAATACGCAAATCACGCGGCCTTTCCCATACGCGCGCACGCTGTCGAGCACGCGGGCCAACGCATCGGGCGTGTGCGCGTAGTCGACCAGGACAATCACGTCGTCTCTGGTCGGATCGTCACAACGTTCGAGACGTCCAGCGACCCCGATGGGTTTGGAAAGAGCGTCCGCAGCTTTGCGCAGGTCGAGGTCGAGCAGGTGGGCGATCGAGATCGTAGCGAGCAGGTTCTGAACGTTATGACCACCAACGAGTGGCGATTCGAGGGCCAAGTTTCCACCCGGCGTACGAACTTGGAGCGAGATACCTGCGGGCGTGTGGCGAACGAAAGTCGGCACGACGTCGGCTTGGTCAGGCGAAATATTTGGATTTGCAGAATAACGAAGAAGGGTGGCCGAGGTTGGGCCGGACAATCCACGGGGCGCGACGCGCCGCACCAAGTCTTGACCGAAAGGATCATCGACGTTGATGGCCGCAGCACCAGGGCCGAGATCGATAAAAAGCCGCGCTTTGGCCTCGGCATACGCTTCCATCGTGCCGTGGTAATCCAGGTGGTCCTGCGTGAGGTTCGTCAGGGCAACCGTTCGAAACCGTACGGCTTCGACCCGAGCCGCAGCGAGCGCGATGCTGGATACCTCCATGACGAGATGCGTCGCACCACGAGCGAGCATGGCCACAGCTATCCGGGCAAGTTCGTCCGCTTCGGGGCTCGTATGCGTGGCGGGTAAATCCAGGTCGCCGAAGCGATAACCCAGGGTGCCAACCAGACCGGGTTGACCTCCACAGGCCGCGATGCACGCATGAACCAAGTGCGAGGTCGTCGTTTTCCCGTTCGTCCCGGTGATGCCCACCGCTTCGAGGGAAAACGTCGGGTGCCCGTATACTGCAGCTGAAGCAAATGCGAGCGCTTTTGCTGCATCGTCCGTTTCGATCCACACGGTGCCCGGAACCGGTGTGGACGAACCTCGCGGCGTTATGACGACGCTAGCTCCGCGGCCAATCGCGTCCGTGACAAACTTTTCACCGCTCGTCTTTTGACCTGGACGGGCAACGAAGGCATGGCCTCTTTCGATGCGCCGTGAGTCGTGATGTACGCCCGTGACAAACGTGGCAGGATCGCCAGCAACCAGCGTCGCGCCCGGAATTTCCGACACGAGTTCGTCGACACGTCGGCCCATTCGTGACGCTTTGCACGATGGAAGCGGCATGGACTCGCCCTCGGAAATAGGCTCGACGTTCGTCATGACGAAGGCTCGAAGAAAAGCTTCACGCTCGAACCTTTGGGCAACACGGTGTTTGTTGCTGGTTCCGTGCGTGCGAGGCGTCCGGTGCCCATCACGGTCGGGATGAGGTGGGCGGCAGCTGCGGCGCGAACAGCTTCGCGAATCGGTTGTCCGGCCAAATCCGGCACGCGTGTTTCGCCACTCTTCATGGGAGCGGACGGCGTCACCACGCTGTTTGTCATGGGCGCGGCGGCCGTTCGGGCTTCGCTCAGGACCTGGTAGGTGCTCGTCGCCAAGTCCGTTTCTTTGGCGCGTTCCGCGACATCCTTGAGCTTCATCGGCACTGTGCCGCGGGGCGTGACGCCCAAGTAACGCAGGGCCATTTCGCCAATGCGGCGGAACACGGGAGCAGCAACGGAACCACCGGCGTATGTACCACCGAGGGGTTCGTCGAGAACGACCGAGATCACGAGCCGGGGTTTGTCAGCTGGAACGAAGCCGGTGAACGACGCGACGTAGTGGGTATCCGTATATCTGCCCGTCGCGGGGTCGATTTTCTGAGCTGTCCCTGTTTTCCCTGCCACGCGGAAACCTGGAATCGCGGCTTCCACACCTGTTCCTTCTCCTTCTGTGACGGCAACGAGCATCTCGGAGACGAGTTTGGCGACGCCCGGACTGACTGCTTCACGACGAATACGCGGCGCGTTTTCCGTGAGCACTGTGCCGCTGCCATCCGTGATGCGTTTGATGAGGATGGGTTCGAGGAGTTTGCCGCCGTTAGCGACCGCAGCCATCGCCATCGTGAGTTGCAACGTGGTGATGCTGATGCCCTGACCGAACGACGCAGCAGCTGTTTCGACTTGCACCCACGGTCGTCCGCGAGGCCGCAAAACGCCCATGGATTCGCCAGGGAAGGGCAGGCCCGTCGTGTCGCCAAATCCAAACCGCCGGAAACCTTCGTAAAGACGCTGTTCTCCGAGCCCCAGAGCAATCTTTGCTGCTCCAATGTTCGACGACAAACTCAACACCTGCGTGACCGATAGCCATTTCGCCGGGTGAGTGTCGTGAATCGTCACGTTGTCGATCGGCATGTGCCCCTCTTCGCAATAGATGTTTGCCGTGGGGGCCACGCTGTGCGCGGCAAGTGCCGAGGAAAACGTGAAAACTTTGATCGTCGACCCAGGTTCGAAGCGATCGACGACGCAACGATTTCGCCGCGCATCCGGCGATGCCGCGCCGTAGTCGTTCGGGTTGTACCCAGGGCCGCTGGCCATCGCGAGGATCTCGCCCGTCGTCGGATCCGCCACGACCACCGAGCCTCCAACGGCCTCGTACGTGCTCATGGCCGCTTCGAGCTCTCGTTCCGCGGTGAACTGAATGCCCTTGTCGATGCTTAGAACGATGTTGTGCCCAGCAAGAGCCGCTTCGTCTTCGATGCCTTCGTGGAAGATCAATCGCCCGGATCGATCACGCAAACCGCGGACTTCGGACACTTTGCCCTTCAGCTCTTCGTCGAGCGAGAGCTCCAGTCCTTCGCGACCTTCTCCGTCTGGCGAGACGAACCCAATGAGCGGTCCGGCGAGTTCTCGGTTCGGGTAAAACCGATGTCCTTCGCCTTCGATCGCCAGCCCACGGAGAGGATAACGCTGATTCTTTTCGCCGAGGGCGCGAACTGCAGTGACTTCAGCCTCGGACACGCGGCGTTTGAGCCACACGAAACGACGTCGACGACTGACCTTCTCGATCACGTCTTCGGGCGGAAGATTCAGCGCCGCCGCAATGCGCTCGCTGTAGTCCTTGATGCGCATCGCCAAGTAGCGATCTTCGATGCCGCGCAAAAGCTCGACGGCATCGAGCGAGATGCTGGGCACCTCGACGCTTTCGGCGAGGGGTGTGGCATTGCGATCATAGATTGTGCCGCGCTTGGGTGTGACGTGGAGACGACGTTGCCGTTGTCGTTCGGCCAAGTCGTACCAATCGCTGCCATCTTCGATCTGGATGCGATGAGCACCCGAGACGATGACGCCGAGTCCCAGGCCCATCATTCCGCACAAAATCCCCATGCGGATGCGAATCCATCGCGCGCGTTGCGGATCGAGGTTTTTCATGGCGTACCTCCTGCAGGTGGCGCTGGTGCTGCAGGCGCTGCCGCGGCGCTCGATGCCGGCTCCGCGGGAACGCCCACATTGGCCGCTTCTTCTTCCGTGGGTTCGTCTTGGATCCGCACGGGTGCCCGCATCGGAATTACTCGTTCCGGCGGAGGTGGCGTCATGCCGAGCAGCGTTCTCGCCACCATTT
>DAOMZH010001096.1:0-3704 GCA_035437985.1 Polyangium sp. (in: bacteria) | reverse complement strand
AAGCCGCGCATGAAGTCACGTTGCGCAATTTGTTGCAGCGCAAAGGTTTTGCCAGCCTCGAGGACGTGCACGAAAAAGGCAAGCTCGAGGGAAAACTCGAAGGCAAACTCGAAGGCAAGCTCGAAGGCAAGCTCGAGGGAAAACTCGAGGGAAAACTCGAAGGTAAGCTCGAAGGTAAGCTCGAAGGCACGATCAGTGTATTGCATCGGATGCTTGTTGCCCGTGGGCTGAAGCTCACCGCAGCTCAACGTCGTCGAGTCGACGGATGCAAGGACATGGCGCAGCTTGAAACTTGGATCGACCGAGCATTGGGGGCCACGGTGACCAGCGAGATTTTTGCTGCGTCAAACGAGGAAAAACCCGCGCGAAAAAAGCGTCCAAAGGGTTGAGTCGTAGGACAAACCTGCATCTTTCTCGAGCAATGGCCATTGCGTCCATTGCGTTCATTGCATAGCCGCCCCTCGAGCGTATCCTTCCTCGGTACTACCATTTTAATTGCTGCTTGCGTGGCCACGAAAAAAGCGTGGCAACGTGGCGCGCATGTCGGCCCGCGTGCGCAGGAAACGTGCTGCCGCACCAGGAAGCTCCCAATAGGTCGCGTTTACCGCACGCACCGTGCATAATGCATCGCCGTCGACACGTTGGTGCGCTGGCTGTCGCCATAAGAGAAGTTGACGATCCAAGCTTGCGTGGCGGAGGTGCCCGCGACTTCCGAAGACGTCCAGATAGCGTATTGCCCGGTTGTAAACGCGCTCGTGTCGAGTGCTGGCAGTTTCCGTTGTTCATCGACGATCGTTTGCAATTCCTTCAGGCTGGGCAGGCGCCAGCCCGTCATGCCCCCGAGGTTGAGCCCCAAGCAATACATCTGGGCACTGCTCCAGGCGTGAGCGGCTGCATCAGGCACCCTTTGCCAGGTAAGCAGAGTCTTCGTGTCGTAAACGGTATCCGTCGTGATCGTATAGCGTCCGGAAGGTGCATCGGCGTGCCCGCGTGGGGCCCACGACACAACAACGATCAGAATGAGAGCGAATAGAATCCAGCTGGAATAACGGCGATAAATGTTCATGGCTTTTTCTCCATCGTCGGGTCGAAGAAAATGTAGAATCGTCATCAGCGTACGCACCGCACCCGGGACGGGAGCATCCCGTCGCGGAAGGAGGTGGAGCCATCGTCAAAGTTGACGTACCATCCCGTTGAGGCGTTGCCCGCCAAAGTCGAAGACGCCCAAAAGTAATCGCGTGGCGTATTTGGAAATGTCATCGTGTCAATGGTCGGCAATGGGTCGGACTTGGTGGAGTCAATCAGGGAAACAAGTTCGATGCGCGTGGGGAGCCGCCAATCGCTGTAGCCGCCATACACGAGGTCCGCGCAATACGCTTTGGCTGTGCCCGAGGTATACGACCCGGCGTCGATATTTTGTTGCCACATCAGCTTCGTCACATTGTCGGTGACGAGGCCCTTGGCCGAGTCAACGGTGTAATTGGCGGTGTTCGGCAACCCGGTGCCCACAGGGTTGGGCATGGGCCATGCAGTCCAACTGCGATTGATGCAACTGCCGCCCGAGCATGCATGGACACCCGTCGCATCCGTCGTGCATGGTTGTCCACAAGCGCCGCAGTTCTCGTCGTCGACTGCAAGATCTTTGCAGACACCGCTGCAAGCCATTGGGGTCGTGCCCGGACAGGTGCAGTCGCCCGTCGCGCAACTACCGCCGAGATCACACGCGCTCGCACTACAGCAGACGCCGTCCACGCAATTGCTGTTGGCGCAATCACTGGCCATGGCGCACATGACCCCAATGTCAAACCTGCATTGCCCCACGCTATTGCACGTTGTGCCATTGCCGTCCGTGCACATCGTGCCCAAGGCCACGGGCGTGAATACGAGCGTGCCATTCATGCACGAATCCGCCGTGCAGAGGGTATTGTCGTTGGGTTTGTCCGTATCGTCGACGTTGTCCTTGGACGTACCATTGCCATCACATACGGTTTTATGGCAATCGCCAGCGGTTTGCGTCGGAAGTGCTAACTCGGCAGGCGTAAAGTTCTTGCTACATTGGCCTGCGACACACGTGCGCTGCTGACAATCGTCATCGGTGCCCGGGCAGTCGCTGACCTCGAGACACTGGACGCACACCCCGGTCGCGTTGCATTTCGACCCGCCATTCGTTGTGCATACCGTCCCCTCGGCTTGCAGTGTATGAATCGTCATGCCCGCAGCATTACACGTGTCGATCGTGCAATCGTTGTTGTCATCGACGGGCATACACGCCGGGTCCTCCTCCAATACGAATGGCTCTTCGTACCCGAGAACCTGAGCGCACCCCTGCACGCCAATCCCCATTGTCAGACAAATCCACGCCCAGCGTTCTCGCGTTGTCATTGGAATGCTCCCTCCACGCCAAACGCAGCTCCCGGTGTTCCGATATCCATTACTGTGAATCGCAGGTCGCGTTTTGCCGAACCATTGTCCGCTCGCGGTTTGCCGACAATTAGCATGACCGCTCCAAGCGCAGCCCCCGCGACTCCAATCCCCAGCCCTACCGTCGCCACGTTCGCCAACGTTCGTCCTTTTTCAACTGCGTCCAGCCCGGCCTGCTTGCATACGACGCCGACGCAATTGGCCTCCACGTTGGCCTTGTTCGCAATGGCCAAACCGCCCGTGATACCCCACGTCACGAGCCCTGCCACACCAAAACCCAATGCGACGAATCCGCCAGCACGTAAACCACTCGACGATTTGGGTGCGGGAGGTGGCGGTGGCGGCGGTGGCGGTGGTGGTGGTGGTGGTTCTTCTGCCAAACTGATTTCGACGGTTGCCTTGTCGGTCGGTTTGATCTCCAAACGCTTTTCGAATGTCTGTCCATTCGGAAGTTCTGCGTTCACAACGTGCGTCCCAGGATCAATGGGCAAAGCGACGCCAAACGCTGCCCCGCTCAGTTCCGTTCCATCCCTCGTCACCTTCACCGTCGTGGGCGCTCCTTGCGGCAACACGATCGTCAACGTCGGTATGTCCTTCGCGAGCGTCATCTTTTGCGCCTTGGCCTCCTTCACCCGGCCCGCGTGCTTTTCCTGTTGCTCTGGCTTCAGCGCGTCCACGAGTCGCAAGTAATCGTCGAACAGCGCCGCAGCCGTCGCGATCCGCCCGCGCTTCCGTTCGCAATCGGCAAGGGTATACGCCGTGCCTGCGCGCGGATCGAGCCGCTGGCTCTCGGCAATCGCCGGACAAGCCACCTCGAAATTCCCAGCCGCCATGGCCTCGACACCCTTCTTGAAAAGCGCCTCCGCCACGACGATATCCTGTCCAATCGCTGGTGCTACCGTCGACAAAACAACAAGCCCGACGACAATCCCCGACAATCGACGAATCTTCATAAAATCCCTAGTCAATTATCCCGAATGTATTGGCCCTTGTTGGCCGGAGAACTCGTACTCTTCGATGACGGGTTTTTTTTCACGGTTGCCAGCCCGGCATCCGCTTGCGTACCGGCATCGACTGTTGGCAAGACCGGTTCCGACACAGCCGTCTGAACCGCCACGGCCGACGGCTCGATTGGAACGATTGGCGCATTGGTCCTCGACGCAGAAAGCCCTGTCGCTGCCTCCTGCACCGCTCCGTTGTTTTTCCCGCCGAACAGGACGACACCGATCCCTGCCGCGCACAAAACAGCCCCGACGACAATCCCTGGCAGCAAGGCTTTTCCT
>DAOMZH010001095.1:0-3719 GCA_035437985.1 Polyangium sp. (in: bacteria) | reverse complement strand
GAAACGCGCCAGCCACGATGACGCGCGGCTCGACGTCGTGCAGCGCTGGGCGCGTGTATTTCGGGAATTACCGCTCGACGAACGTGCGCCTGCCATACTAAAATTTTGCCAATACGCGCTCGATTACGTGCGCGACCCAAAACGCGAGGTGCTCGAGGATTCCACCGTGACATTATCGCGGGGTTTTGGTGATTGCGACGCAAAATCAAGGGTTTTTATTGCGCTGTGCCTCGCGAGCGACATCCCCGCGCGAAGTTATCCCGTGCGACCCGAAGCGGATTTTCCGCACGTGCTCGCGGAAGTCTATTGGCGCGGCGCGTGGCGTCGAGCCGACCCGACAATACTCAATTCTGAAATCGGGCGCATTCCGCCCGGCGCAATGGCCGTAACGAATTATTGGTGAAGAAAACAGCCGGAAACGTGGGGGTTGGGATAGTCATGTCCAAAGGGCCGCTTTTGTTATCAAAAGAACTGCGCTGCGCTGTGTGTCATCGTCACCGACGGCCCGCATGGGGCGGATTTTGCTGTTGCGGCGCGGCCGTTTGGGAGCCGCAACCGCTGTTGCCAAAAACGGGCATTCGCTTCGAGACGCTGGAAAATGGCCAATCATTGCGGCCGAAACCGTATCGCGCAATGCTTTCGGAGGCGCTTGGGGGCGTCGTGCTCGGTTTCAAGATCCTGGTCGGTGGAAAACCCGGCGTCGGGAAATCAACATTGGGTGCCGAGCTGGCCGCAGAAATGGCGGAAAAGCTCAATGCCGTCGCGTTTTGGCTCGACGCCGAGCAGAACACGGACGTCGTGCGCGAATTGTTTTTGCGGACGAACTCGTCGCTCGACCGCATCGTGCGTGTATCCAAGACAAACGGTGCTGGGTGGCGCGACGCCTTTGCGAGCGTACCGAAAGACGCGGCGGTCATGGTGGTCGATTCATTGCAACGCTGGGCGCCGCAATATCGGGAACAAACGGCGCTGCTCGAAGCGCTCAATGAGGTTCGCCCGACAGCCATTGTGATTTCGCATTTCAACAAGGCGGGGCGATTCGCAGGACCCGTGGGCAATGAATACGACGTGGATGCGACGGTGATTGTCTCGGACAAACGGGTCGACGTCACGAAATGCAGATGGAGCCGCTGTCCACGCGGCATCAAGCGACCAGACGTAATGACAGGAAAGGACAACGACGATGAAAGCTCTGTTGATGAATGAGGAATTGGGTACGTCGAGCGAAACCGCAGCGGCGACGGACGAGACCGAAATGCCTCGCGAAGGTGAAACGGGCGATCTTTTGGGAACGCTGAAAGGGATGTTTGCCAGTGCCGAAGGTAATGGCAACATGGGACAAACCATTGGTGGCCTCGGAGGAGCGGCGCTCGGAACGGCCATTGGCGGGCCCGCGGGTACGGCCATTGGGGGCGCGCTGGGGCGCGTGGGTGGGCAATTGGCCGAGAGTGCCGTGCGTACGGTCGGGAAAAACAAGTCCGCAAAACGGCGGCTGAATCAGCGGGAACGGCGTATGTTGGCCGAGGCACAGGCATTGTCGCAACGCACAGGGGATCGAGCGTTTTTGGCCGATGCGCAACTGCGCGTGTACAATCCCGTCGAATACAAGAAACGGCGTGATGCAGGGCAATTGCCGACGCAGCTTTCCGCAGCTGCACGTAATGCGCGGGCCCCGTCGAATCCGCCGCCGGCAGCGCAACGACCTGCTCCGGCGCCTCCTCCGCCCGCGAAACAGCGCATGCATTTTCCGAAAGCCGATATCGACGCCGCTCGCGAACGGGCAAACCAGGAGCGCACGGAAACGCCGCCGAAAACGTACAATCTTCAGTTTCCGCCAGGGTACGCTTTTCCTTATGCGCCGAATGCGAGCATCGAAGCATCGGACGAAGAAGCAGCGCTCGAAGATGATGAAGGGCGTCAATACAACGATACGGCGGCGCCGGTCGCTCGACCCACGCCGAAAAGGCATCTATCGGTGGTGCCGATTCCCGAAGCCATTTTGCAAAAAATCAAAGCGGATTTGCCAATCCTGAATTCGCTGGACCCGCGGTTTTTGCGTCTGGCCACCGGCGCAACGCCCGGCGCGCGCGATGTTTCCGGCGTCGATGCCGTGACCGGGCAATACATTGCGGCGCCCGGGGAAACGGCGCAAGGCATTACGAAGAAATTGACGGGGCAACACGAGCGCACGGCGGAATTGCTCGCGTCGAATCCAACGCATAAACTCGGGAGTTTGGCGTGGAACATTCCACCGGGCTGGTTGATGTACGATCGCGACACGGGGGCCGTCATGACGCGGCGCTCGTACGTCGTGCAAAAAGACGACACTCCGTACAAGATTGCCACGAAAATGGGGGCGATTTCGCGGCCGAAATGGTGGGCCGAGTTGCGGGCGGCGAACCCGACCAAGACCGTGACAAACGGCAATTGGACGTCGCTGTATCCGAATGAAGAAATCGGCATTCCTGATGAATGGCCGGAGAACCCTCTCACAAAACCGGCCTATCCGCCGACGCCGACGAATCCAGGTCTTCCCGGACCAACTCAGAATTCGACCATGGATATTGGGGTCGTGGCGAATACACAGATTCTCACGGCCGCGTGGGCGCGCAGGTATGGCGTATGCGATCCGCTCGATTTTGGCCTGCACCCATCGGACTTTTCGGGCCTCGTGGATGCTCGCACGCAACGCGCGCTGATTTCGTTTCAGCTTTGGTGGAACAAATGGAACCCGACGCGACCGATGCGCACGGATGGAACCATTGATTCGGCAACGCAAAATGCCTTGAAAGAGGCCGTGTTTTCGCAGATTCCGGCTTATGGAGGACAAACTCCGCAACCTGCGCCGCAACCCACTCCTCAGCCACAACCTACGCCCGCATCGCCATTGCCATGGCCGGTGCATGCAGGAAAACCCGGAATGGTCATTGTTACGAGTCCGCTCGGACAACTCGAACTTCCCGCAAAGCCTGGGACAAACCCAGGGACCGTTTCCATTACGGTGCCGGGTCATGGGCAAGTCGATAATGTGCCCGTGATTGGCGCATTTCAGCCTGCACCCGCGCCACAACCTACGCCACAACCTACGCCACTGCCGCAAACGCCGCGGGGAATGGATGGTTCGTCATTCCCATTTCCCGTTTCTTATGCGGCGAAGCCGGGAATGGTGCTCGTTATGACGCCCGCTGGGCAAATCGAGCTTCCGTACGAACCCGGGACAAAACCCGGCACGGTGTGCATTAACGTGCCGCATCTCGGGCGCGTCGATAACGTTCCGGTCACGGGCTCGCCCGCGTCGCCACAGCAAAATCCAGTGCCGCAATGGCCGTCGTTTCCGTTTCCTTTTCCCACGCCACCGCCGCAACAACAGAATCCGCAGCCTGCGCCAACGAATAAATCGTCGAAAATCAAAGTCGATGTGCCCGGGTTTGGCCCGGTTGAAGTCAACGTCGAACCTGGGTCGAAACCGGGCACCGTCATTGTCGAAGCGCCTGGTCTTGGACGCCGAGAAATTCCTATTCGTGCCGGTTCGACGCCTGGAACCATTGCGGCCGATATTCCGATGATCGGCACGATCGACAACATTCCTTTGCCCTCAAACATTCCCGCGCCGCCGGGAGCGCGCCCGCCATCGACGCCGGATGTGCCGCCTGCGCCGCCGGATCCGCAGCAAATGCCGCTCGATGCGCATATGTCCGAGCAGGACAAACAGACGATTC
>DAOMZH010001094.1:0-3726 GCA_035437985.1 Polyangium sp. (in: bacteria) | reverse complement strand
CGTCGAATTACGAAATCGGCTCGCCAAGGCGACTGGATTGGTGCTTCCGGCGACGTTACTCTTTGAATACCCGACTCCTTCGGCAATCATCGACAAGCTTCACGTTGATCTTGGGAATGGGTCGAGGGACGCGGTCGAGGAAGAAGCGAATGAAGACGGTATTCGCAGGACGCTTGCCGCGATACCGATAAAGGACCTCAAGGAATCCGGTTTGCTCGATCAGCTTTTACTTCTTGCAGCTGGACGACATCATGCTACGCCTCCGCAATCCAGCGCTGGGTTGGTCGTGGATACCATTGACGCGATGGACGTCGATGCACTGGTCGAATTGGCGATGAGCAACCCCAACGACCCATAATTCCGGAAAGGGATTTGATTGCTCATGAGCACTTCGTCGGAAAAGATCATCGAGGCCCTACGCGCTGCTCTCAAAGAGGTCGAACGGCTTCGGCACCAGAATGGCGAGCTGAAGTCAGCGCGGAGCGAGCCTATTGCGATCATCGGCATGAGTTGCCGTTATCCGGGAGGAGTAAATACCCCAGAAGAACTGTGGGCGCTGCTTCGCGATGGCTTCGACGCAATGACGCCTTTCCCGGAGAGACGCGGTTGGAATCTAGATGAGCTCTACGATTCCGATCCGACCTCCGTGGGCAAAAGTTATGTTCGAGAAGGCGGATTTCTCCACGACGCCGACTATTTCGATCCGGGCTTTTTCGGTATCAGTCCGCGGGAAACACTGGCAATTGATCCGCAACAAAGGCTTTTGCTCGAACTATCGTGGGAAGCATTGGAGAATGCAGGTATCGTGCCCGCCTCGCTCGTGGGTAGTCAGACAGGCGTATTCGTCGGCGTCATGTACAACGATTACGGTACGCGCATATCGGGCAAAGCTCCTCCGGAACTCGAAGGCCATGTCGGAATCGGTAGCGCGGGGGCGATTGCATCTGGCCGTATTGCATATACCTTCGGACTACAAGGCCCTGCGGTGACCATTGACACTGCGTGCAGTTCGTCGCTGGTGGCGATTCATCTTGCCATTCAAGCGTTACGCAATGGGGATTGCTCGCTGGCCTTGGCAGGTGGCGTGGCGGTCATGGCCACACCCGCAATGTTGGTGCAATTCAGTCGTCAAAGGGCATTCGCCGCTGATGGTCGATGCAAAGCATTTTCTGCCGATGCCGATGGCACCGGATTTGCCGAAGGCGCGGGGTTGCTTTTACTCGCGCGACTTTCCGACGCCAGACGCAATGGTTATCCCATTCTGGCTATTTTGCGAGGCTCCGCAGTCAACCAGGATGGAAAGAGCCAAGGTTTGACCGCGCCAAACGGGCTCGCCCAAGAACGAGTCATTCGTCATGCTTTGCAAACTTCAGGATTGTCTGCGGACGAAATCGACGTCGTCGAAGCCCACGGAACGGGCACTGCGTTGGGTGATCCCATCGAAGCCCGAGCATTGTTCGCCACGTACGGACGACAGCATTCGAGTGACAAACCACTTTGGGTCGGCAGCATCAAATCCAATATCGGTCACACGCAGGCGGCCGCCGGCGTTGCAGGGATCATCAAATTGGTTCTCGCGATGCGCCACGAGCTATTGCCCAAAACGTTACATGCCATAACGCCATCCCGGCATGTCGATTGGTCCCCGGGCACGGTTCGCCTTTTGAATGAAGCAATACCATGGAACCGTCAAGACCGTTTGCGCCGAGGCGCCATATCTTCTTTTGGTCTGAGCGGCACCAATGCCCACGTTCTCGTCGAAGAGCCGCCGCCCGATCCGGCGGTTACGAACACAGCCCAAACGTCGCCTTCTGCATTGCTATTCGTTCTATCGGCGAAAAGCGAGGTGGCTTTGCGCGCGCAAGCCAAGCGCCTCCAAATACACGTCGAAACTCATCCCGAACTGGCATTGACCGATATTGCCTTCACATTGGCCAATGCTCGAACCCATTTCGAGCACCGAGCAGCCATTGCGGCCGAGGATCGCCAATCCTTTATCGAAGCTCTGGCGCTCATCGCGGAAAATCGATCTGCCCCCAACATCGTCATGGGCGATGCCAACGTGACAGGAAAACTTGCATTGGTTTTTCCCGGGCAAGGAACGCAATGGCCAGGCATGGCGCGCGAGCTGCTCGAAACGTCCGCTGTTTTTCGCGAACAACTCGAACAATGCGCGCACGTTTTCTCTGCATTCATCGATTGGTCCGTTCTGGCCGTGGTGCGGGGCGAAGAACGTGCACCGTCGCTGGATCGCATCGACGTCGTGCAACCCGTGGTTTTCAGCGTGGTGGTTTCAATCGTGGCTTTATTGCGTTCTTTGGGCGTGGAGGCCGAAGCAGTCATTGGTCATAGTCAAGGTGAAATTGCTGCCGCATATGCGGCCGGCGCGTTATCCCTCGAAGATGCCGCCCGCGTGGTGGCTCTACGCTCGCGTTTACTGGTTCGACTCGAAGGCCGCGGCGCGACGCTCGGAGCCGAGATTCCCAGCACCGATTTGGCTCCCTATTTGGCGCGCTGGGCGGATCGTCTTGCGATTGCGGCAATTAATGGTCCCCGAGCAACGGTCGTCTCCGGCGATGTGCCAGCCATCGAATCTCTGCTTCTAGAACTCGAATCAGCCAATATTTTTGCTCGCCGATTGCTCCCCGATGTCGCTTCGCACAGCGGGCATGTTGAAGTTCTCGAGACGAACTTCAACATGCCCTTTCCAACGTCACTCCCCGACCGGCCACGATTTCGATGTATTCGACGGTCACTGCCGCAAAACTGCAGGGGAGCGAATTGGATGGCTCGTATTGGTATCGAAATCTTCGCGAACCCGTACGTTTTTCTGAAACGATGAGCGCGCTGCTCGCTGATGGATATCGCTTTTTTTTCGAGGCGAGTCCACACCCGGTGCTCACCGTCGCCGCGCACGATGCGCTGACGATCGCGGGCATCACCGGAGCTGCCGCGGGAGCATTACGGCGCAATCGTGGTTCTTATCGACGTCTATTGGTTTCACTTGCCGAACTTTTCGTTCGTGGTTTTTCTCTCGCGTGGCCCAAGCTTCTACCGACGGGTAAATTCGTCGAATTGCCGACCTACGCCTTTCAACGCGCTTCGTATTGGTTCGAACTTCCGAAACGCCAAACCAGCGTCCGAAATGCCGCCGGATTGCGGATGCTCGATCATCCCATACTCGACGCGGTCGTCCACCGAGCTGACGGACAAGGGGCATTGTTCACGGGAGGAATGTCGTTAAAAGCGAATTCATGGCTCGCGGATCATCAGGTATTTGGGACCATTCTCGTGCCTGGGGCCATGCTGGTGGAACTAGCATTGACCGCGGCTCGGCACCTGGGGCTCGATTGCATTACCGAACTTACACTGGAAAAACCGCTCGCATTGCGGCCCGGAGTCGCAATCGAGCTTCAGATCGCCATTGCGCCAACGGACGAATTGCGCCATCGGTCGATTACGATATCGTCCCGATTGGAAGGCTCCGTCGACGATACGTCTTGGGTTCGTCATGCTACCGGTACTTTGGGAACCGCGACGAATACGTATGATTTCGATTTGTACGCATGGCCGCCTACTGGTGCTGCTCCCCTGAATCTGGCTGATTTTTATATTGATCTTGCGCAAGCCGAGCTTTGTTATGGCCCCGACTTTCAGGGCTTGTCCGCCGCGTGGCAACAAGACGGAGACATATTTGCAGAAGTAAACTTGCCCGAACCAATTCGT
>DAOMZH010001093.1:0-3731 GCA_035437985.1 Polyangium sp. (in: bacteria) | reverse complement strand
ACGTGGGGAAAAATATTGCCAAAGGTCCGAATGAAATGGCGTCAACATGGCGGCAGCAAACATCACCAGCCCCAAAATGAAGACGACTCGATTGGGTTTGTCCAGCTTGCGCTTGCTAATGGATTGAAGTGCCAAAACAAACCCAGTGAAGGCCACTACGACCAGCGGCCACGTGCGCCATGCCGGACCCGACAAGAACAAAATGCCTAGATTTTCAAGAGATTCGAGGGCCGATTGGCGAACTTCGCGGGTGTTCAGCATGCCCAAAAATCCCAGCTCACCCAGCGAAGTCGCCGAGGCCAGGGTCACTGCAATGGCCGGCGATCCAATTAGAAACAAAACCCCAATTCGGCGAATCTTCTCACCCTTTTCCAAATCGAAAAGCCGTCCGAGCAAGAGTCCCAATCCAGCTACCTGACCCCCCAGAGGATGAAAAATCGCCGTGCCGAGGATAAGCGCACCCAAACTGAGTTCACGCCGCCACGAACTCCTCGAGTGACCGAGGCCCACGGCCAATGCGGCCAAACCCAAACCCACGCTCGCCACGTAGTTGGGAAAACCCATGAATACCGACCACGAGAATGCCGCGCCAAACCCCAAGATTCCTAGCGGCCATCTTCGCGGATGCAACGACCTCGCAAATAGAAAAAATCCGCACGCGCTACAGAAAATAACAACGGTCCAGGCCAGAGCATTCGCGATTTGCCAAGAAAACGCTTTTTGGAAGATACCGTAGAGCCACGCGAATCCAAATGCCGTCAGGGGTTTGCCCGCGCGAAATTCAGCGGCATATGCGGGATTGTCCAGGTGAAATCCCACATGAGCTGCATAAAGATTCTTCGGGCCATCGTGGGTCGGAATTACGTCGACACACCAAATCGCTCCCAAAAGTGGAGCAATCGCGCAGATTCCGGCGAGGCCCCACGAGAGTTTGTCCCACCTAGTCGTGGTCGGATCGGATTTTCGTTCGGTTGCGCTATCCATGCCGATGATTGCCTTGCCTGCAAAAGCGGCAGTCTTTCATCAAAGACCCGCGCCTGTCAATGCCCGTGTGGGTCAATGTAAACAGTGGGCATTTTCGACGCTTCCGGCCCATTTTCGCGCACGTTTACAGCCTTCTGCGCCGGGCTCCAAAACGCATTGCGCACATCATCAACCACGCCACCAAGCCCAGGGATTGACCGTCATCGTCATGCGCCAGATCGCATCCGCACCCATGCGGGCGATCCACATGCTGCGTCGGGGGCGCGTCATGAGGCGCGACGGTTCTCTCCGCCAAACCTGTTTCGTCCACGGGTACGTTCGCCCGAGTCACGATGCTGGCGGCTTCCGCAACCACCGGAAATCCAAATCGTACGTCCAAGTTGTCGCGGTCGACCGTCGGATGCTGCTGATTGTCTGTTCGTTTCGGAACGGCCTGAAAGAGATGCGTGCGCAGTTCGTCCGTCGAAACTGTACCGTCGTGGTCGCGATCTGCGCGATCGGTCGTCAGCGCCAGCAGAATTTCTTCCGTGAATACACCATTGGCAATTTCTTCGAGCTCGTACGAAAATTCCGATCCGCGCGACGATGAAACGACGATTGCCCCAGTTCGACGCGTCAGGTCGTTGTAAATATATCGTTCACGATCGTAGTATTTTCGCTTATTCGTGGACCCCTCGCGCACTGGCCCCGAAAAACTCACGTCGAGCTCCAGTTGTCGGGCCGAACGCGCAACGAGTGCGCGGCCGCCACCAGGAATCCCTTCGGACTGGGCATCCTCTTTTTCGCGCTCGCCCGATTCACACGTGTCCATCAAGAAAAGCTTTTTTCGCGGAGCAATGCCCATCAAGAGGTCTTCTACGAATTCGAATCGCGCGGCCGTTTCCCCAAGTCGCTTGGGATCCACTTCATGCGTTGCAAAATAATAGTCGGCTGCTGCATCTCGACCATGAAGGCCGTGGCCCGCAATAAACAAAACCACCGTGTCTTCGACCGTCGCCGTTTTCAAAAATTCCTTGGCTTTGCGCATGTTATCCACCGTCGCGTTTTCGTTCACGTACGTACGCACGTGCACCTCGCCAAACGATTTTCCGGCGCCTGTACGCAAGACGTCGCCAAGGTCCATGACGTCTTTGTGGGGAAACCCCAAATTGTACTTTGGATTCTTGTATTTGGATACGCCAAACCCCAAATAATAAAGATTCCCTCGCGTAGTCCGCGGACGCTCGACCATACGCACTGCCCGCAGCGATTCGCCACCTTGCGCGTCCAAAACGCTCACTTCGATCTTGTTTTTCCCGGATCCCAATTCCAAGGTTTCTTCGATATGTTGCGCACGTCCTGAAGTGGTTTTTCCAAGGGGACCCCAGAGCGGCACATCGTTCACGAAAACGCTGTAGCGCAAGAGGTCCGCACCCCGCGCGGTCGCCGCGAATTTCAACGTTGCCCGTGTTCCTTCCAGGCTGACGTTGTCAATCGTCACCTCGGGCGTCCTTCGAAACGTCGGTAATGCCGCGTCATTCGCAATGCCCAGTTTTTCGAGGCGTCGCTGGTGACGCGAGCGAAAATGCGCAATGACTTCGGCATCGCCAAGCCCCATGTTCTCGAGGAGCCGGTCGGGGCGATTGTTCCGCACCGCGAGCTGGTCGATCCGATATGCACGTAATCCATCCACGGCCGCAACCAATGCACCTCCTTGCCGCGAAGCATCGAAATACCCCGCTTCGTCGTACACGAGCCATTCCTCGCCCGACGAAATTAGCGTTACTGCAGCAGGTTTGTCGAGACGATAAATATTCGTCGTTCCTGCTTGGCCTGCGGTGAGCAAATAGTTGCCATTGGCTGAAAAAGACAACGCCGAAATCCATTGCGGATCGCCGCGAAAAGCATGGGCCAAGGTCCCCGTTGCCGTATGCAACACTTCGACCGTCGAGCAACCCAGCGCCAGTTTGTCCCCCGTCGGAGAGAACGCCATTGCTTGCACGAGCCCGACGATGCTGGAGGTCGTCGACGTCCGCACCTTGCCCGAAGGAACATCGATGATTTTTACCGTGTGTATTCCGGGTTTTCCCTCCTCCATATAAGCAAGGGCCAGGGTTTGCCCATTTTCGGTGAGGGTAGCGCCAACGTGCGTGCTTTTGCTCGTATCGAAAACATGCATCAGCGAATCACGCTCGAGGTCCCATAAGCGTACGTCCGTACGTTTGGCCGTCTGATCATAATCGTTTGTCACCACAAACCGACCGTCGTAGGAAGTTGCCAGCACGGTTTGCGACAAGTCGGAGCGCTTTCGAATAATCTTGTCGATTTTTGCTCCAGTATCCGCGTCCCATTGAGAAATGACGACTTCCGGCCACGTTTTGTTGGTCACCGGATCGGAACCCCGTCGCTGACCACCCACGATCATTTTCTGCCCATTGCCGGATACGGCAAATACCCCGCTGGTCATCGTACCCGCATCCCGCAGCATGTTTCGCGATTGCAAGGTTTCCAAATCCAGAATGGAGAAGCCGTTGGGGCTTGGCATCCAGGCTCGTCCCCCGTTGTTTGCAATCTTGACCCCACCCATGGTCAGAGGCCGCTGCAATTGGAGGCCCAGGCTCGATAAGTCCCACGAAAGAAGACGCGTCGTCGGGCCATTCGATCCGACGACGACCGCGCAATCCGCCTTGGGCGTCATGGCGCCCGACGTCAAGGCAAAGACGGGGTATTTTTCATTGACGAAGGAGTGGACTTTGCGTTGCGGCTTA
>DAOMZH010001092.1:0-3736 GCA_035437985.1 Polyangium sp. (in: bacteria) | reverse complement strand
CAACGCCTACGTCCTCTCGGCCCTGCTTTTCTCGTGCGCTTTCACGTTCAATCGATTTTAACGGTAAAGCCGGCTTTCATTTCAAACAAGTTTTCTTTCAAGCCCTGCCTTCAGCCCGTGCCTCGGACCGCGATGGCCCGGAAATACCGCTACTCGGCCACGAGCCCAACCTTGGCACGATAGCTGCCTTAACGGTCGCAACTGCATTCGGTATGCGCCGTGAAATCATCGGGGCAATGCGTTGAAGGATGGGTGACGGTATGTTCCTCCAGGGTCAGTCGATCAGCAACATCAATAGCATCACGCACGACGGCAAAGTGCTCGTATTCGGCACGTCGGCCAGTGGCGAGGTGTATTATTCGATCAAGCGCAGTGGTTTTGAAAATACGGCGCTGCAGCCGGACGTAAAGGATCCCTTCGGGTTCGAGCCTTGGACAAGGCTACGCCTTGGCGAGTCGACACCGGATGCATCCGTGCGCGAATTCGAACAGAAAAACCTATCCGACTCGACGAACAACGTGCTCGTCGAGAGCATTTATAAGGACAACACCGCCGCATTGCTCACCCAAGGGGCCGTGCAGCTCGTGAGCGCGCTCGAGCATTTGTACGTGTTTCGAGCTTCCGGCGGCAAAATCCTCGTGCAACGTTTCGTGCTCGATGGTTTGACCAATCAGCTGCTGCCGAAACTCGATGTGCGTTATCGCCGCAGCAAACAGCGTTTGACGCCGCAAGCGATCAAGGGCAAGAAAAACAACGACTTCGACAACCTCGATTTCCGCGACATGAACGGCAATGCGTTTTACGAGCCGGCATTGCGACTTTCGTTCGCAGGGACGGTGACGAATGGTCGATTTGCCGTCGTATTCGCGCCGACCAACGAACCCGAACGAAGTCGCTGGCATATCTTCACGCACGATGGCACCAGGTTGTGGCTGCACACCGTGGGTTCTGGCAAAGACGGCCTTTTCGATATCAAGGATTACCTTTATCGTTACGAAGATCCGCAACTGCCTGGTACTTTCATCCAGCGCTCGATTCCCGGTATTCTTCGCCGTGAGATTCGCCTAGCAGGTATGACCGTTTCGGGTGGTTTTTCCGCCACCACGTACGACCTTCAGCGCGAAGTGAGCATGCCCGAAGGCCCGCAGCTCGTGCGCGATACGACCCGGGTCATGCTCGCCGTTCCCATCACGAAAGCGACGGAAACCGTCGTAAAAACGGCCATCATCGATTTCGCGATTGCGGCGGATGGGACATTGTCGCAAATCGATGCAGCCCCCGACGAAGACTTGATCTTGCGCAGCGTGCAGCGTGAAGTGATGACGTCCGTCACCTTGTTCGACGGCATCAAAGAAATCGCCGACGTCGCTGCTCCGGCCCTCAATACGATTCTTTCCGCAGAATGCAACGAGAATGACCAGTTCAAGATTCGGTCCGTGGAAGCATTGCCGGCGAGTTTGTCCACGAAAAGCAAAGTGGAGGTGCGGGGGACGAAAAGTCGCGATGGCAATTACCGCGTCGTGAGCAGAGACGCGACATCGTTCCAGGTCGCCGCGACGTTCGACGACAATAAGCTCGGGTCGTGGCAAGAAGTGAACGACAGACCAACTGGGCTGGTTTTCGACAATATGATCGTGGGCACCGAACGCACGTCGCTCGGGCGATTACGCGTCATTTGTTCGTCCCACGACCTGGAAGTCAATGACGAAGTGCAAATCAGCGGGACCGAAGTCTACGACGGGACGTTCCCCATTACGTCGATTGCTGCCGATCGCAGCAGTTTCGAGGTGGATACGCCGTTTTTCCCGGGCGAAGCGGCCAATTTGCGCAAAGTCGTTCGGCGGGGATTGCGTATGGATGGTAATGATTCGGTACGCACGCCGGACCTCGAGTTCGTCGCGTCGCAAGCGGGACGCCGCATCGGCCGTACGTTGTCCGCATGGGTGAAGGTGGATGCGGGAGGTACGACGGAACGAATCTTGATCACGGACGAGGGCCGCATGCTGAAGCTGTACATCGGCACCGACAATCGCGTGCGGGCTCGAACGATGCTTAGCAACTATACATACAATGAGGTGATGGACCCGAATCCGGTCACGGCGGATACGTGGACCCATTATGCGGTCACCCTCGAGAACCTGGTGAACAGCGCCGGCCAGACCCGCGTCGTGCTTTGTCGCAATGGTGTGCAGGTGGCTCCGTTTTTTCTTGATGCAGTGTGCGGTTTCCCCGCTGCTTATTTACCTCCCGCCATGCCGGGCATGAAAACCCGCAAAGCCATGCGCTTCAATGGGACGACGGATGCAATCGTCACCCCTGCATTCGCACAGCCGACGGCGGCCGTTACGGTATCCGCTTGGGCCCGCAGCTCCACGTCACCATGGAATGCCCGAGAAGTGCTCGTCAATCTTGGGCACGTTCGGTTATGTAACGAAGGCAACTCCATTATCTTGTACATCTACAACAGCGGAGCGTGGAGGTCTTGTACCACATTGGCGTCGAACATCCAAGGCTGGCATTGCTACACAGCAACGTACGACGGCCTCAAGCTTTGCGTTTATATCGACGGCTCCTTGCAAAACACCGTGTACTTCACCGGAGCCATCACCGCAACCACTTGGGAGGTACGCGTCGGCACCAATTATAACGACACAACGTACTTCGGTGGTGATGTGGCCGATGTTCAGGTTTGGAACCGGGCGCTGACCGCCGCGGAGGTTCAAACGAACTTGTTCACGCGCCTCACGGGTCGGGAAAGCGGCCTCGTGGGGTATTGGCCGCTCGATCGGGATGCGTCGGATTTGTCTCCGTACAAGCGCCACGGCGTCGTCCGCGGAAAACCCCAAATCATCACCGTGGGGTCGGAACACGTGATTGGCGAAGCATTCAAAGGGGAAATCGCGGACGTACAAATCTGGGACGTGGCCCGCTCTGCCGCCGAAATCAAAGCCACGATGCATTTGCAATTGAGCGGAAAGGAACCGGGGCTTGCGGCGTATTATCGAATGGGGGCGATTTTGCAGGATCAAACGCCGCCGGTCGTGCCCGATTTTTCCGCCAATGGTCGCGATGGCGTGGTGATCGGCGATCCGTACGCAGGTGCGCGACGCTTGAATCGGTACACGAGCGCGAATGCGTTGGTCGTGAAATACGCGAGCGCGGAATTGGTCGCCGTCAGTCAACGGGGCACGTACGAAGAATCGTTCGAGTTCAAAGTGACGTCCAGTACGCCCGTGAATCCCAATGCGGTGAACGGGGGCAAACTCTTCACGTTCCGCCATTGGGGGAAATCGAGTCGGGGAAGCAAACAAGAAATCGCGTTTCCTGCAGAGAACGTGACGATCAACGATTTCGTCGAGCAAACCGCGGGAAGTGGTTGGTACGTCGCGAAATGCCGCGTCGTGGTGCCCGATGGAGTTTCGCTGATGCGGGCCTTTGAAATCGTCAGCCTTCAGGGCAATTGGACGGCCATCGACATCCGCAAACACGCGATTCGGCAGATCTCGGATGCCGTGACGCGCCGAGCGTTCACGGACGAAGTGACCTTGACGTCCCTGCCCGCGCAAGCGCAATCGCTGCTCAACCTGGTGGATACGGTTCGCTCTGCAGAATTCACCGTGGGTCAACGCGAACGCGAAGTGGCCGATTTGGCCGAGCGATTGGACGTGGCGCAAAACAATGCCGTTTATCAGCAAGAACGATCGGCACTGCAAACGAGCATTGCGCAATTGGAGAG
>DAOMZH010001091.1:0-3745 GCA_035437985.1 Polyangium sp. (in: bacteria) | reverse complement strand
CGTTCTACCCTGAAATGATTTGTTGGCCGTTCGTACTCCACGCAACCGTGCGTACGAGTTTCGTGTGCCCCACGCGCATGACAGCCATTCCAGATCCATCAGCGTTCTAGACGCGCGCCGTATGGTCGCTCGCCGCCGAAACGATGTGCCTGCTGTCAGGGCTCCAACTTGCAGCATTGATACCGTCGTCATGGCCATGCAGGACAATTCGGAGTCGACGTTCGGCGACGTTCCAAATCCGTACGGATTTGTCCACGGATGCAGACACGACGCGACGACCATTTGGGCTAAAGGCGACGGACCGCACGTCGTCGTAATGCCCACGCAGCACGAGCGACTCGGCCGTCCCGTCACCGCTCCAAATGCGCACGGTTTGGTCCGCCGAACCGGAAACGATGCGCGTACCATCGCCGCTCCACAGCGCCACGAAAACAGTGCGGTCGTGTCCCTTCAAGACCAGGGGCGTCCCCGTCCCGTCAGCGTTCCAGATGCGGGCCGTAGCATCGTCCGACGTGGAGACGATGCGCGTACCATCGGGGCTCCATGTGGCATTCGAGGCGTGTGCCTCGTGTCCGCGGAAGACGAAAGGAGTCCCCGTCCCATCGGCGTTCCAAATGCGTACGGTTTGGTCATCGGACGCGGAGACGATGCGGCTGCCATCGGGGCTCCATACGGCACTCCAAATGTGCTGGTCGTGTCCTTTCAAGACGATAGGATTCCCCGTTCCATCACTGTTCCAGACGCGCACTGTTCGGTCCCAGGATGCAGAGGCGATGCGGGTGCCGTCAGGGCTGAAGGCGGCGGCCCACACGAAATCGCCATGTCCACGCAGCACGAGCGGTTCTGTGTTGCCATTGGCATCCCAAATGCGGACGGTTTTGTCCCTCGAGGCAGACACAATGCGTTTCCCATCGGGACTCCATCCCACCGATTGGACAACGCCCTCGTGCCCCTTCAGCACGATCGGCATATCGAATCCGTCGGGATTCCAGATGCGAATCGTCTTGTCGCGCGATGCCGAGGCGACACGCTTTCCCTCGGGACTCCACGCCGCACGATAGACGATATCGTCATGCGCGAACACCCTTTCGGCGATGCCCATGCTCATCGCTTCGAATACGAGTGACGCCCATCCCCGCGGCACACTGCCAGGCTCGATTTCGCGCAGAAGGCCGAAGGCCGTCGTTGGATCTTTGTCCATCCATTCGCGAGCGGTCGCCATTCGCGTTGCATTACGCGATTGCCTCGCTTCTTCCTGCGCTCGTTTTGCTTGGTCTTCCGCGCGCCCCGCCAGCTCGTCCGCGCGTTTCGCCTGCGCCCGCGCAACGATTCCCAACCACCCCACAACAGCCGCAATTCCGATCACGGCCGCCAGCAAGCCCCCGACAAACTGTTTCCGCCGCCTTTTCGCCCGCTTCGCAAATTGCACCACGGCTCTCAAATACTCGAGGTCACGCTTGGCGATTCCCAAGAATCCTTCCGGGCCCGTCTCCGCTTCGCGCCTTTCGAGCCATTGCTCTGCTTCGATCGCCGCCTGATCACGCCATAAAAATCCTTCGGGGTGTCCGTTTTTATCCCAATGCGTGGCCGCATTTCGCAGCTCCGCCAAAAAGATTGCGTCTTTTTCGTTCTCATCGAGCCATTGGCGCAGCTTTGCCCACCGCTCAATCAACGATTCGTGCGTCAGCTCGACAGCTGTACCATCGCGTTCCTCCGCCATTTCAAGCGACAAAAGGCGGGCCTCGGACAATACTTGCACGACGTGCTCGATAATCGACACATCGTCGGAAAGCGCATGCAGCTCCCCCAACCGGACGACAGCACGCGTCCGCTCGGGCGTCACCAGGCGCAAGAATATCAATCGTGCGATTCGCTGCTCGGCTATGCTCATCCCGACCAGCATGGCATCGGCGTGCGTCGACAATGCACCCGCCACGCCGCCAAACGCTTC
Organism: Polyangium sp. (in: bacteria); assembly: GCA_035437985.1. Lineage (GTDB taxonomy): Bacteria > Myxococcota_A > Polyangia > Polyangiales > Polyangiaceae > Polyangium. The sequence continues at coordinate 1,794 of DAOMZH010001091.1, read as the reverse complement.
GTACGCCGCGCGCATCAAACAACGCCCCTCACGATTACGTGCCTCCCATAACTTCGTCGCTGCGAATTGCAAAAGTGGCAGCGGGCTCTTGGCCCCCGCGAGCCCGGCAAGCATTTCGTCGCCAAGTGTTTCGTCTTCGAATCGGTATCCCACGCCTTCGAGCGGCTTGTGCAAGGCATCCCGAAGACCTTCGGGCTTCATCGGCGGGAGAAACTCGAGCCCCCGAGTCACTGCCGCCAAAAAACGCCGGTTTTCGGAGATCCGATCAAGAAAATCCGATCGAATCGCCAGGACGACACGCAGCGGCGAGGACGCATCGTCTGCCGCTCCCTCCAGGCAAGCACAAAATGACGCACGCTCCTCCTGATCGGCGCCCAGGGTATACAGCTCCTCGAATTGGTCCACGAAAAGCAGAATGCGGTGATCCGGGCCTCGTTTTCGGCAGCTCGTTCGTAGCTTGGCGCCCCACTTTCCTGGCTGCGTCCGAAGTTCCCGCGCAATGGTCTCCGGATCTGCTTCGTTCACCGATGTCGAGCTACCGTCGACCATTGCCAGGACATCGGCGAGCGCCACGAGCGGCCGTTTTCCGGGACGAATGACGAATGCCTCCTGCTCGCGCGCTACACGCTTCAGGGCCGGAATGAGACCCGCGCGGACAAACGATGATTTACCCGCCCCCGAGGGACCAGCTACGGTCACGAGCGACTGGTGATGCAGCCTTCCCGCGATTGCAGCAATATCGTCGTCACGCCCAAAAAACCAATCTGCATCCGATTCTTGAAATGCTGATAACCCGGCAAACGGACTCTCGCTCTCGGCGAGCGCCCGAGGGCGCCGGTGCGGGGTCATCTTTTCGAGCGCTTCGGCAAGATCGGTGGCCGAGGCAAAACGGTCGTCTCGGCGTTTTCTCAAGCATCGATCGATTACATCTGCGAGTTCGAGGGCCCTCGGAAGTTTGTCTCGTGCGCTCGGCATGGGCCGATCGAGGTCCGAAACACTCATGAGCTCTGCCGCGGTGAGCGGAGCGAGGGGATGGGCGCCCGTGGCGAGTTCGAAGAGGATGAGCCCCATTGACCAAATATCCGAGCGGCCGTCGAGAGGTTGTCCCAGCCATTGCTCGGGGGACATGTACGGTATGGTCCCGACGAGGGTCCCCTCGTCCGTCATTGTTTGGTCCATGGCCTGCAAACCGCCCCCGGTCGTGAGCGTATGGGTCAACGCGACGCCCATATCCCTCGCAATGCCGAAATCGAGCACTTTGATGTGACCGGTATTGGAAAGAAGAATATTTTCAGGCTTCAGATCGCGATGAACAATCCCCATGCCATGCGCGCAGGCCAGAGCTCGGGCAACGGGTAACATCAGCTCGATGACGGCTCCGGCATGATTGTCCATCCCGGAAGTCATAGCTTCGCGGAGGGTACGCCCTTCGACGTACTCGAGAACCATGTAGGGCTGGCCGGCGATCTCATCGACGTCATAGATGACGACAATGTTTTCGTGCTGGCATTTCGCCGTCATTCGCGCTTCGACCAGGAAGCGTTTAACCGCCTCGCCCACACACGCCAGGAGAAACTTGATGGCCACGAGCCGTCCGAGGCGCACATCGCGGGCCAGAAGCACCATGCCCATACCGCCGGCGCCAAGCTTCCGGATCACTTCGTAATGCTTGATGAGTCCACCTGGTTCGGCGTTGGAAGGGTAGTTGCCGGCCTGTGCGGTGGACAGATCCGCAGTGGTCATCAGAGCATCGGCCGTCATGGCGGACCAACCTGCAGGACGTGTGTGCTTGTC
>DAOMZH010001090.1:0-3746 GCA_035437985.1 Polyangium sp. (in: bacteria) | reverse complement strand
CAAGGTCAACTGCGCCGCCATCCCCAACGAACTCTTCGAAAGTGAACTGTTTGGCCACGAACGAGGTTCGTTCACGGGAGCCATGAGTCGCAAACGCGGCTTCTTCGAGCAGGCTCATGGCGGCACGCTTTTCCTTGATGAAATCGGAGACATGGCGCATTCGGCCCAAGCCAAAGTGCTGCGCACGTTGCAGTCGGGTGAGGTTTGTCGCGTCGGCAGTGAACATCCCATGCAAGTCGACGTGCGGGTGTTGGCAGCATCGAACAAAGACCTCGAAAAAGAAGTCGCGGCCGGTCGATTTCGTGAGGATCTCTATTTTCGCCTCGCGGTTTTCCCTCTGCGTCTCCCTGCCCTGCGTGAGCACATGGAGGACCTGCGGGCCCTTGCCGACGCCTTCATGTCGGCGTTTTGCAAAGAGAACGGCATCAAGCCCAAGCGCATCGATCCCACGGTGTATGCGACCCTCGAACGCCGCACTTTCCCAGGCAACGTGCGCGAGTTGCGGAACGTCATCGAACGCGCCGCGATCCTCTCGGGCGATGTCGTCACCGTCGCCGACTTGCCCGAAGATCCTCACGCCAGTCCCTTCGACGACGATCCCATCAACGAAGCATCTCCGCCGTCGAGCGAGTCCTCGCGTACTCAAAGCGTTCCACCTCCGCCGTCGTTTGCGGATCTGCCGCGAACCGAAGGAACGCGACGGCTCACGTTGCGCGAGTTTCGTGACGCAGCGGAACGTCGCTACATCATCGAGATCTTGCAAAGCCTCGAGTGGAACATTTCCCGCGCAGCTGTCGTGCTCGGTGTGGAGCGGACAAACCTGCACAAGAAGATCCGCGCGTATGACATTCGTCGCGGCTGATTCGTTGGAGCATCAACGTTTCTGAGCGAGGGGCGCAACGATCTCGGCAACGTTCTTGGCGAACGCTGGACCATGTGAGGTCGACTTCGCCGCTGCGCGAAGCACTGGATCCGCGATGAACACGGCAAACGATACGTAGTCGTGAAGCCACTGCGCGAGCATGCTTTCGGCTTGATCCGGACCAGCGAGCATCGCCGCGTTTTCGATGAGCTTTTGCTCATCGAGTGTCCCATCGCGTTTCGGCCCCGCGCGCATGAACAACGTGTCGTAAATGCCCGCGCCCGTCGCAAACGAAGCCAGGTGCTTGCGCACTTCATCGCCACGACCAACGGCGTCCACTTCGCGCATCACGAGCGACATCGCTTCATTAAAGAGCGCCACGATCGCTGCAGGTCCCGTCGGACGCGGAGGTCGCACCACGACGCACCCTTCTTGCAACATCTGAAATACGTGACGCGTCACATCGAACTCGCCCTGCCCCACCACCCGGCAGAGGTCCGCGATCGATCGCGCTCCGTCGATCGCGTTGTAGACTTTCACCACGTCTTCGCTGGTCGGTACCGCACGACCTTTCACGCGCTCCGGAACGTGTTGATCCGAAGGAATGCGTTCGCGGAAGTACTTCATCTCGTCCATCCGCCGCACGCCTTCCATGATCAGGCTGTTGACCGTCATGTTTTGCCGCGACGTCAAACGCGATTCATCGAAGCGATCCAGAAAGTAAAACATCCCGCTTTCGGTTCGCAGCGTCGCGTACACGACTTCTTCGACTTGCTTGGCGATGAGTTGAAACAGTTTTTCCCGCGTGATGAGCGCCATGCGCACAGCGGCCTCGCCAAACCTCGTGTCGATCGTGACCGCCTTCATCACGGTGGCAATTTGTTCTTTCGTGAGTGCTCCGTAGCGGTAGAGCACTTCGCCGAGACGCTCGCCTTCGACGTTCGACTGCGCGCTGATCACGATGCCGTTCTCGAAGAAAATGCTGCGCATCTCGGTGCCATCGAAGACGGACAACTCGCCTCCCCAACGGCTCTGGCCAACCATCGCGAACACATCGCAGAGCACGCTCGCGGTCGTGATCTCACCGCAGAGGCGTAATGATCCGTCAGTGGGAATCGCGCGGCCTTGGTCGTCGGCTTTGCGCATGAGCACGATGTGCGCCGGCGCTGGCATCAGGCGAAAACCGCCTTGCCTCGCGCGCATCCGTTGGCTCGCTACTTTGCCAACAGGATGCGCCGTTCCGGTTCCATCGACGCGCACGAGGTCGTCGCTCATCTTGCGTTGGTTCGATCCATACCAGGAACCTTTGCGTGTTGCGGCATTTGCAGACGATTCCGATGTCATCAAGGCACGAAAGTCGCCGTGCTAGGGTGCCCACGTGACTGCAACGCCCCTGGAGTCCCCTTCCGCAAACGATTCCCTTGCTTCGGCGCAAAGCTTGGGCACTGCCCTCGCCCGCGCACGTTATTTGGCCGATCCACCCACGGCTCTGTCGCTCTGGCTCGCGCTGCGGATGGAACGACCGTTGATGCTCGAAGGACCTGCAGGAGTTGGCAAAACGGATCTGGCTCGCGCGACCGCAGAAGCCCTCGGAAGGCCGTTGCTTCGCTTGCAGTGTTACGAAGGGCTCGACGAAGCCAAAGCCCTCTACGAGTGGGACTACGCGCGCCAGATGCTCTACACGCAGCTGCTTCGCGATGCCGTTGCTGCTGAAACGAAGGGGCTGACGATCGCCGAAGCTGCACGCGTGGTCAGTCGCAGCGAAGCTTCGTTTTTCTCGGAACACTTTCTGCTCGCCAGGCCGCTGCTTGCGGCTTTGCGCAGTGATGAACCCGTCGTTTTGCTGATTGACGAAGTGGATCGCGCGGATCCCGAGTTCGAAGCGTTTTTGCTCGAGATCCTATCCGAGTTGCAAGTGACGATTCCGGAGCTGGGTACGTTCCGCGCCAAACACCGTCCGCTCGTGTTGCTCACGACAAACGCCACGCGCGAGATGACGGAGGCACTTCGTCGCCGCTGTTTGCATGCATTTCTCGACTATCCTTCGGCGTCACGAGAACTGGCGATCATCAAGATGTCGGTGCCGGGGATCGAAGCGACGTTGGCGGCGCACTTGGTCGGGTTTGTCGCGCAGCTACGAAAGATGGACTTACGAAAAGCGCCATCGGTGAGTGAGACGCTGGACTGGGCGCGAGGGATCGTGGTGTTGGGAGCGTCGACGTTGGATGCAGACTTGGCGCGCGACACGTTGGGGCTGCTTTTGAAGCACCAGGAAGACAAGACGACAGCAGAGGTGCGTTTGGAGGCGATGGTGAAGGCGGCGATTGGCTAGCGAAGTTCCGCCACCTTCTCCCCAAACAGCTTCTCCAAACTCGCGAGCATCATGTCCGTCGGCGAAACGTTCAAGTCCCGCCCCAGCGCCAACACCGCTTCCGCACCATCGTCCAGCTGAATCAGGAGTTGTACCGGACAACCCCCAGGACTCGATTGCAACACGCCCCGCAATCGCCCGATGTGATCCCGCGTCACTTTTCGCGCGTTCAGCTTGATGCGCACATTCTTCGTCTCCGAACGAATCGCATCCGCCAACATCACGACTTCATCGAGCATCAACGTTGGATCCCGCGGACCCGCTTGCTCTTCCTCGCCCTCTTCCACCTGCGGAAAACTCACCTTGCCCGAAACCAACACCGGCTCCGTGCCTCGCAGAATCTCGCCATACGCTTCGATCTGTTTGTCCCGGACCTTCACCTCCCCCCGACCCGTCGTGTCTTCGAGGTGGAAAAACGCCAGCTTCCCGCCGCCTTTGATGATCTTCTCGCGGTAACCTTCGACCATCCCCGCCACTCGAACCTTCGCCCAAGAATCTTTTGAGGCCAAAGCA
>DAOMZH010001089.1:0-3753 GCA_035437985.1 Polyangium sp. (in: bacteria) | reverse complement strand
TTCGATGGTCTCGGCCGTCACGCGATCGCCAAGGACGTGCCGCGACAATCGCTCATCGCAACCTGGGGGACACCGAGCGGGCGTTCAAATGGCTTGGTGATGCGATCGTCACGCATGTGGACGATGCGTCGCTCGATGCGCTCGAGGGCCTTGGTCGTGAGCTCAACACGATGGGACGAGTCGAAGCGACGCTCACCCGGGCGCTCGAAGAAGTCTTCGACGGACCGCTGGTTCGCAAGCTGATTCAGCGGCGAGCGCGTTTGCGGCGTGATGCTCTGAACGACAAGAAAGGCGCAGCGATCGACTTCAAGAAGCTGCACGACTTGTCGCCTTCGGATCACGACGTGATGCACGAGTTGTCGAACTTGCTCACGGAGCTCGGGGATCACCGCGGCATGATTCAGCTGTACGAAGATCAAATTCTTCGTGGACGTGATCCTTCGGCGCGTGCGGAATTGGCGCGCAAAGTTGCGCGGCTTTGGGAGGAAGAGGTTGGTGATGCACGTGAAGCTGCGGATGCGTGGCGTCGCGTGTTGCGCATGAAGGCGGCGGATCCAGAAGCGACGACGGGCCTCGAACGCGCCAAGAGTGGCAAGCTGAAGAAAGCTCCGCCGCCGGTCGTGGTGCCCGCAGGGGCGTCCGTTGCTCCGGCTCCGATTGCGCATCCTGCACCTCCAGCAACGCCTGCGCCTGCACCTGTAGCGCCTGTGGCTGCAGCAGCGGTGGTCGCGGCGGTTGCTGCCCCGGCACTTGTGGCCCACGTCGTCGAGACACCGGCGCCAGCTCCCGTTGCGGATGTGGATCCCACGCCGGCAGCTCCTCCGGCGTACGAAAACTACGGTCAATATGCAGCGGTTGCGGCGCCTCCGATGGTGGCTGCGCCTCCGGCGTATGTGCATGTAGAGCCATCTGCAGCGGCAGGTGCTTACGATCAAACGCCAGCGGCTCCGGCCTACGCAGAGCAACCGCAACAAGCGTATGCCGATCCGCAACAGCAGCAGGCGTATGTCGACCCGCAACAGGCGGCGTATGCGCAGCACGCGGCGTATGCGCAACAAGGATATGCGCAGCAGCCGGCGTATGATCCGGCGGCGTATGGCCAATACGCGCAGCCGCAACAAGCGCATGCTGGGTACGATCCTTACGCGCAACAACAAGCGTACGCGACAAACGTGGACCCGAACGACCCGCAAGCGGTTTATGCAGCGCAACACGCGGCGTACCTCGAGGCTCAGCGCCAATACGAGGCGCAACAGGCGGCCTACGCGGCGTATTACGCGCAGCAACAGCAGGCCTATCAACAACAGCCCGATCAAGCGCAGCAACAGCCGCAGCCGTACATTCCGCCGGCTGCCCCGTCAGGCTCGGGAGCAACCGAGCTCGATGCGGATTTGCTCGACGAAGACGATTGATTTCAATCGTTCGCGTTTAGGTTCATCCCTAAAAACCAATTCATAGACTCGAATGCGCTCGGGTCCAAAATGCGTGAAGCATTGAGGGCAAACCGTTCGTCGTGCTGGTCACGTCTGGGGCGTGAAATTAGACAATTGGGAAATCCCCGGCAAGGAGCATTGTTGGAATCAATGCCGGGGTTGGTGGTGTTTGTCGAGGGTTATTGCGCCAAACAGGCTTTGGGCGTGGGATTGGTTTTGCAGTAGGCTGCGTCGGTTGCTGCGGAAACGGTGATCATCACGTCTTGCGAAGCCAGTCTTTCCCGGGACCCGCACTTTTTGCCATCGGATGATTGCGCTTCGCCCTCGGCACAAACGCCGGCTTCGTTGGGCAAGGTCCACGCTTGTCCTGTCGGATACACGAGGTTCATGGCGTAGGTGCCGGTGGGCAAACAGCCATACGCAATGTCGAATTCCCGTCCGAATTGCCGTTTCAGCCCTTGTTTCACGGCATTTTCGTCGGCCAAGATCGGATCGCCCGTTTTGGCAGTTTTATGGCTCAGCACCAGCACACCGGGCTTGGATATGTCTTTCGGGTCGATGCAAATCGCCGCGGGACGCAAGGCGACGAGCATTTCGGGTTCCAGAGATTGGAATACGTTGAATTTCGAGGGATCGTTGGGATCTTTGCTGGGCAGCTTGCTTGCGGTCAGCGCCAGACTCTTGTACAGGGTCAAACCCTGAATGATCACCCGCGGCTGCGTTTGGCTGAGGAGCTTCTGCCCCTTCACGAGCTTTGAAAATACGGCCAAGGGATAGAGCGAGGGCACCAATTTCGATTCGGGCACCGAGTCTTGGTTGTCGACGACTCCGTCGCGATTGGCATCTTCGACCGTCATGAACAATGTCGCCGCAGGGTTCTTTACGGGCATGAAAAACGGCGACTCGTAGGCGGCGTTGATTTCTTCATCAGGGACGCCCGCGGTCAGCTTGATGCGAATGAATTCTTTGTCGTCGGTAGGACCGGAAGGCAGTTTGGCAAATTGAAAATCAGCCGGAATCTTGACTGCTTTCGGGTCCTTGTTGGCCGTGCTGGTCGTGTCTATGACTTCCGAAGGGTAAAACACCGGTCGTTCCAATCCGAGCGTTTGGGCGAATGTGACGCTTATGCCTTGAACTCGAGATCCCGTCGGAGGAATGACGAGTTTTCCCTGTTTGGCGTCGTATTCGCCCAGCTCGATCTCCGTGTACACCGGCGCTGCGCCTTTGGTGAGCACATCGGTAGCATTCGACACGGCACCTCCGCCGACGTCGCCTTTCGTGGGCAAATTGGCGATGCTGAAGGCCGGATCAAAATCGCCGTCGCGATCGTAAAACCCGCGGACCTGGTAGGTACCAGCGGGTAAAGGAGCGACCGTCCACGCCGCGCTCGCTGTAATCGGTGGGGCAGTGGCGACGTCAGGACAACGTAGCGAGCCATCCGGGGCAAACACGAGTTTGTCACGGACACCCGAGAAGAGAACTTCGCCGGGAATCACGTCCAAACTCTCGGCGCTCGTTCCAAGACCTTCGGGAGGAGGCAACAGATTCTTGTTGAAGGCGAGGATCATGGCTGCGCCGACGATGTGCCCGTCTTTGGTGCAGGGGGGCAGACCGGCGTAGGTCAGTGTGCCGTCGATGACGCCAGCGGGGCCGCTAAAACCTTCGATGGGCGGCACGAATGTATCCGGGTCCGCGCATCCGGTAAGCATTGTGCCGCCAACGAGAGCGAGAAGAGTCATTGGGTATCGCGAACGGGAACGAGCGCCTACCAGTGCGTTCATGATGTGCCTGCGCAAAAGTGGGTGATTGGATGGGCTCGACGAAAACCGACGAGCTGAGAACATCGGACAACAACGACGAGTCGACGTCAAGCTATGCGCAGGTTTGTCGATGGATGACCTGCCATCAGCGCCGGAAGCGACTCATCTCGTCGAGCACTTCCTGGTTTTCAGGAAAGCGTCCCTCTTTGTGTTTGGAGAAGATCAGTTTGCCGTCGACGACGACATCGAATTGACTGGGCTTGCCGATGGTCAATTTCGATGGGGTGTCAAAAGCATCTTGAATTTTGGCCGCGAGACTCACGGCGCGAGGTTTGTAGTTTCAAACGTGGCAATAAATGATTTCGACTTGCATGTGCGAGCCTCCGAGCCTCCACAATGGCGTTTTGCTGGGGCAAGCGCAAGGGTGGACTTCTTGCGCCGAGGTCGTACCCGTGGCAGGTTGAAAACCGTGCACTCGCTCTGGGGAACTTTGCTCAGTGGGATGTTGCTGGCGGCTTGTCGCCCTGGCTTGACCGAGGTCGTATGTTCCGACCCGGAAC
>DAOMZH010001088.1:0-3758 GCA_035437985.1 Polyangium sp. (in: bacteria) | reverse complement strand
GTTTGCCCCGGTACACGTCCCATTTTGACAACTATCCGTTTGCGTGCAGGCATTGCTGTCGTTGCAAACGGTATTGTTGGGTTTGGCGGGATTGTCACACATGCCCGTCATCGCATTGCACGTGCCCGCGTTGTGACATTGATCGGACGCCGTGCACGTGACCGGGTTTGCCCCGGTACACGTCCCATTTTGACAACTATCCGTTTGCGTGCAGGCATTGCTGTCGTTGCATGCGGTATTGTTGGGTTTGGCGGGATTGTCGCACGCGCCCGTCATCGTGTTGCACGTGCCCGCCACGTGGCATTGATCGGACGCCATGCACACGACTGGGGTTGCTCCGGTGCAGGTCCCATTTTGACAACTATCCGTCTGCGTACAGGCATTGCCGTCGTTGCAAACGGTATTGTTGGGTTTGGAGGGGTTGGAACACATGCCCGTCATCGTGTCGCATACGCCCGGATTGTGACATTGATCGGAAGCGCTACAAACAACCGGGTTCGCCCCAGAACAGACGCCCCCTTGGCACGTATCGGTTGCCGTGCAGGCATTGCCGTCGTTGCAAACGCTGTTGTTGGGTTTGAGCGGATTGTCGCAGATGCCCGTCGTGGTGTTGCACGTGCCCGCCACATGGCATTGATCGGAAGCTGTACACACGACCGGGCTTGCCCCCGTGCACGTCCCATTTTGACAACTATCCGTTTGCGTGCAGGCATTGTTGTCGTTACAGGCGGTGTTGTTGGGTTTGGCGGGGTTGGTACACGCGCCCGTCATCGTGTTGCACGTGCCGACCATGTGGCATTGATCGGAAGCTGTGCACACGACCGGGTTTGCCCCCGTGCATATCCCATTTTGACAACTATCCGTTTGCGTGCAGGCATTGCCGTCGCTGCAAGCGGTATTGTTGGGTTTGTTGGGGTTGGAACATATGCCAGTGCCCGCTTGACATGTGCCTGCGTTATGGCACGCATCCGATGCCGTACACGCCGACACGGTGCAACACACGCCATCGACGCAGAACCCGCTTTGACAATGCGCCGCCAGCGTGCACGTTGCGCCGTTTGCCGACAAAGCCGCCTGATACCGATCCACCGTCGCCGTCATATTCGTGAAGTTGACGTCCGTGGTGCCATTAACGACGAGTGCATCACCACCGGTCAACAGGGCCACCCCCGACTCTTCACGCACTGCATTCATGTTACCAGCCGGCGCCCATTGATCCGTCGTGGGATTGTAAAGGTCAGAGCCTGCGAAAACCGTCATGTTTCCGTCTTCGCCACCAAATACCAAAAAGCGCCCCGTTCCGAGAACCGCACTATTCAAGTTTCCAGAAGCAATCGTGCGCGGAGCCATGGCAGTCCAGGTGTTCGTCGCCGGATCGTACACTTCGGTTGCTGCGGTCGGAGTCGACCCCGAATAACCACCGGCCAACATGGCCACCCCGCTCGGCAACACGCCCATCGTCGGGTAATACCGCGGCGTCGTCAGCGTCCCCGCCGCACTCCACATGTTGGTCGCCGGATCGTAAAGCTCGGCCGTCGGGACAATCGTGAAATTGCCGTTCGTTCCGGTCAAACCGCCAGCCACGAGCACCTTACCATTGGCCAGACGCACCGCCGATGCAGCACTACGCGCCGTGGTCAGGTTCGGCCCTGCCGCCCACATGTTGGTCGCGCCATTGTAGATCTGCACCGAGGCGAGCATGTTTGTCCCGTCATACCCACCGATGATCAGCGCCCGATCGTTGCTAATGGCCACCTGGTTATGGAATTGACGCGCACCCGTCATTGCCCCAGCCGACGTCCACGTGCTCGCCGCGGCATTGCTGATTTCGGCTGTCGCCACGATTCCCATGGGCGAATTGCCACCAGTAACCAGCACCCGACCCGAGGTGAGCAAACATTCACGCTGCCCATAACGGGGATTGATGGTGTTGCCCCCCGCAGCCCACATGTTCGTCCCGGGGTTGTAAATCTGCGTGGCAGTCGTCGCCATACCGCCCGACAAAATACCATGCGCAAAGACCACGTTGCCACTCTGCAGCGCCACCACCGACGCTCCCGCACGCCCCGCAGCCGTCGGCGCAACCGCCACCCAACCCGGGTCAATCAGAACCTCTTCGCCCTGCGCATCCGCAAATAGCTCGATCCGTTGACCTTCCACGTCCAAGCGCAAGTCGACGGTTCGTCCTTCCGCACCGTACGCTTCGGGCGCCATCACCCATCCAAGCGCTACGCCTTTGTCATCCATCAGCGCGACATGACCATCCACCAACTTCGGCTTCGCCCCTTCGATTTCCCACTCCGCCGCTATATCTAGGTCCGACGGAACCGCCCCTTCTTCGAGGTGCAGCCATTCTTCCGCGCCGCCCGACGTCACGCTCCAGAACGACATACCATGCGCGCGCTTGTACGCGACCGCCCGATCCACCTGCTCGGCCTGCGCTTCCACGCCGATTTGCCGCACGCGAATTTCTTGTCCCCCGGGCGTGATCAAACGGATCGGATCTTGGGCATTTTGGGGCAAACGCACATCCAGGTGCATCGCCATCTCTTCGCCTGCAGGACGGGCAAACCCACCCTCGAACGAGACAAACCCTCGCGCCAGCTTGCGCCCGAGCACGCGGTCGAGTTGCTTCGGGAAGGCTTGATGAAGTGCCCGAACAGAGGCGGCGTCTAGTTGCGCCGTAGCTGCCGGAGCCGCCGGGGCTGCGGGAGCTGCGACTTCCGTTTTTGCGGTCGCGCCAGGATCGGATGACGCCAAAGGTTCGTCATTACGTGCTACGCACGATGCCGAAGCGATGGACAAACCCACGAGTAAAATCGTGGGCAAAGGACGGAACAAACTTCGTTTTGTAAAGGACTGCACCATGTCTACCACAATCGTTCGGAACGGAGGCTCATGTCAAGGTGGACGTATCGACTTGAACCAAGACGAGGCGCACCTGCGCGAACCTGCCCTTGCCCCTGCGCGACTGCGATGCGAACGTGACGCAGGATGGCCCAGGGCCTTCGCGAGCAACGTTCCCCGCTGTCTTCAGCTGACCGTTGGCTTGCCGCGGCGAGATTCGACCTCGAACCAACGAGGGGTAACCCCATCACGCGTGACGTTCCACCTGGGTGCTGAAAGGCATCGGGCCTACAGAGGTCACGGTTCTACGTGGCTGGATGAGGTCACAAGGGTTGTGTTGCTTGGTGGCACGCAGCAAAAAGATGCGGGTTGGGCCACCTGAGGACGAGGTCGAACGTGAGTTCGGGTGGCCATGGGCCATCTTGCCTCGGGGTGGCGGGTGATCGTGGATGGTCGCGGGCTGGTGAGGTATAGGTTGAATGCGACGTGGAAACAGGTTTGGCCAGGTCGACGAGGGTTCGACGTAGGGGCCATCAGGGTGTTGGGGTCGGCGCTTGGGGGTCGACGGGAGGCGTTTCAGGTTCGCCCGTATCGGGATTGATATCGCTCACGGGGCGTCGAGCACGCAAGTCTTCGCGAATGGCTTCGTTTTGGCGAATGATGGGGGCGAGCAATTTCGTACGTTGGGCGATGTCGTTTTCGCTATCCGAGGGATATTGTCCGAGAATGAGGGCGATGGCTTGCAGCATGAAGCTTTGGCCCTGACTGCGAGCTGCTTTAACGTCGCTAAAAACAACTTGATCACCAGGATCGGCAATGGCCGCGCGATATTGTGATTCCAGGGCTTCGAGGCGATCGATGCGCCGCTGGAGCCCGAGGTCGCGAAGGAAGGGAGCCCAATCGGCACTTTT
>DAOMZH010001087.1:0-3759 GCA_035437985.1 Polyangium sp. (in: bacteria) | reverse complement strand
CCAAGGCGATCAAGAGATACGGAAGGGAGGACCGAGGCGATTCGGAGCGCGGGAAAAACATAGGGTATGCGTGAAGGATACACGACTCGCCCCAGGGATGTCCACGGAGTTTCAAGCGTTTTGCCGAGGGCCATTGACTTTTGTTTCGGCTGGGCGTAGCGAGAATCGAGTCATCCGTTGATGTCGATCTTCGATTCGCGATACCGGCGTCCGCGTCGTCGCTTCTCTTTTGGAGGTTTGTGGTGAAACGATCCCGAACTCATGGCCCCATGGCTTTCGTTCATTCGGCAATTGGTGCATTGGTATTTGCCGGCGTGACGGCGGGAGCGAGTCAGGTCGCAGCTGCACCACAACGCACATGGAATTACCTGACCTCGGGTAACGGTCTTGGATTTCAGGTTTTCGACACCAATCAAAAGAAGATTACGACATTTCTCGATCACCCTTACCGCTACATTGGCCCACGGGCCGATCCGAAGAGCGACGGTTTTCCGCGGCGCAATCTCGCATTTGACATTTACTTTGGAGTCCGGTCCGGGAGCACTTCGAGCTGGCTCAATGAGCCAGCCATTGCCGGCGATGTCGAATATGTCGAACAGACGAATATCATTCGCGTCCCGATGATGGTCGGAGGCGCGAGCGTAGACTCGTACTTTTATTCGCCTTTCGATTTCGACGGAAACATGATGGTCGCGATCTTGCGCGCACCAGGCGCGAGTGATGGGTTCATTTTGATGAACTTCCATATGGGAGGCTCGCAAGACCAGCCCGATTCGAATGCAGAAAGCACGAGCGCCATTGCAGCCCAACAAGCCATCAGCGAAACGGGGCCTGGTGGTGGAGCCATGGTGTATGTGCCCCTCGGAGGGGTCACGAATGGCGATTGTCAGGGCGTTTACAATAAAGTGAAAGGCGGACAGGATCTCGGGGCGAATCCTGCATGCTCGGGTAATGACATCGTGCCGGGATTTCAGAAAAAACTCGATGCCGATGGCTGGATGGCCGTTGGGCTTGGTTTTACCGAAAATGCCTCGGATGCGTCGAACATGGCGCAACGAATAAGCGATTGGGCTGCTGGACGCACGCCGCAACAAATCCTGGATGGCGGTCTTGCGGAATGGAATGCCTGGAGAAAGCCTCCGCCGGCTGGCGTATTGTGCTCGCCGCAGCACGAACGCACATGGCGCCAAGGGGAAACCACATTGCGCATGGGGCAAGTGCGCGAACCATACACGGCGACCAGGAAAAACTATGGAATGATGCTCGCCAGTTTGCCACCGGGAGAATGGCATACGGGATGGGTACGCGATGCATGTTTTGGAATCGTGGGTCTAGCTCGGGCGGGGTATCACGAAGAAGCGCGCAAGGGCGTCGAGTTTTTCCTCAATGCGACAGATGTTGGGTATTTCAAGTCGTACGTGTCGAACCAAAACTATCGTGTATCGGTCGTGCGATATTTTGGCAATGGTCGCGAAGAGGCAGATTATTCGGGGCAACCGACACCCAACGTGGAAACGGATGGTTGGGGAATGGTTCTTTGGGCTGCCCGGCAATACGTCGATGCTTCTGGCGATACTGCATGGCTGAATTCGATGACGAAAAACGGAACGACGGTCTACCAGGAACTCATTAATGGTATCGCCAAACCGCTGGAAGCGAATTTGGAGACGAATGGAATCGTGAAAGCCGATTCGGGTATTTGGGAGGTGCACGATGCCAACAAGAAGCATTTTGCATTCACGACGCTGGCCGCGGCTCGCGGATACTGTGATTTGGCCGCAATGGCCAAGAAGCAAAACAACGAAGCGGACGCGAGCAAGTACGCGGCATTGGCGGCGAAAGTCAAAACTGCATTTTTGGGTGCGTTCGTCGATCAAAACGGAGCTCTCGGCGGATCGCTCGAAGGCATTGCGGCGAATCAGTATTACGACGGCGCGGTCGCTGCGGCCTTCACTTGGAACATCCTGTCGGATTTTACCGGCCAAACCGCCAATGCGACCCTCGATGTGCTCGGACAACTCAAAGTGGCTAGTGGTGGGTTCAAACGGAACAACGATGGTTTGAGCTCCTACGACAACAACGAATGGATCCTCGTGGACTTGATGATCTCCAATGCTCTGCGGCGCAACGGGCGCGGGACCGAGGCTGATTCTTACATTCAGCTGGTCGTGGATCAAGCCGCGGCGAATTATTATTTGTTGCCGGAACTCTACAATGCCGTTCCGCAGGACGGAGCCATTGGCAAGTACACCGGAAGCATTCCGATGGTCGGATACGGCGGCGGTGCATATATCATGACGATGCTCGATCGCGCTGGAATCATCGAGCCCAACGATTGCGGTGACGGCAATGGAATCACGCAACCTGCGGTGCTTTGCGGAGGGGGTTCAGGCGCATCCGTGAGTTCGAGCGGGGGTGTAGGAGGCGGTTCTCCGGGGCCCACGGGCGGCACGCCTACCGGTGCGGGTGGTAATGGTATCGAAAGCGGCCCGCCTTATGGCACAGGCGCGTGTTTGTGCCGCGCAGGGGCAACGAATGAAAATGGCGCATTGGCCATGGGACTGGCCGGACTGGCCGCGGCAGTCATGGGCTGGAGGCGCAAGAAGCAATAGACGCTTGTCGCAATCCGATCCATCGTGATACAGTGGGGCCATGGGCCGACGCGATCCTATCCTGACGTGGTTTTTCGCAATGGTCATCGTGCGCAAAGGGGACAAATTTCTCTTGGTGCACGAACGAAAACACGGCCAACTATGGTATATTCCGGGAGGTCGCGTCGAACCTGGGGAAACCATCGAGGAAGGCGCCATTCGCGAAACGCTCGAAGAAGGCGGCATTGCTGTGAAACTCGAAGGCTTGCTCCGAGTCGAACATTCCCCCATGCCCGATGGGAGCGCGCGGTGCCGCGTGTTTTTCCTGGCCCGACCCATTGACGATACGCCCCCGAAATCCATACCCGACGACGAATCGCTCGAAGCGCGCTGGGTTCATCCCAAAGAACTATCCCGATATGCATTGCGCAGCGAGGAAGTGGTCGAAGTCATCAATTACGTCGCCGGAGGGGGACCTGTATTTCCCATGATGGCCTTCACTTATGAAGGCGCCCCATGGATTCGATGAATGCCAACCAAACAACGCTTGACACCGGCCCCATTTTTCCGTGATCCTGCCTCGGTGAATCGATTTGCGTTGCTCGGCCTTGCGCTCGTATTGCCCACGCTCGTGGCTTGTTCTTCCGGACAATCCAAAGCACCTCCGCCCAAATCAGCGTCATCCCCGTCGTGGACAGGTACGTGGACGCAATTGGAGGGGCTGGCCATTCCTCCCGAAAAACGATTCAACGTGCTGCAAAAGTGCAATCAAACTGCGGAATATTGGACCATTGAGCAGAAGGATTCACTCGTCACGCTCGAATTGCATCCGGCAGCTTACGAGACCGGGGTCAAAATGGCGGTCGAACGCGTGCGCATCGAAAAGGCGCGCGGCTCGATTCACAAATCATTTGCGCGACTCGAAGGCCAGTTTGGCACGGAAGTACGTGGAAACGTCGTTGACGAGGAAAAGTCGCAGCGAGGCTCGAAGTTTCCGGTGACTTACGAATTGCAATGGGAGCCCAGAACCGAACATTTGTCCGGAACGCGTAATGGTTCACCCGTGCGGTTCGTCCGGACCGAATTTCAGCCGATCGATTTCACGCAATGCCCACGAATTCCCTGACGGCAATGAATACATCATCGACTCCTTCTCGAGCCTCCGTCG
>DAOMZH010001086.1:0-3761 GCA_035437985.1 Polyangium sp. (in: bacteria) | reverse complement strand
CTTGGCCCGTGAGAATGACGATCGGAATGATGAGGACAGGCGTCGTGGACATGAGGGTCGCGGCAATGCTTGCGTAAATAATCGGCGCGATCCAAGCGCCCACCGCAAGGACAACCTGCCGCTCGTACCTGTTCGACAATCGCTTTGTCCGCCTCGATGAGTGCCCGGTTGCGGGTCGACGCGAAGCTTCTGTTGGCGGCCAGGGGCTTAACAAGGGCGGGTTTGTCGGCAAGGGGGCCACCCACGCGAAAGAGGGCGCCCCTTGGGCAGCTCTCGTTGCCCTTTCCGAAGACGCGTCGGGTCTGAACGAGCGACGCATCTTGTATGAGGTTGCGCACGCATTTGCCTGCGCCGCTGCACTGCATACGTGTGTCCGCGGGTCATGCAATATCAAGGTGAGTGGACGTTGACGACCACGGAGCGAAGAGACGCGGCATCAGCATGTATGTGGAGGTACAGAAAACAACGCGTGGCGGCGTAAACGCGTCACTTCCAAAATGGGCGGTTTATTCGGACTAGGCGCCGATGAGACGTGCTGCTGCTTCCTTTTCGACCTTGACGATGAGGCCGAGGAAAGGAAGTGTTGACATGGATTGTGAAGACTGAGAGGCTCTGGACTTCGATGGAGTTGATACTTTCGCAGATCACGGCTCGATGGCTCGCGCTGTTGGACGCACAGGACGCTCAGGGTGCATTGGCGGTGTTTTCGGTCGAGATTGTTCCACTGATCCTGCAGCATCTTCGCGCGCGATTCATTGCGACATACCCCGACGCACGGAACATGGGACGGTACCCAGCACTCATTTCACTCCTTGGGTATACTCCAGATACGACGATATTGGCCACTCGTTTTACCGAAGCAGAAAAACTGGTCGTTTTGCACACTGCGGAAACGGCGCGTTTCGTCGATGATGTCCACGCCTATGCTGGCCTACCCGCAAATGCTATTGCAACGCGTCCGTTTGATCGCAACCGAATTGAAGAAATCGGGGTTGCGATGGAAAACGCGATCCAGCTCTTGGGTTCGACCACTCCCATTGCAGTGGAAGTGACCGGTGGTACGAAGCCGATGGGATCGTATATGCAAAGCGCCGCTGCTTCATGTGGCCTGGACACTCTGTACTTGGATTATGACGAGTACGATCCAAAACACAGAAAGCCAGTGCCCTCTTCCATTTATGTTCGCCTATTGCGCACACCCGTTGTGCGACCCGTAAATAACGCATTGATTTCTGAAGTTGTGGGTCGACTTGCCATCATGCGGCAACATCTCCAAATACTTGCGCAAATGCAGGGCCGAGAAGGCGTCGACCCCAATGTGGCGATCACCCGTCTCGAAATCGAGATTGACCAGCTGATGGCACGACTGAAGCGTACCACATCGACCTGAAATGCGAGTTTCTACCACCATGCGCTATACCGACCTCGAGCTCGAACAACTCCTTGGTGACGTCGAGTCTGAAATCGCGGAACGCAAGGAAAGCTGGTCTGGAGATGCTCCAGATAAAGGACGTCAGGCAGTTTGCGCATTCGCGAATGATATGGCGGGGAGCAATCGTTGTGGGGTTCTGTTTGTCGGAGTTCGAGATAATGGAACTCCATGTAACCTGCCTATTACAGATCGGCTTCTTCTGACGCTTGCGGACATGAAAACCGACGGGAACATTTTACCTCCGCCGACATTGCTGGTTGAGAAGCGGCACCTAAAGGGCGCGGATGTTGCTGTCGTCACCGTTCATCCTGCGGATGCTCCCCCCGTCAGTTACAAGGGGCGTATTTGGATCCGAACCGGCCCTCGTCGTGTGATTGCCTCTAGCTCGGACGAACGTATTCTGAATGAAAAACGTCGTAATCGCGATTTACCGTTTGATCTTCATTCGATCCCATCGGCCTCGCTGAACGTGCTCGATCGTTCGTTTTACGAAGGGGACTACTTGCCCGCCGCGGTTGCTCCAGAGATTCTGGCGGCGAATGGTCGCAGTTATGAAGAGCGATTGTCGGCAAGTCGCATGATCGTGTCGCGAGAGGATGCGATACCGACGGTATTGGGTATGTTGGTTCTGGGGCGGACTTCACGGGAGTGGCTCCCAGGAGCTTATGTCCAGTTCCTACGTATTCGCGGTCAAGAGTATTCGGATCCTGTCATGGACGAGACGATTGCGGAGGGCCGACTGGACCAGGTCATGCGTCGTATCGACGAAAAGATCGACGCGCATCTTACGACTTCGGTCGATTTAACCTCGGGCGTCACTGAACAACGCACGGCCGATTACCCTCGGGCAGCGCTTCAGCAACTCATACGCAATGCGGTATTACATCGCACGTATGAACACACGAATGCACCTGTACGGGTGTATTGGTTTTCGGATCGAATTGAGATCCACAGTCCAGGTGGTCCCTTTGGAATGGTCAATCGCGACAACTTTGGGCAACCTGGCATTACGGATTATCGCAATCCTCATGTCGCCGAAGCGATGAAGATCCTTGGGTTTGTCCAGCGGTTCGGTATGGGTATCAGCATTGCGCGCGACCTCCTGCGCAAGAACGGCAACCCACCACCAGAATTTGAGGTTGACCACAACCGCGTGCTCGTCATCGTGCGTGGACGTCGCGACGACCGGGCGCTCGTGCTCCAATTTGACGCGGAACTCGAGCTACCCGAACCATGGCGGTTTTCTTTGGTCCACAAATCGCCCGCGGAGCCGTGGCGAAACCTTCGGCAGCAGCTGTCGGACTCTGAGACCCTGCGTCAGCTGGTTGACATGATTGACGAAGCCATTCTTCACGTAACACGTGAAATGCGCGGGCGAATTCATCTTTTCGGCATGATGCCCTATACGGTCGGCCTGCTTGTAGGAAGGCGATTGGATGATCAAGTACGCGGCGCTTCGATCGTGGTCGATCATTTGCAAGAGGGACAGTGGGTTCCATTCTCCTCGCCCGAGGTTGGCAAACCTCCGGTGACAAGTATTTACGTGCGCGAGGACCACCTAAATGCCATAGAGGGGGCCGATATCGTACTCGCCATTGAAGGAGCGCGCGAACTAGGCTGGGGTGTTTTGACGCCGCTTATGGTCAAACTCGGGGCTGCTCGGATTGTTCGTTTGCGGCAGCGCAATCAGAAGCGACTGGAGCCACCGCTCGAGACGTCCCAAGCCATCCGCGAGGTGAATGAGGTCCTATCCAAGATCCAGTCGGAGTGGCCTTCGGCTAGCATTCATTTGGTGACGACAGCACCCGTCGCGCTCGTTATCGAGATTGGGCGAATGCTTTCGCCGACGGTATTTCGGAGTGTCATCATGCACGAGTACGTTGCTGAAAGGGCCGAGTATCTCAGAACCGTTGACGTGATGGAGGCATCCAGAAGTGCGACAGCGAAGCCGCGTCACAGGACGAAAAGTTGAGTACATTGCCCATTTTCAATTGGTCTTTTCTGCAAGCAACTTGGGGTTCGTCCGGGCTCTTCAGGTTGGGATGCGCTACGCAAAAAGTGGTGGATTTGCAATACCGAGGTAGTATCGTCATGACCATGGACATGAAGCCCATCGCCGAAGTTGACATGGATCCTGTTCTTGACGCGGTTCATGGCGCGCCGATTGTGGAGGCCACAGTCGAAGAGATGGCGGCGTTCGAGGAAGGACTTGCGGACATTCGCGCGGGTCGTACACGAACGGCGGCTCAAGTTCGTCGCGGAATCGATGCTCGCACAACGCAATGACGTGGAATCTCGAGTGGTCCTGGGTGGCTGAGGGGGATCTGTT
>DAOMZH010001085.1:0-3764 GCA_035437985.1 Polyangium sp. (in: bacteria) | reverse complement strand
CGACCAAGCGTGGATCAATCAAAAACCCAATTGGAAACCGACCTTGACCGATTTCAAATTGGGCTGGGAAGATTATGCGGGGCAAAATATGACCCTCTGGATCGACGACGTCGCTTTGGCTTCGGCACGAATTGGTTGTCCCTAACAGCCCGTTTATTTGTCTGCTCGCGACGACAATTCAACGGGCTGCCAACAAAAAAACGCTCCGCCAAAAACCTTGCGCTTGGCGGAGCGTTTTTCCTTGGAGAGCAAACGATCACGTCGGAGTTGCGACGGCCCCCTTCTTGCGTGCGGCGAGCGGGTGCGCGGACAAACTCTTGTGGCCATCGAGACCGCAGAGTTCGAGCTTGCGACCGGCACGCTTGAACAAATCTTCTTGCTCGTGCAGCTTCTCCATCACGGTATGATCAACGAGGCGTGCATCGTCGAAATCCACGACGACGAGCTTGGCGTCCGCATGCTTCAGGATGTGCTTCTTGATCGTGAGGTAGTTGCTGAACACGGCCGCGTGTTTGACGCGAAGAACCACGCGTTCTGAATCCACGATTTCCTCGACGGTCGGCTTGAACAAACCTGCAAATGGAACGCCGTTGACGAGGTGAATGAGTATCTTCATGACGAGACCCAACGCAACACCAACGAGCAAATCCGTCGCAATCGTCACGAACATCGTGGTCAAGAAAATGACGAGTTGTTCCGGACCAATCTTGTACGTCTTGGTGAACTCGGTGGGCGAAGCGAGACGCGTGCCCGTGAAGATGAGCATCGCTGCAAGTGCTGCGAGCGGAATGCGATGAATCAGGCCGGGCAGAAACGCCACGAAGAGCAGCAGGAACATTCCGTGGAAGAAGTTCGACAGCTTCGATTTCGCTCCGTAGCTGATATTGGCCGAGCTGCGGACGATTTCGGAAATCATCGGCAAACCACCAATAAAACCAGCAATCAAATTGCCCACGCCCGTCGCCAAAAGATCCTTGTCGAGGTCCGAACTTCGTTTTTCCGGGTCGAGCATATCGACAGCTTTGGCGCTGAGCAAACTCTCGATGCTCCCGACCAGGGCAAACATCACGATGTATTTGATTGACGTACCCGACAGAATGGCACTGAAGTCGGGCGTCGTTACAGCGGCCAAAAGATTGCCCGGCAGGTTCACGAGAAACGATGGGCCGATTTTGTAATCATGGTGCGTAATCGAGAACGAATACGTGTGTTCGTGTTCGAGGTCGAAGACGTAGGCGAGCGGAAT
Organism: Polyangium sp. (in: bacteria); assembly: GCA_035437985.1. Classification (GTDB taxonomy): domain Bacteria; phylum Myxococcota_A; class Polyangia; order Polyangiales; family Polyangiaceae; genus Polyangium. The sequence continues at coordinate 2,518 of DAOMZH010001085.1, read as the reverse complement.
GGATATGGCCAGAACGATGAGGGGCGCTGGGACTTTCTTGACGAACTCTATTTTTTTCGCCAAGAGCGGCATTGCAAAAAGAATGGCCAAACTCGCGGCCCCGATGAACGTGATTTCGGGATTCAATTCCGATATGCTGTGCGGTATTTCGAGCAGCAAGTGCAGCGGCTCTTTGCCTTCGGGTTTGACGCCGAGCGCTACGTGCACCTGTTTGGAACAAATGATGACGCCGATTGCGGCAAGCATCCCGTGCACGACCGACGAAGGAAAAATATCCCCGAGCGCGCCAGCTCGCACGAGCGCGAAGACAATTTGAACAACAGCCGCTACGACAATGGTCGCGAGCGCCTTTCGATATCCATTTCCACCTTCGGCCCCAAGCTCGGTCACCGCCCCAAGGGCAATGACGATGAGACCTGCAGCGGGACCTTTGATGGTGAGACGGGCACTGCCGATCCAGGTGGAAATGATCCCGCCGACAGCAGCCGTCAATATGCCACCGACGGGCGGAAATCCGCTCGCCATTGCAATGCCGAGGCAAAGTGGCAACGCAATGAGAAAAACGAGAAAGCCCGAGACGAGGTCATCTTTGAAGGATGACGTGCGTGCCCCAGTATTTGTTTGCTCCGGCTGGTCCATGAAAAGCATCTCCGTTGGCGAGCATCTGGCGGCACGTTTGCGAGATACCTCTCGCCTTGTGCGACCCGAAGCACGAGACGGAACGAAGCGCAGGTTGGTTCCCGATACCCCTCCGTAACGTCCATGAGACGCGTCATGAAGGTTCGTTCATCGCGTCATGCGCCCACTTTTTTTTCGTCGCGCGAGTTGCTTGGCCCGGGATCCGATGGTCAAACCGCACGTGGGAACCCGAACTTGCACAATCTTCATCGCCGAGCTAGGTTCCGCGGAACCCTGCATGAAGTCGTTCCGTCTCTGGTCGGCATGCAAATTTCGATGGAGCCGCGGGTCGTGAGTCTGGACGGCCCGCCTTACGTGTTTCCCAAGTGGAGTTCAAAGCTCCGCTCCAAGACGCAAGAGCCTTCGTCTGCGTCGTCTTCATCGTCTGCATCGACAAACTCGGATACGAATGCGGCGGCGATGACCATGTCCAAAGGTCGAGCCGAATTCGAATCCGTAGTTCGTCCGGCATTGCCACGACTGTTTCGATTCTGTCTGAGCCTCACGGGGCGCCAGGACCAAGCCGATGATTTGTTTCAGAATGCGCTCGTCAAGGCATATGTGAATGCGGCGTCGTACGAGGGACGAAGTGACGTCGGGGTTTGGCTTTGTGGAATTGCGTGGCACGAACACCTCGAATTGCGACGCACGGAAGCTCGACGCAAAGGACTATTTACGCAGTTCGTCGATGCGTGTTCGAGTGCGCTGGGGTTTGGCGCGGATCGAGCCGATACGACGACGCCGGAGAGTCTGCTGGCGGAGGGTCAAAACCACGACATTTTGCTGCGTTGCTTGCAAACCTTGCCGGAAGAGTTTCGGGCGGTCGTGGTCCTTTGCGACATCGAAGAAATTGGTTACGAGCGAGCATCGGAAATCCTTGGAATTCCTAAGGGTACCGTCAAAAGTCGTCACGCACGGGGGAGGGTTCGTTTGCGCGAAGCGTACGAAAAGTTGGGGGTCAAAACGATCAATGAATCCAAGAAGGAAGGAAAGGAGTCCACCGCGTGAGCAACAATGAACTACCGCCCCTTCCCGAGGTGATTCACAAAGACATGCAAGCGCTGCGTAAGGTCGAACCTTCGACGGCGCTCATCGAGCGGGCAATGGCGGGGTTGCCGGAAGGTTCGTCAGTCCAGACGGCGCCGAAAAAGGAAGTGCCCCAGCGCCGAAATGAAGCGAATCGTCATTCGTGGCTCGTCTTCATGATTCCCGCGGCCGCAATCGCTGCAGGTGCGTTGTTTTTTGCAACGAACAAGCTTGGCAGAACAAACCCTGACCCCATGGTACGCGTCGAAGAGCGCAACGTCGCGCTTCCAGATTCGGGGCATGTGTGGACGTCGCTCGAATTGCAAACGCATCATCACGCGGACGAACCAGCGATCGTGCATTTGGACGTTCCCACGAATGTGCGGGTCCGTTTGCCCGCGGCTAATGGAATCGAGAGCGAAGCCGACGAAATGCATTGTTTGGAAAGTCGCTGCGTTCATCGTTTTACGCAACATCATGGCAAGGGTGTGCCGGTGCGTATTGCCGTGACGCACCCTGGTCGCTACGATATTCACGTTCGCCACGAATCCAAAGTCGCGGCGATGCGCGAACACTTCGTGGTCACCGCCAGCCGCGACTGATTCGAATATCGACGGCTCCGCCCCCGCACGTTTTCATAGCGTGACAAACCAGCCCCACGAGGATATCATGGGGCTGATGTCCTTTGCGTCCCCACTCGTCCGCCATACGCTGATTGGAGTCGCCTTGACGCTCCTGGGTTGTGGTTCCCCGGCGCCTCTGAAGGTCGCCCCACCGCCGCAACCTGTGGCGCAAGCGGTGCAGGCTGCTCCAA
>DAOMZH010001084.1:0-3765 GCA_035437985.1 Polyangium sp. (in: bacteria) | reverse complement strand
ATTCGAGCGGCGCGGCAACAGCGAGTTTTGGAGCCCCAGACCGTGGCGCTCGCTCGGATTGCGCCCCAGGACTCGACGCCGGCGGAACTTCCACTTGGGGCAATCGTGGAGCTTTGGGAATTCCCCCGTCTTTGGGCACTTTGTCCGCCAGGGCCTTCAGAAGCGGATAAACTGATTTTGGCTGTACGTCGTCGAAAAGAATGGGAGGCAATGACCCCATCGGACGAACCGATTGCGGAGGAGCTGGAGGGACCGTCGAAAGCCGCTCTTTCGTCGATATTGCCGGTTGCGACGGCCTGATGCTTTGCAACGCAATGCGCGCACGCGTCGCCGAAGGTATCGACGGACGTGCAGCACTGTCGGGATTGGGCTTGGTCTCGCGTAATCCATCCAGTTTGTCGCAAAGCTCTTCCCGTCCCGATTCAATGCCCGGCACCATTCCCAGAGCCATTTCGATTTCGCGACACGATGCCGGCCGTTTGTCCACGGACGTTTCGAGCGCCGCATCGATGGCTGTCGCCACGGCTTTTAATAAATCACCGCGCACCGTTGCCAATTTCGGGGGCTTGATTCCCTTTTCGGACGGAGTTTGTCCAGAAAACAGGGCCCACATGAACAATCCCAAACCATAAACATCGGCTTTCGGCGTCACCGTTTCGCCACGTAATTGCTCCGGCGCCCGGTATCCAGGCGCCATATTTCGATTCGCCACCACCGTGTCCGGACTGCGCCCCAATATCTTCCCCAACCCAAATCCCGTCAAACGCACCTGACCATCCCAACCCACGAGCACATGCTCCGGATGCAATCCGCGATGCACGATCGGCATCGGCTTGCCATTTTCGTCTCGCGCCGCATGCGCATGCACGAGCGCCGATGCGACCTCGCGCCCGATGTACGCCTTCGCGCCGTCCGTCAACGCATTCTTGTTTTGCCCAAGGTACGACGAAAGCCGCTCCAACGTCGTCCCCTCGATATGTTCGAGCACCAAAACCAAGTCCTTGTCGTGCTCGAAAAAATCGATCACCCGCTGAATCGCTTGATGATTCAACGTCGAACAAATCGCCGCCTCGCGCGCCAGTTCCTGGGCAAACTGCGCATCTCCTTCACCCGTGTTCGGCACCAGCTTCAGCGTGTAGAGCCGCGCAAAGCCCATCGGCCCGTCCTTGCGAGCCACATACACACGCGTCGAGCCAATACCCTGCGCACGCCGTACGATCTTGTACGCGCCGATGCGCTCCGGAAGTGGCTCGGTCGGAAACACGTCACAATCATACCGGAAAATGCGCTCAAGCCAAAAGCGTCTGCATATTCCGTAAACTCACGCTGAATTTCGACCCTAACTTCCCACCCCAAGGCCCTCTTTCCACCTCCACCACAACATCCAACCCCACAATCGTCCCCATTGCCTCACGTCAACCCCAAGCACAACGCCAAAATGCATCACGCACATTTTCTCCCCCAACCGATTAGAATGGTGTGCTAAGCCACGACTCGTGACATCGTTATCCGTTGGCTTATTGTCGGGCCGTTCCGTGCGCGCGCAAGCTGCGCGTAACCTACATGATTTACAGCTTCTGGATCGTCTGCTTCGGCTACGGGCCCGAGCGGGTTTGTCCGTCCTAACTGTGCTGACGTATCACCGCATTGGTGATTCCGGAATAATCGGAGAACTGGATCCCGATGTGCGGGAAATCGACGCTCGAGGTTTGGCCGAGCAAATCGACATGATTGGCGCGGTGGGGACCATTGTGTCGCTCGACGAAGTGCGGGGGTTTTTCCAGGGTCGGCGGAGTCCGCGAAATCCGGTGATGGTGGCTTTCGACGATGGATATGCCGAATGCCGCGACGTTGTTTTACCGATTTTGAAACGAATGCAGGTTCCGGCGACGTTTTTCATTCCTACGGCATTTCCCGATGCGGGCCGTCTTTTCTGGTGGGACCGAATTCATCTGCTTTTGCGTCGATGTCGTTCGCCCGAAATTCGGCTGCATTACCCATTTCCCATGATTCTCGACGTGCAATCCGGCATCAGCTCGGCACATCGCCATTTGTTGCGTCTGGTCAAAGACACGAAAAACCTGGACTTGCATCGATTCTTCGAGGACCTCGAACGGGCGACGAACGTGACGGTTACCGCGGCCGAGGAAAAGAAAATCGCCCAAGAGACGATATTGAGTTTTCGGGATGTTCGAGCTTTGCAAGATGCAGGTATGGCGGTCGCCGCGCATTCGCACGCCCATCGTGTGCTCGCGACGCTCGCGCCGGACGAGGTGGTTCTCGATTTGCGAAAATCACGTCTGATTTTGCACGATGTATTGGGGGCGGATGTTCGCACCATTGGGTATCCGGTGGGGCATCCGGTGAACGGATCGGTTCGTCGCGCTGCTGTCCTGGCCGGATTCGACCTGGGATTTACCAATGCGACGGGACTTTGTTGGTCGGCAACGGTGGACCCTCTGAACGTACCACGCTTGGCGATTGGCCGAGACGAACCGCCCGAAATTTACAAATGGCGGATGCTCGTAGGATGAACGCAGTGCCCAAACTGCCCAACACGTAGGCCCGACCTTTGCCCATTGCGGACTGGGGTTTGGGGCGTAAGACGCCGCAGGCGATCTGAAGCCCCAAATGTTCAAATGGGGTTTGGGGCGCAAGACGCCGCAGGCGATCTGAAGCCCCAAATGTTCAAATGGGGTTTGTCCCAGGAAGGTTGGACGCACGTGAGGAGAATCATTCGTCGTTGGTCGATCGGTATGGTGTGCATGACGTTTTTCTCTGTTGGTTGCACCTCCGCGCCGCCATCGAATCCGTCGTCCGCGCAATGCCGAGCCGTTCCTTTGCAAACGGAAGAAGCCCAGATATTCGTGGAATCGACGGATTCGCTTGAACAACGAGAAGCGCAGCGGGCCTGGTGTGAATACCTCGACGCCTTGCATCGGCGCGCAGGTACGTCCCGGGCTATGCCAGGTCTCGAGAAATGTCTGCAAGCTCGAACATATGCCGCACCGAAAATGCTCCGACAAACTGCACGATGTTCGCGCGTCGCTCTCGAGCAATTCGATGGTGATCCATTCACGCGTGAATACGCAGCGGCCGTCGCGCGTTGTGGCGCCGAAGCGCTCGATGCGTGCGAGGCGGCAAATGCGGACGTTGTTCCCGTCATGGCGACGATTTGTTCGAGCGTTGCGCGGTGTTCCGATTCGAATGTCACGGAATGCTCCGCGCTGCTCGAAGGCCGATTGAAGATTCATTTGTCGCGTGCGATAGGCGCGATGAATGAGCAGGGGCGCGACGTTTTTCAGAATTGTTTGCAAAAAATGACGTGTAACGACGTCGCGGGCCAAGTCGTCGCATGCCTCGAACCCATCATGGAGGGTTTGTTGTGGCTACCCGAATGAACCGCTGAAACGCTCAACCCGCCGCGATTCTCAAGACAAACCACACGAGTCCCAACACGGCAATGGCCCAGCTCATTCTGCGCACGCCGCGGTCGTCCAGCCATTTTCGTTTCCGCGCCACAGCGATCAACGGCAAAACCACCGCCAATGTTGCGATTTGCCCCGCTTCGACGCCAAGATTAAAACCGAGCAAGGCTTTCGGCACATCCGCTTTGGGTAATTGAATTTCGCCCAGAGCTCCCGCAAATCCAAACCCGTGAATCAATCCAAAAGGAAACGTGATCCGCCATCGTTTGTCCGCGTCTTTGACGAATTGATTTTCCACGCCCACATACGCCACCGACAAGGCGATGAGCGGTTCCAC
>DAOMZH010001083.1:0-3775 GCA_035437985.1 Polyangium sp. (in: bacteria) | reverse complement strand
GATATTCGCACGCGTTATGGCGACGAACGGCGCACGGAAATCGTGCCGACGGAAGCCGAGATTCAGGTCGAAGATCTGATTCAAGAAGAGGACATGGTCGTGACCATCAGCCATTTGGGCTACGTCAAGCGCACGCCGGTATCGACGTATCGCGCACAAAAACGTGGTGGCAAAGGCATGGTCGGTATGGAAGCGCGTGATGAAGATTGGGTCAACCAATTGTTTGTCGCGTCCACCCATAGTTACGTTTTCTTCTTCAGCGAAAAAGGCAAAGTCTACGTCAAGAAGGTCTACGAGATCCCTCTTGCCGCCCGAAATGCCAAAGGTCGCGCAATCGTGAATTTCGTCGGCATGGAGCCCGGCGAAAAAGTCGCCGCCATCTGCCCAGTCACGAAAGTCGAGGCCGGTTGGTTCGTCGTGACGTTGACCCGACGCGGTCAAATCAAAAAGACCGCGCTCGACGAATACGAGAACTTCCGCGATAAAGGCATCATTGGTGTCCGTATCGAAGAAGACGACCAATTGCTCTCGGCCGCCATCACCGACGGAAAAGCAGAATTCCTCATCGCCACCCAAAAAGGCATGTCGATTCGTTTCTCCGAAGAAGACGTTCGTCCGACCGGACGGGCAACAATGGGCGTGAAGGGCATCGAGCTGAACGAAGGCGACGTAGTCGTTGGCTTGTGCGTCACGGGCAGCGGGCGCGATCGCGTGCTTGCGGTATGCGAACGTGGTTATGGCAAGCAAACGGCGCTCGACGAATTCCGTCTGCAAAGCCGCGGCGGCAAAGGCGTCATTCTCATCGACGCGAGCGAACGAAACGGCCCGGTCGTCGGTGTAGCGATGGTCAGTCCGTCCGATCAAATCATGCTCGTGACCGATCGTGGACAAACCCTGCGCACCCGAGCCTCGGAAATTCGCGAAACAGGTCGCAATGCCCAAGGCGTGCGGCTCATGAACGTCGACGACGGCGAACGCATCGTCGCTATCGAAGCTTTCGCCGAAACGGAAGACACAAGCAGCTCCACCGTGCCTCCCCCGCTCGATCCCAATGGCCCGGTCGTCACGCTTCCCGATCCGTCCGATACGAATGGCACGAGCCACGACGGCGGAAGTACGCCCCTGCCAAACTAAATTCCCGCGAACTCTGCCCAAACCACATCGGCAATTCCGAGGTCTGGAATGTATCTGACCTCACCCCTGGCGAATTGCCCTCGCTCGGCATAATGTAATCCAGAGCATATCGCAATCGAACTCGGCGGTGACGAGTCTCGGAGGGCATTCGTGTACCTCGGGGATGAAATCACCCTCGATTCGGTGTGGGGGACATTCATGCTCGAATTGTTTCGGTCGCGTCGTCGAGCACTTGTGTGGTTGATAGACGCGGTTCTGTTTGGGGCGAGCATTTTCGCCGCGACAAGCCTAGGGCTAGGCTGGCAGCGGGTGGTGCATATCGATCGTCTGTTCGACGCTCTGACCATTACCCTCGTCGCGCAGCTTTCTCTTTATTATCACGGTCTTTACGGGCCCGTCCGACACGAACGGCACCAAGCGATGCTCGTGCGTCTTTTCAGCGCGCTGGTGCTGGCAGGAGCTGTGGTTTGGTTCGTATTGCCGTGGACACTCGCGGATGCCCATCGTCGGCCATGGATTTTGCTGGCGACGTTTTTCGTGGCGGGTCTTCTGCTCGCGTCATTACGTATTGGACTTGGCGAATGGTGGTTGAAAAAGCGACGGCGTCCTTCATTGCTCATTTTGGGTTCGGGGCCTTTGGCGCGAGCCTGTGCGGAAATCGCGGGTGATCCGGAGACGGGCGTGCGTTATGTGGGGCGGCTCGTGGCCGACGAGGAGGCATTTCTTTTTTATGACAAGCCCGACATCGTTGGAACGATGACGCAATTGCGATTTGCCGCGGTGGTTCAGGACGTACGGCATATCGTGGTTTGCCAAGCCGATCGGCGGGGTCAATTGCCAGTCATGGATTTGCTGGACCTGAAGTTTCAGGGCGTGGAAATCGAAGAAGGTGCCGATTTTTATGAAAAGTATTCCGGCAAAGTCTATTCGACGGAACTTCGCCCGAGCCAGATCGTTTTTGCCGACGGGTATCGATTCTCGACCCGAACGATTTTGCTCAAACGCCTGCTGGATGTCGTGGGATCCAGCCTTGGTTTATTGCTGAGCTGGCCCTTGATGTTGCTCGCGGCGCTGGCCATTAAATTGACTTCGCACGGTCCGGTGATTTATTCGCAAGAGCGCGTGGGGGTTTGTGGGCGACATTTTTGGATCCACAAGTTTCGTTCCATGCGCATGGATGCGGAGGCCGATGGTTTGCCCCAATTTGCAGCCGAAAATGACCCGCGCGTAACCAGGGTCGGGGCGTTTCTTCGGCGCACGCGCCTCGATGAATTGCCGCAGTTGTGGAATGTCCTCCAAGGCGAGATGAGTTTGGTTGGACCACGTCCCGAACGTCCAGCATTCGTGGCGGAGTTCGAAGAACGCATTCCCTATTTTCATCAGCGGCTCTTCGTCAAACCTGGGCTGACCGGTCATGCCCAGGTGCGATCGCGATACAGTGCAGCATTCGAAGATCACCGCGAAAAGCTGGAGTACGATTTGTTTTACTTGAAGAACATGTCGATTTCGTTCGATCTCTCGATTTTGATCGACACGGTCAAAGTGGTGCTGCTCCGCATTGGTTCGCGCTGAAAAAACGTCGAAATACACCAGGCAACCACCCGCGTTCAGATCCGACCCTCGACGCGAGCTCGCTCAGTCGTTGTTCCAGATGCCGCCACCGGGGCGCTTTTTGGTGGAGGACGTCGTTGTTGCGGTGGGACGAGTCGTCGCCGTGGTCTTGGTCGTTGGGGCCGGAGCGGGACCGGGAGCGGGCGCGGGCGCGGCAACCTTGGTCGGTTTGTTCGACGTGTTCTTGTCGTCGTCCAGATCGATCTCCGCGTTCGACGCTGCTGGTTCAGGTGTTGCCTGTTCGCTAGGCATAGGTTTGACGTCTGGTTCGGCGACAAACGCACTTGCACTCGTGGCGGGCGATGTGCTCGCGGGTTCGGGGACGGCAGCAACGGACGAAGAAGAAACGACTTGATACACGACAAACCCGCCGAGAAGCAGGGTGGCGACAGCTGCACCCGCGATCGCTAGAACGGGTTTTTTCGCCGGTGCTGGAGGCACATCGGCGTTTGTCAATCCACTTCCGATGGGCGTGAGCACGGGTTGCAACGGCGTGTTCGTCCCGGGAATCGAGCCCATGGATGCTCGAGGAGGAGGCGGCACCTGAAGACCCGATGCGGAAAGGATCGATTGCGCGGTGACACCTCCGCTCAAGGTAATTTTTCGAGTTGCCCCTGAACCAGTAATGCTGATGGGGGCTTGCTCTATGTGCAGAGGTATGCCGAGGACTTGTGCCAAATCGGTGATGGCGGCTGTTGCCGACTGGTATCGCTGATCCAATTTCAGCGAAGTGACCCGGAAAAACCAGTCGTCGTATGCCTGAGGCAACGTCACTCCGTACTTGGCTGCTCGTTGCACGGCGCTCTCTTGAGGCCCTTTGCATGCATGCAGCGCGAACGCCACGGCCGCTCCCGCCCGCAGCGTTTCTTCGAGCCAGTAAGGTTTGCCCACGAGCATCGTGAACGAGATGAGGCCGAGTGCGAAGACGTCGGTGGCGCCAGAGATGTTTGCCGACATCAGGAATTGCTCGGGCGCCATGTACAAAGGCGTCCCCAGTGACTCCTTGGTTTGTCCGCTCATCGCTCCATCC
>DAOMZH010001082.1:0-3791 GCA_035437985.1 Polyangium sp. (in: bacteria) | reverse complement strand
GAGGCAACCGAGCCGGAACATTGTCCCATTTTAATTCGCTATCTCCCGCACGACGTGGGCGCCATTTCCCGCATGTTGGTGGGCAACCCAAAACGTCGGGGGCTCGTGGAAAATCTACCAAGGCCCTTCATTTTCATTGACCAACGCCCCGCCAAGGTGTTATTCGATGCACCACCACAAATCCGATGGGCCTTCATCCAGGAGAGCAAACGTGACGCGTACGGAATCCACGAATCTCGAAACAGAGACGAACGAGAACCCGAATGACGAGCTCGACTCCGACAAACGGCACACGGGTTTAGCCAACCGGCGCAGTATTCTCGTGGGGGGTCTGGCGGCATCGGCTGCCACCCTCGTGGGCAAGCGAGCTTCCGCCGCGACGAACGTCGGCTTGGGCAGTATTTACCGCATTCATCCGGCCATTGGCATAGCGCGGGTAGGAAACGCACCGTCCAATACGTATTTCATTGGCCCCGAAGCGCCAGGGTACGGACCACTTGGTGATGCGCCCGGAACCACGGCACCGCCTTACAAGGTCAATGGCCAGATCAAACCTCAGGCCGCGCGATTTCGCATTTTCGAGTATCAATGGATTGATAGCTTGTTGACGCCGGTTGGCGAGGTGACCCTGGACTCGCCTGGCGTATTGGCTATTTCTTGGAAGGCCCATTTGGCGAACAAGAAAGCTTCTTTTCATCAGTTCAGTGGACTTCGGGGCGAAAATCAAGCGCCCTCGGGGTTGCGCAATGCCGGCGTCACGGATCGCAGCACCCTCGAAATTGATTTTGGCTCGCGCTCGATTTCGGGCAGATCACTCGGCCCGGTCGAATTTCGGGTCGGCACGAGCAGCGATCCGGCGTCGGAGACGTATCCGCTCAATACGAGTGGCAGCCCGGTCATTGATTATCTCGGGGAAATACGCACGGACGCTGCGGGACGGCTGATCGTGATTGGAGGCAAAGGTTTGGCGGCTTCGAGCATTTCGCCTGCTCCACAAATGGGTTCATTTGCGAACAACGACAATTGGTTCGATGATGTTTCGGATGGTCCCATCACGGCGGTCGTCACGGTCGATGATGGCAATGGAGGGTCGGTCGATATTCCTGTCGATGACGCGGGCGGCGCGTGGGTCCTCGTGGCCCCGCCGGATTTCGCGCCAGCTGTCGCATCGGTGGTCACCGTGTATGACCTTCTGTACGATATGGCCGTCCGACAACTCCCGATTCCCCAAGACAATGCGCTTTACAAGGCAGGGGGGCAGTTGTTTCGGGTGGCGCAATTGGCCGCCGATTACCAAGACGCGGGACCGGCCGAATTTCCGAATATCGTTACGCTCTTCGAGGACGAGGTTCAACATATCTACAGGCGCGGCTATGATTATCGTTGGGTGACGTCAGGAGCGATCAGTCGCCACGATGGTTTGATTTCGCCAACCCTCGGCAGTCGCTCGACGCAATATCGGAAAACGCGACAGACATATTTCGCATCGATGCGCGCTCCCGTGAACGCGGGCACGAGCACGGGGACGATGCCGCGACAATACGGGGATGATACAGGTTCGTCCACGCCCGCTGTTCAGCGTTTGGCGGTCACGCGCACGCAGTATGGTTTGTTGCGAAATTGGGCTGCGGGGCAATTCGTGTCGAATACGCGATTGCCGCCGCTGCCCACCATCACGCCACACGGTCTCGACAAGGCGAATTTGGAGAGTGCTGCTGGTGGAGCATTTTTTCCAGGGATCGAAGTCGGCTGGCAGATTCGCAATCCGGCGCTCTTCATCGAGCCATTTCGTTTGAATTTGCAGGCGATGAGCCAATACTGGGGCGAAACGCAGCAGATTGGTCCGGGGCATTTTTCGCGGCAAATGGCCTTGCCGTGGCATGCCGATTTTGCCGATTGTCGCAAAGGCAGCCCCAATACTTGGTGGCCAACGCAGCGCCCAGACGATGTTTTTGCGTCGACATCGGCCACGACTACGAGCGCTTGGGCGCGCCCCGATGGCACATTTCACTCGGGTGGCGGCAGTGTCAACCACGAGGACATGGTCGAAGTTTGGTATCAATTCGGGTTTGTCGTAAAACAAGGCGATATGCAAGTCGAAACCGAACGCGCCGCGCAGGTTCCCGCCTAATCGTGTGGGCTTGGTCGAAGCTTGACGGTCACAAACTTCTGGAACGCTCCAACCACGACCTCATGGCCCTTGGCCTCCGCGCAGGTCGCGAAATCATGCTCGTGACCAATCCAACTCCGATTGCGTCTTTCCATAAATAAGAAATCGAACCACAATAAAAATACCCCTTTGCACGGTACCCGAGATGTCGTAGAAGAGGCAATGGCCCAAATACCCCTCTTTCGCTCTCGTTTCTTGGCTGCTAGCGCGTTCCTTTGTGGATCCGTCGCCTTCAGCTCCACTGCTTTCGCCGCGACGTACCAGGTTGGTCCAGGCAAAACCTACACCAACCTCGGCGATGTCGTCAACCTCTTGCAACCTGGAGATATTGTCGAAGTCACTGGCGATCAAACCTATCCGGGTGGCGTGACGTTCGATCAACCCGGCACCACCGCCGCGAAGATCACGATCCGGGGCATGCGCGTCAATGGCAAACGCCCCATGATCAGCGGCGGAAACAATACCATCGAAGCGGCCGCAAATCATTACGTCTTCGAAGGACTCGACCTGACCGGCGGCACATCGCGCTGCTTTTACCATCATGCCGACGATATCGTCTTGCGTGATTCCATCGTTCACGATTGTCCCAAACAAGGAATCCTCGGCGCCGACAACGGTTCGGGCACACTTTTGCTCGAATACACCGAAGTTCACCATTGTGGAGGAGGAACGTTCGACCATCAAATCTACATGGCCACGAACGAAGTCGATTATCCAGGTTCTGTTTTTCGCATGCGGCATTGTTATGTGCACGATGCGAACGGCGGCAATTCCGTGAAATCGCGGGCCGAGCGCAATGAAATCCATTACAACTGGATCGAAGGAGCCGTATACCACGAGCTCGAGCTGATTGGGCCCGATCCAGCAGGAGGGGTAGGGGAAACCCAAGCGCGGGAAGATTCGCAAGTCGTGGGCAATGTGCTGCGCAAACGAAATACGTTTTCCGTGGTGCGTTTTGGCGGCGATGGAACGGGGCAAAGCAATGGTCGATATCGATTCGTGAACAACACGGTCCTCACGTTGCCGAATGGTAGCGCTGTGTTTCGGCTTTTCGACGGCATCGAGAGCCTCGAAGCTCATAACAACGTGTTTTTTGCGCTCGATGGCGGCGTCGTCAATCTGGTGCGGCAAGTCGAGGCGGTTTGGACGACGGGGTCCAGTATCATCGTAGGGTCGAACAATTGGGCCATCAATGGCTCGACGAACGTTCCTACGGCCTGGACAAACACGATTCTTGGTGCGGATCCGGGTTTTATGAATGTCGCCGTCGATGACGTGCGCCTGGCGATGACCAGTCCGCTCGTGGATGCGGGCGCGACGATGCTCATGGGCCCGCCGCAACAACCATTCCCCAATCCCCTGGCCGCACCGCAATTCCATCCGCCGCAACATGCCGTGGAAGCAAGTGGCACGGCGGCTCCGCGTCCGGTTGTCGGGACAATCGATATTGGCGCGTATGAGTTTGGCATGGGCACATCGAGCGGCTCTGGAGGCGCCGGGGGCGCGGGCGGTGCAGGAACTGGCGGCAATGGCACAGGCGGCAATGGCACAGGCGGCAATGGCACGGGCGGCAATGGCACGGGCGGCAATGGCACGGGCGGCAATGGCACGGGCGGCAATG
>DAOMZH010001081.1:0-3804 GCA_035437985.1 Polyangium sp. (in: bacteria) | reverse complement strand
ACGGGGGATTTACGCGCACGCATCAAGCGTTGGATCAAAGAAAAACGTGGCGATGACAAACCCTTGTACGAATTCGTCGTACCCCCCCATTCCCTAATCGTGAGCGAACGTAACGAAGCGGGGAAAGCTCACCTCGAAGTGGCGTATCCCGATGGCGCCCATTGCATTGTTTGGTTTCTTGAGAAAACTGGCTATTTCCAGTTTTTGCAGGGAGACAAAGATGCCGACGGGATTTTTTTCGTTTGTCATTCAGATGATCGTGTCGACGCATATATCATCGAGTGCAAAAAGACCATGACAAATTCCAGCTGGGAACAGGCGAAAAAGCAATTGCAAGAATCCTTGACTAAGGTTCTCGCCATTGCTGGCGTACTCGGCATCGAAATCAATCGTGTTTGTCTCGGTGCGGCGTTTCGAGAAAGCCGCTTGGATTCAACGACTGATCCGGAGCCCCGCGTTGCGGTCGGCGTACTCGATATGGATCCTGCGGATACATCAAATACACAAATAAACGCACGCGCCCGCGAGTTGGCCGAATGGAGGACGGGCGAAGTCAAACTGCGCGGCTTTGCCAAACCATTTCCCCTCACCAAAATTCAACTCGATCCCCAAACCGGCCACGGCTCTTACGCCCTGCCAAATCCCTGAACCACCTTCTCCATCTTCGTCTCTTCCGACCTCTTCAACATCCCCACAGCCACCACGCCCATCCGCTCCGGACAGAAAATGCGCTGCGCCGCATCGCGCACATCCGCCACCGTCACATCCGCCAGCCGCTCATGCCGCGCCATCGGCGTCCGCGACGCCTCCGTCAACGCCGATAACCCATAAAACCCCGCCACTTCCTCCGGATCGTCCTCCATCGCCTCTACCGACCACAAATGCCGATCCTTTGCCTTGTCCAGCTCCTCCTGCGTCGGACCATGCCCCGCAAGCTCGCCCACCAACGCAAACAATTCCTTCAACACCAACGTCGCCCGTTCGTGTGCCGTCCCCGCTGAAATATCCACCACCCCGTCGTCCTCGTACGACTCGAACATTCCAGACACGTCGTAACAAAGACCCAGCCGATCACAGATCCGCTCGTACAATCGCGTCGACATTCCGTCATCCAGCACCCGCAGGAGCATCTCTACCGCTGGCTCTTTGGAGTCGTGCTCACTCACCGCCCGAAATGCAATCCGCAAATCCGTTTGACTCGATTGGTTCTTCACAAACTGAAAGCGAGCTTTGGTTTGTCCTGTCGTTGGCGACGTAGAAGTCACCTTCGCGCCCTTCGGCATCGTCGCAAAGGCTCGTTCTGCTGCAGCTACACCCGTTTTTACGTCGAAGTTTCCCGCCAAGCACAACAAGGCGTTTGTCGTGGTGTAATGACGCGCGTGATGCGCTCGCAACATCGGTTCGTCGAAGCGCGCCAAGTTTTCGAGTCCCCCGGTGATTCGATATCCCAGCGGGTGATCTTCGAAGATCAGCTTTCGCGCTAGGTCATCTGCATCGATCACTCGCCCGTCATCGTCGAGGTCTTCGAGGATCTCTTCCCGCACGATTCCTCGTTCGATCTCGACCTCGGTAAAACGGGGCGTCGTCGTCACTTCACCCAGCAGATCGATCACGCGCTCGAAGTTTCGTGGCGGCACCGCGATGCTCATCACCCCATGATCCACCGACGTTGCCGCAAACAACGTTCCACCAAGGCGCTCGAACGCCAGCGCTTGCGTGTGCGCCGATGGATACGTGCGCGTACCGCGGAACGTCATGTGTTCCAGAAAGTGGGACAAACCGTTTGTCTCGGGCGTCTCGTATCTTGCACCAACCCGCAAGAACAATGCCGCAACGGCTCGATGCACATTGGACTGCGGCACGACGACCACCGGCAGTCCACTCGACAAAACCAGGTCGTGATGAATCAACATGCGTCTACACGCATCATGCAGCGGAACATGTCGTGTTTACTCGAGCGGCTCTTCGGCCGGAGCTTCCGTGCCTTTGGGTTCGTTTACGAATTCGGGGCCGTACTTGATCTCGGCACCGAGTGTATTTCGCAATCGATCGATGTACGCCGTGAGCGCGTCATTTTGCTTCTCCGCCCGAAGCTTCATGATGAACAGCGCGCGGTCTTTTTCCCACGCTTCTTTCGAGGCCGGCGTCTTCTCTTTCAATACCATCACCGCATAGCCGTTAAACAGCTCCACGATGTCGTTCGGCACATCGCCCGGTTTTTCCAACTTGAACGCCGTCGCGGCAACGTTGGCGTTGGGTGACGCTCCTGGAATCGGACTTCCGGATGCGTTGAAAGGCAAACTCGTCTCGACGACAGGACGCGATTCGTGCGTCGCAAACGGCGACGGAGGCGGAGGCTCAGCCGCTTCACCCTCTTTCTTGTCGTCCTTCTTCTTGTCGTCCTTCTTCTTGTCGTCCTTCTTCTTGTCGTCTTTTTTGTCTTTCTTCTTGTCGCCTTGAGCTTCTTCAGCAGCTTTTGCAGCTTTTGCTTCGAGCTCTGCGATGTGGAGCGTCACGGCTTCATCGAGCTTCTTCCCGCCCTGTACGGCCGCAAGAATCGACTTCGCCGCTTCCGCCGCCAAACGCTCCGACTCGTGCGCCAAGTAAATATCCTTGTCGACTTCGGCCCGTCCCAGCGCCTCCGCCTCGATGTCTTTCGCGATCTTGTCGACCACCACGAGGTGCAGACCAAACTGCGTCTCGACTTCGACGACCTTCCCCGCTTCCGCACCAAACATCGCCTCTTCGAAGGGTTTGACCATCTTCCCTTTGCCCACGCATCCGAGCATTCCGCCCTCGTCGGCACTGCCGTCTTCACTCAGCGCCTTGGCGACATCGGCAAACGTCTCGCCCTTCTCCAGCTTCTCTTTCGCCTCTTTGATCTTCTGCTTCGCCTTTTCTTTCTCGGCATCTGGATCAGCGGCGTCTTGATTCACCTTCGCCAAGATGTGCCGCGTGACGCGACATTCCGGCGTGTACTGAGCCTTGCGCGCATTCCACACGCGCTCTTCTTCTTCCTTGTTCAGCGCAACCCACGCATCGATCGCCTTGGTCGACTTGTCCGCAACCAGCTCTGCGTAGTAACGTTTGTCCAGCCGAACATACGACACGATCGCTTGGGATTTGTCCTTCGAGTACCGGGCAAACGCTTCCGTCTCGCCCACTTGCACGCGCGAGCGAATGATGTCGCGCATTCGTGAAGCGATGAGTTCTTCCTTCTGGTACGTGCGGAAGTCTGTTGGATGCATCTTCGAGACAAGGCGGACTTCGCGTTCGTATGTTGGTTTGTCAAACTTTCCCGTTTGCCTGTTTTTGACGTTCAACGAGCGAATCATGTCCGGCCCGAGGCCCAAGTACGGGAACACTTTGGTCGGTTCCACCGACGTGCCATCGGCGAGTTTCATCGGCGAGATGGGCGCGGAGATGTGCATGCGACCGGCGTGGAGTTCCGCGTTGAGATCTTCGTCGGACACCGTGATGCCCAGGCGTTTGGCGTCTTCGTTGAGCAAGTAGCGTTCGACGAGACCTTCCGAGGTCATCTTGCGCATGCGCAGTTGCTTCAAAAGCGCTTGTTCCGCGCCGCGAGGGGCCAGCATGCGGTACGATGCATCCCAGTGCTGAGTGGGAATGCATGCTCCTCGCACTTCGATGGCGCAGTTGGGCTTGTTGACCACTTGCTGACCTGCGTTTGGTCGAAATTGCACGATGAAAACGATGGCGATCGCGAAGACCGCGAGCCCACCCAAGATGCTCGTCAACTTGTTCACGCGTCGAAACTCCGCAGCGTTCTTCGTTACGCCGATG
>DAOMZH010001080.1:0-3818 GCA_035437985.1 Polyangium sp. (in: bacteria) | reverse complement strand
AAAAAATCTTCACCAAAATTTTGGCCCTTCATGATCGCCTTGGATAAGGACCGAGATGCCGGCGCAACGTGCACTTGTTCAGTGCGCGCGACGATGAACCGAGCCTCGGAGGAACCGCGTGGTGCGGTGCCCGAAGGACGGTTGTGCCGGATAGGGAGTGGTGTGTCATGCGACGCAAGGGAGAGATGCTGGTCGAGCTGGAGCGGATGTTGAACGAATCGCTCAGCGCGCAAGCGAATGGCGCGAGCTACTCGAAGCTCGCCAAACTCCAGGGTGCCGTCGATGGCTATATGCGTGCGCTGCTCGATGGTGGCCTCGCAACGCGGCAAGAACTCTTGGAGCTGGTTGCGTCTGTCCGGGCAAACGTGAATGGTCCGGCAACACGCGACATGTTGCTCGACAAAGCGACCGAAATCGCTGCGTAAATAAAGCGTTTGGGTTGAATGTCGGGGCAGGTGAGGGGCCCGAACGAGCCCCTCGGTTCGACGTGAGAAGTTTGTCGTAATGAACTACGGCGTCACGATCGCAACGTCGCCTTTCGGTTCTTCACCGCCAGCGCGCCACCAATTCGCGAGCATGAGTTTGCCGTCAGCGACGAACGCACGCGAGAACGCTCCCGCGAAGTTCTCCTGTGCGACGACAGACACCTTCCACGTGATCATGTCACCCGACGGTGTACCTACGGCATGCCGCAGTTTGCCCGCCGTTGCGTCCTGATACGTGATGTGAATTTCGCCGCTCGAGCCGACATAAACGCTCGAGTCGTCACCGACGAGATGCTGGCCATCGTCGTGCTTCATTCCGTTGATGCCCAAACCATCGTCGACGACGGTCGTGAGCTTCACGGTCGTTCCTTTGGTGATTTGCGCGTACATCAAGCCTTCGGACAAACCGTCGGCGTACGAAATGTGCCAGTCGCCTTTTTCGTCGATGAACAGCGACGCACCGATACCTCGGTCGCCCGTGTTGGTTCCATCTGCAGCTTGTCCGTCGATGATCGTCGACGTCCATGTGCCAGTGGCCTTCGAGGCGATCACGAGGTTGCCGTGAATGCGATCGTAGTACGCGAGGCCAATGCCTCCCGACGGATCGAGAGCCATCGAGATGTAGTCGCCGACCGCATCGGGATACGTATCGATCGTCGCTCCATCACGAATATCTGAACATGCGGCACCCATACCGAGATCGACGCACGCTGTGCCCGTGCTGCACTTCGGGTCGCAGGTCGTCTCCTTCTTCACGCACGTGTTTGTCGAAATGATACACGCCGAGGAACTGTCGCAGTAGGTCGGGCGGCAAGGCGTTGCCGGATCCACCACGACGTCTTCGAACGTCCAATCAGATTCCTTGGGTGTCGCCGACGTGGCCGTAGCGAGGCGGATCTTCGAAGTCACCGCTCCGTTTTGACCAGGCTCGATGGACAAGTACGCGATGGTGGGTTTGCCGCCGACGAACATCAGTTTCGCATAACGACCAATGTCCGACATCGGCTTCGCTTCGACTGTGATCGCTTCCCAGTTGGACTCGACCCTGCGGATGTACTTCAGGGCTCGGTTTGTCCTGTCGTAATACGCCACCGAAGGGTTGCCCGAATCGTTCAGAGCGATGCTGGTCCACAAACCAACGTCGTCGCCCGATTCGATCTGACCTCCACGGAAACCTTCCTTGTTGAAGATCGTGGAATCGACGGGAGGTTCGGCTGGCACTCCGTCGACGGCTTTCCAATCGACATGCGTTTCGTTCCATGGACCGACGACGAGATCGCCCCACGAGTAACCGTTGGACCAATCAGCTTCGGCGTATCCAGCAACCCAGATGGTTTTTCCGGACACCGCTACGGATGTATAGGCTCCGATGAGGCCCGGAAGGAGTGACGTGCAACCAGGTGGCTCGCACTTGTACGTGTTCACCTGCACTTGGCCGTCGTCACCGCAACCCGCAAAAAAGCCTGCAGCACCGAGGACCGAGATCGACGTGAGCACACGGAGCGCGCGACGGCCGCTCGAGCTAGTCGTCGCGCGCATCTTAGGGTTTGAGGGTTTGTCCTCGGCAGGTTTGTCCGAACGACGACGCGCTAGACGAAGCGCTGCGCCCACCATGCCCAGAACCAACATCCACGCCGCGTTACCGCGCGAATCGTCACCCACGACCGTGCATCCACAACCCGCACCCGTGTCGGGCACGCGTCCGCGAATGAGCGCTTGCGACGCTGTCGCTACGTTGCCTTCGTCATCCTTCGCTTCGACGGTCAGCTGTTCGGCTACACCAA
Source organism: Polyangium sp. (in: bacteria) (assembly GCA_035437985.1). GTDB lineage: Bacteria > Myxococcota_A > Polyangia > Polyangiales > Polyangiaceae > Polyangium. The sequence goes on along the minus strand of DAOMZH010001080.1, from coordinate 1,549 downwards.
CATCGACCGAGGAGATCTCCGACGCCAGCTTCCAATCCGACCACGCGCCATCGTCCAAGCGATAACGCACGTGCGGTTCCGTTCCACCCGACACGATGTCGCGAACGTCGACAGCAGCTTTCGCCGCTACCGGCTCGGCAATCGTGATCACCGGCGGTTCAGCATCGATCACCACGTCGATCGTCGTCGGTGTCACGTCCATCGACTCCGGATGACCCACTACGCGCGAACGAGCACTGATCGTGTGTTTGCCCTGCAGACGCAACCACTCGTCACGCACGGTGACCATTCGTTCACGGCTGAACGGTCGCCATGCACCTTGATCGACACGGTACGAGTACTCGACCGCTTGCGCTCCATTGTCGTACGGCGACGACATCTGAATGTTCACGGCCGGAACGTTGTCTGCGGTGGCTGACGCAATTCGGAACGCCAGCGGATCCACGCTCTTCTTCAGCGTCGACAGCGTCGTTCGTGCCGGAGCAAACGGGGTTTGTCCCGCAATACCGAGCGTCGCGAAGATGCCGAGGTAGTTGTCGGTGTCCTTCGACAGTTTGCGCAAACCTGGCGAACCTTGACCCGCGACCGTTTCCGGAATCGTCAGCGTCAAACCCGTCGAAGCAAGGGCACCGGAGATGTCGATCGGCGCAATGCCGCCCAAGAACTGTCCCGCCAAACTTCCGAGCAGACCTTGCAACGCGCTCGCAATGACCGCCGGATCTTCGCGCAACAGCTCCGAGTTCGTCACTTTGCCGTTCGCTACACCAATCTTGTCGAGCACTGGGAGCAGACCGTCCTTCGTGACCGTCAAGTTGACCGGTACGTCGAGGTCGAACGTTGCGGTCATGAAGCGGATGAAGCGATCGGTCGACCAAATGTAAAAGTCGAACGAAGCCTGATTCAACTTGATGCGCAGCACCGGATCCTTCTCGATGTCGGTGCCATTGCCGAAGGTGAGTGACGGTGGTTTTCCAGGACGAACCACAAGCGCCACTTGTTGCGCTTCTCGTTGCAAGCCCAGGTCCTTCAGCGAATTCGCCAGAAGCGCGAGCGTGCCCGAGGACAATTGCGGAACGGTTTCCGTCGAGATGCCGAGGCACAAGAAACCGCTGTTGTAGACGCTGTTCAGTGCATAGTTTGCATAACGTTCAGCCACCGCGATGCCGATGTGCGGACCTGCAAGACCCGCCGGCCAATCAGCGACGGTGTTGGCTTCGATCTCCGCGGGAATCGGAATGCCCGTCGGAATCGCCATGTCAGAGAACTTCACACATCCCGATACCGGCGACGGTTCGCCGCCGCCGTACATGCCCATCGTTGCGCCGCCGCCGATCGGGTTGAGATCGCCCCAGCCAAACCCGCTGTTGTCCGGGCGCTTGCCCGCTCCACCAACGGCGAAGAGAATCTCGAGGCCACCCGTCGTTCCCGGAGAAACGCTCGCGAGCGCGCCGCTCAAATCGAGACGGCCTTCAGTGCCGAGGAGTATCGGTACGCATTCCGCGTTGGCGTCGGTTCCATAACGACAAACACCACTGACGTCTGTCGTGCC
>DAOMZH010001079.1:0-3826 GCA_035437985.1 Polyangium sp. (in: bacteria) | reverse complement strand
GACCATGATCGCCATCGCCCCGCGCACGGGCCTCGGAAAGCGATTTCTCGCGGGCTGCTGCTTGCTCCGCGCGCCACTTTTCCGTTTGCGCCTCGACTTCCGCATGCGTCCGAGCACGTTGCTGCTCGATGCCTTCGAGACGACGATCGAGGGTAATGTGATCGTTTTGTCGTGACCAACTCACGAGTTGATAAATCGGCGCGAGCGCGATGAGCGCGTCTTCGAGTTGTTCGCCGATTGAATCAGCGTGTTCGAGCGCCACTTCCTTCGGCACTGACCACCCAATCCACAGCGGAACCTGCCCCGCGGAAGCTCGCTCGAGCATCGCTTCGATCGCCGCCGGTGTGGCTGCATGTGCGGCAACACGTTCGTCGCCAACACCCATGACAAACTCATCGGGCAATGCATGCAGAGCTGTCGTCAATTCAGTCGTGAGTTCATGCACGCCGTCGCGAGACTCGGCGTTCGCGGTCAAACGCGCGCGCAAATTGTCGATGTCGACTTTGGCCTCGGGGTGGACGGCGAAACAAACCTCGACGCGCGAAGAGTCGAGTTTCAACGCCAAAAATGCGTGTCGCGCAAAGGGGCTCGGATCGTCGATCTCGGCGGAAATCGTTCGTTCCGCGTCGAGCAAACGGTCGAGATCCTCGCGCGCTTCGTGGTCGCGCGAGAAAAACACCCACTGCGAGTCGACGTGGTTTTTGTTGCGCAGCGTCGGATGCTCGTCGGAGCCATGCACGTCAACGCTGGTTCCAAGCGCAGCGAGACGAGCGACAACACGACGCGCCCAAGAAAGGATGCGTTGTTTGATCTCGAGACGCGGACGCGAAAACGCCTTCGACGTTGCTTTTTCAGGCGCGTAGGCGTCGAAGTCCGAAACCGAAAGGTACAAAGGAACTTGGCTCATTGCGTCTTCGAATGCTCTCGCTCGTCATCGCTGCGCACGCGGCGGATCCACGCGCGTGCTCGGATGAGGTGGGCCGCACCGCCCTTGTAGCACTCTCGAATCGACACGCGACACATCGTCATGGCTCCATCGAGATTCGAGCGTGGGCAAGGCAAAGCGAGACTTGGGATTTCGATGGGGGAACGAGTGGCCACAATTTTTCCCCTGAACGGAGAAAATCAGGGCTCTTGACCAACGAGGGCGCATGCCACCCTGGTTCCACGCATTAGCCCCAGGTATGACGGGTCGAGCCGCCAACGCCGGCCAAGGAACAGCCAAAGTCCATGGAGCAGCCGAAAGACGAGGAGATAGTTTGTGCGAGTTGCGGAGTGACGTTCGTTTACTCAGCCGCCGCTGCTGCAGCGCGGGCCGAACGAGGGGTCACGACGAAACCGACGATGTGCAAGCCGTGCTGGCGTGCGCGAGGAGCAAACAGGGACCGAAACGACGCGGAGGGTTCGTCTCGTACACAACCCCGCCATGGTGCTGGCCCGCATAGGCCCAACCCCGGGGGAACTTGGGGTCATCGCAGCACCGGCGATGTCAACGAATATCGCAGTCCCATGCCCGACCCGCACTTTGGCGGACCAGGTCACGCCCCGCGCAGCGGTTGGACGATGCAACCCAACTTTCCGCGTCGCCGTGCCGGTGGCGATGGCAACTATCGCGCGCCTTCCTTTCAAAATGAACGACGCAACGACATGTCTCGGTCAAGCCGAGATCGCAACGGCGGCGGGCGCGGTCCGATGAATCGCGACCCCCGCAATCGAATCTCGACCGACATCACATGTGCGGCTTGTGGTGCCGCCTCGACCGTTCCGTTCAAACCCGCCGAAGGCCAAAAAGTCTACTGCCGCGCGTGTTTCCAGTCGGAAAAACCCACCTGAGCCGACCTCTTCTCGGCAATCGTTGGTCCCCCAATCAATACGTACCCGGACAACCTCGGTCCGGGACTCCACGCAGCCTATGACAACTCGCACGACAACTCGGGCGAGAAGGCCGCTTCACCCGCGGCAATCGACACCCGCACGTCGTAACTCGTCGCCCGGCGCGCCGTTTCTTCCACGACACCAACGACCCACATGCGCAATGCGTGCGACGCAGGATCGAACTCGCTCACGTGCAACAACACTCGGCCTGGCGAGGACGAACCCACTTTCCACGATCCAAAACTGAAGAGCCGAGACCAAATCGAAATGCCGCGACGAATCGCAATTTGCAGATCTGGCGCGGGACGAAGAACACTGCGCACCGTGTTGTGAAGTTCGCCGCCGATGGCTGCTCGACCCAGCATTCGCCACCGATTTGGTTCGTGTGCAAACGATGCAGTCGCCAGATCCATGTACGCATCGAGAGCTTCGAGGTCGTAGGCGACGAGGGCATTGATCGAGTCGTTCAGAAAATCATCGGCATATCGCTGCGGAAGTTGTCCGATGATTTGATCTCGTACTTTTTGCCCAGCGTCTTCGATGATCGCCTTGTCGACGGAACGAAGCACCGCGCCACGCACTTGATACATCCCCGGAAAACGTGCGGATACGGCGCGAACAGGCTTGGCCGGTTGGGTATTGCCGCTCGTAACATTCCCGAGATTCGGAGCGCTCGTCAGCGTGGACAAACGTGTGTTCGACGTAGCGCGTGGTGCAGGTTGCGGCACATCGAGGGACCCACGTGTGAGGTGCGAGGCTTCCGTGCGTGACTGATTGCCATCGACGGGATTACGCGCTGACGGCGCCATGGGCACGACCCGTGTCGATGCATGCGGCATCGATGTTGCGGGCAGGTCCGCAAAACGGGACATGGATCGGGGCTCGCGCGCCGACGGCAATGGTCGATCCAACTCCGGCATCGATGCAGGTGGAGGCGGTGGAGGCGACGCAACTCCGGGCACATTGGCTCCGCTACCCATGGTTCCACCCATCGGATGTGGCGGAGTCAGCGCAATCCTTCGATTGATGTTGATGATGCGCCCCAACGCCAAAACTCGTTTTGCAGGATCCGGGCAAAACTTCTCGAGCTCACGCGCAACTTCTCCAGCGGTCGCGTAACGCTTCATCGGATCCTTTTGCAAAAGACGCGAGACGACCGCTTCGAGACGCGAGTCGACGTTCACACCTCCAGCGGCGAGCGTCGGAGCTTCTGCATGGACGACACGAAAGGCAGTAGCCACGGCGGTTGGAGCGCGGAAAGGTCGTGTGCCCGTGAGAAGCTCGTAAAGCAACACGCCCACTGCAAAGAGATCGCTACGACCATCGATCGGCGCATCACCCGTCGCTTGCTCCGGCGACAGATAGTCTGGCGTGCCAAACACCACGCCGGTGCGTGTTCGCGGCGACGGCCCGTTCGAATCGATCACCTTCGCGATCCCAAAATCCAAGAGCCGCACGACCGCTTGACCTCGGCCCGGATCAAACGCGATGAACACGTTTTCAGGCTTGAGATCGCGGTGAATGATTCCCACGCGATGTGCAGCATCGAGCGCTTCCAGAATCGGTACGACCGTCGCGACGGCACCATCGAGTTCGAATCGGCCCATGCGTTGCAGCGACGTACCAACCGCTTCGCCCTCGAGATGTTCCATCACGATGTACGGGCCCATCTCTCCAACACCGGCATCGATGACGTCGACGATGTTGGGATGACGGATGCGATTTACCGCTTGCGCTTCTTGGAAAAATCGCTGCGCTAGCTCGGTATTTTCAGCGAGTTCCGGGTGCAGGAACTTGATCGCGACGGATCGGCCGGCAAGCACGTTCTCCGCCTTGAAGACATGACCCATCCCGCCACCACCGATGCGTTCAGCAAGGCGGTACTTGTTGTCGACGATTGCGCCAGGAGCGGGGGTGCGAGATGCCATTCAACCGATGAACATGCGCCGAT
>DAOMZH010001078.1:0-3827 GCA_035437985.1 Polyangium sp. (in: bacteria) | reverse complement strand
GCGGCAAGTAGAGCTTTTCGACCACGCTCTGGAGGCAACGCCGAGGGCAAACCCTTGTGTGGTGGAGGAGAACTCGACACGGTCAGCGTGGTCGGAGCACTCGACAAGTTCTTCGGAGGAACCCACGTCCGCCTCGAGACCGGTGGGCGATCGCCAGTCGGAATCACAGAATCGCGACCACCGAGCACTTGAAAAATCTCGGAGTCGTCGACGGAGCCGATCAGCGAAATGCGCGAACGCGAACGCGATTGCTCGGATGGAAATTCACTCGCCCCCGGATTCGAATCTTCACCCGGAGGATTGGGCGCACGACGCACGGATTGCGGCGGACGATCACTCGCCGCAAAGCCCGAACCGATCGCGTCGATGTTGCGGCGACTCGCCACGCTGAGACCACGATTCGACGCCGCTCTCGCATGCACGCTCCCGGGTGCGGGTGTCGCCTCGTTCGAGCCCGAGGTGGGCGTTCGTCGTTCTGATGGAGGCCGTTCCGGTGCACGCCTGCTCGACGTATCGGCGCCAGGTTCGAATCCCGTACGTGCGGATCTCGGAATCGCGAGTTGCGAGTAGGTGTCACCTCCGAGCTGACTCTTGTCGAAAATGAGGCCAGAAGCGGGTGTACGCGTTGATAACGGCTCAGCTGCAACGACTCGGACGGAAGGAGAGCCACGCTTCGAACGTGGAGGTTGCGAAATGGTTTCGACGACGGTGACGTTGCTCGTTGTTCCTGACGAACCATCTCGAGAATTTTGATCAGCCGCCGGACGATTGGTCGGTCGAGCCGCGGGACGCTGGGATTCGGAAACGTGCATGCCCGTCGGAGGCGTAGGAGGAACGGAGCTTGCGGGTGGTGGTCGTTCGGTGGATTTCTTCGGGGGATGGGCTGATTGCTTGACGACCGCGACACCGGTGGGTGGTGTTGGTGCGTCGCTTCGTTCGATTGCTTTGTTCACCAACCTTTCGGAGCCGAGGTCGATCCCCGATGGAGGTGTGGGCGCATGAACGCGTGCCGGTTTGGGCGCGCGAATTTCGTCCATCTCGGCGACTCGTGCGGCCGACGCGGCGTATGCACGCAAGGCTGGACCGAGCACCATGCCTGCCGCTGGAGTGAGCGTGGAGATCGCCGAATCTGCGGCGATCGGCATCGCGCCACTGACGATGAGAGGGAGAGCTGTTTCGAGTTGTTTCGCCGAATTGGGAGCGTCTTCGCGGAGCATTTCCGGCGGAGGGACCGTGCCGGTTCGAGGTGTTGCTGGAGCAGCTTTGGTGGCCGGAGGTTCGTCTTTGCGTTGTGCTCCGTTGTCCTTGCGAAGCTTCGTGTCTTCTTTTCGTGAAGCCTCGTCGATGCCGTAGCTGAAATCGCCGTGAAGAGCGGCAAGCACGGCCAAACTTCGCGGGCTCGGTTTGACATCGGGTGCGGAAGAGTTGGTTCTCAGCACGGCGGCCAATGCAGTCGCCGTCGTCGTTGGAGTTCGGGCGGTACCTTCTTCAACTCCCACCTTGGGCGACTCAGTTTGTCGTGGCACACGCGTGCCCACCGACACGGGAGCGGCTTCTTCGTCCGCATCGACCAATGGTGGAGGCATCGTCGAGCTGTGCTTCGGAGGAGTCGTCAGCGGGGCACGTGGGGCAGTCGAGGCTCCTGGACGTTGCGATCCAACACTCCCGGGATCGCGCGGAACAGCGAGCAAGTCCATTCGCGAACGCGAAACTTCGCGCCGCGAACGAATACCTTCACGCCTCGAGACAGGAGCTTCGCTATCGCCGACTGTTGCAGCGTTCGGGCTGTCTATACCAAGAAGTTCCCCAATGAGCGGTTTGCACGAACCGCAGATGGTGCCTGCTTTCGTTCGTGCACAAACTTCATCGAGGTTCACGCAACCGTCGGTGATGACTTGCCCAATTGCTCCCCGCGTGACGCGCAAACATCCGCAAACAACCGCTTCGGGTGGCCATTCAGCGACTGGCGGCGATTCGGACTTGGCCCAAAGATCACCTGTGCCTCGAAAGCGACGCATGTCCCAAAAGGACAAGGGCATTGGCGATTTGAGCAGCTCACGAATCCGATCGAGGTTGTCCCAATCGCCGATCGTGACGGCCCCAATGAGCCGTCCGTTGCGGACGATGAGCTTGCGGTACAGGCCTCCACCATTGAAGACGTGAACGTTGGCCCCGACGAGTTTGTCCGCGTCGTAATCTCCGAGCGCGGCAACAGAAACGCCCATGAGTTTGAGGCGCACCGAGGCGTCGGGATTTTCGAAGCTTTGCCGATTGCCAAAAAGATTCGCGGCCAAAACATCGACCATTTGGTAGCCCGGTAAAACCAGACCGTAGCTCCTGTCCCGATGAACGGCACAATCGCCGATGGCGTGAATTTGTTCATCGGGTCGTCCGGATCTCTTATCGATGGCTTGCAGATAGTCGTCGACGACGACGCCACCATTTTCGGCAGTGGACAAACCCGCTGCATCGGCCAATTCACCGCGAGGTCGCACGCCTGCGGCAAAGATGAGCATGCCGACCATCAGCGGGTCGCCCTTGTCGAACGTTAGGCGCAGACCAGTAAAGCCGCCCCCTCCCGGCATCTCGAAAGGCAGAGCCTCGACTTCTTTTAGGGTTCGTCCGCAATGAACGGTAACCCCAAGTTTTTCAACTTTTTCCCGAAGAACAGCGCTTCCGTCAGCATCGAGCTGCCGCGGCATCAGCCGAGGTGCGACTTCGATCACGTGAACATCGAGTCCTAGATCGTAGACAGCCTTGGCCGCTTCGAGTCCCAAGATGCCCCCTCCAATGACCGCGGCTTCTTGGAACGGTGTGCCCAGAAGTTCGTCGGCACGATCTTCGATGTCGTAAACATCGTCGACGGTGCGGTAGACGAACACTCCGGGAAGTGCTTCTCCGTTGGGCGAAATGACTTCGACTTGAGGAACGAAGGGTTTGGCGCCGGTGGCAATGACGAGCCTGGTGTACGCAATCGTTCGACCTGATTGCGAACGCACGATGCTGTTGACGCGATCGATTTCGACGACGGGATCATCGAGCAGCAACTCGATTCCGTTGTGCACGTACCAGTCTTGCGAAGCGAACACGAGGTTTGTCGAGGGCGTACCGGAGAGAAGATCCGTGAGGTGAACGCGATCGTAGGCAGGACGCGGCTCGTCGCTGAACACGACGACACGTTTGTCGTCGACCGCGTTGTACTCCACCATTCGCTGGCAGAGCCTGTGGCTGACCATCCCGTTACCGATGATGACGAGCGTCTGGTCAGCTTCGTTGCTCAGGTCCACCGTGTTCGCTCTCCGCTTCTCAGCGCTCGGCACGCCGTCAAACGGGCTTCTAGGAGCTTATACCGCATCCGTGCTTCCGCCGCGCGCCATCCATGGGCACGACGTACGAACGCGACGTGCTCCACGGGCACGACGAACACGCGCGTGGGGCATGAGGTCGACCGACGAACCTTTCGTTGCACTGCAATCGTCGTATTCGGTGAGATACTCACAATCCTCGCCCGTACCGGGTCAATCCACTGACGGTATGGTGGCGCTTAGTCTGGTAGCCGAGCCGCGAAAGGCAGCGGGGCCGCGAAAGGCGAGCGCCGATAGTTCTCTGCGCATGCAGTTGGCCTGAACCCGACACCAGCGCCATCTGTCGGGCGTAGAACGCCCTCGCCTCTGCCGCTCTTTTTCCGATGCCGCCCAACGCTCGCTCCCGGCCGGAGAGGGACTATGATCGACTTTAGCCGCTACCGCCAGTTCGCTCGGCCCTTAGCCTGGCCCAATAGTCGAGCCGCTTGCGGATTTCGCGCTCGAAGCCGCGGTCGGGCGGGT
>DAOMZH010001077.1:0-3829 GCA_035437985.1 Polyangium sp. (in: bacteria) | reverse complement strand
CCTGTCTGCTCGTCCATTTTCACGAGCATCTTTTCGAACAGTATCTGCCGCACTCGAATGCGTCGCCGCTGTTCGTTGTCGAGGTCCCGGCAATAATCCAAAATGCGCCGCACATCGATCACGTCGAGAATGCACCGCACAATCGGATTCGCTACGCCTTCCACGTGAATCGCGGGCGAAGCATCCTTCAAGTCGTTCACCAATTGCGCCGCTTGCGACGGCTCTTGATTTGGCACCTTCGACTTCAGCACGCCGCTGTTCAAATACACCAAGCCTTGGGCATTCAGGTTGCGCAATACCGGCGTATTCGGCACGATCCCTTGGAGCAACACCGTCTTTGCAATCCGCGTGTGCGTCCGGCAAGCGGCCATGGGGCATCCCGAGCATCCCAGGCGCTTATCGAAATTTTCGCGATGCAATTGGCATTTCTCGCCAGTCGTCGTGCCGTATTTCTTCTGAATGTGCGGGAGCAGGTCGTATTCGTAGATGCGCCGCGCTTGTTCGTAGAGCTTTTGAATCGCCGGTAAATCACTCGTTTGTCCGTGCGCCACCACATCGAACAAATCCCCCACCGGCACCACCTTGCCCAGCTCGAAGTCCGGCAAATAACGCACCAACAAATTCGTCAATTCGCGCAGCGCCGTGCGTTCTCGTTGCAACGTCGCCGATAACGCCACCATCACTTCCACCAACGCCGGCGAAAATGGATACACCCGCCGAAAATCATCCGCTTCGCCTTGATTCCCATTCAATTGCCGAAAATCCGAGGCATACGCCCGCTTGTAACTCTCGAAGGCCCGGTCGATCTCCCCGCTCGCTTCTTTGCTCACCGGCCTCAAGACCCGCTTTTCGATAATCCGCGGCAAGTCCTTGTCTTCCAGCGATATCGTCTCGAAGCGGTCTTTCCAATACGAGAGCTGCGCGCGAAACACCTTTTCGTCTTCGCCAATGGCCGACTTGCCCACCATTTCCGATAAATCGCGCTGCCGCGCCGCAAACGTCAAATAGGGCAGGGAAGGCGGATAATCACCATGCTCGACCAACGTCGATACTTTTCGGGTTTCTCCCGCCAGCACATTCGGGTCTTGAATCGTCGCCAGCCACAAAACCAATTCATCCAAAAAGAGAACGATGCCTTCGTATCCCAGGCGTTTCACGTGGTCCGCCAGAATCTGTAGTCCCGGCCCGAGGCTCACCAAGTCGCTCGTCGCCGCCATTCCTTCTAGCCACGGCGTTTTCGCCAGCTCGCCCGCCAATCCGCGCGCTTCTTCACTCCCCGGCTTTTGAATCGCCTCCTCGAATCGTTCCCGATCCCACCCCGCTAGACTTCCCCATTGCGGATCTTCGATTTGATTCGAGGGAAACGCCGCGAAAAACTTGTCTTCGCCCAAGTCTTCGAGCAGCCGTTTGGCGCTCGTGAACAACTTCCCCACCTCGAACAATGCGGGAGAAGGTGCGTCGGGATGAATGCGGGCCAGTTCTTCCAAGGCCGCGCGTAAAACCACTTCTTCCAGCGAGTTTCGATGTCGGCTGATGCATTGCACGTGCAGTCGAAAGAGTTTTCGCCCAATCACGGCCGGCGCGTATTTTTTATGTTGCGCCTCGAGTTCCCCGTGGGTCGAATACACAACGTTCTCGTTGGCCACGAGCAAACTGAGCACGTTCATGAAATGAGATTTGCCGCAGCCGAAACTGCCGTGAATCCACGTAAATACGCTACGCCGGTCCTCCAATCCGCGGCGCATGTTGTCGAGGGCCCGTTCGAGATTCAGCTGAATGCTCGGCGTGACCTGATAATCGGTCAACGTGCGGCGAACTCGTTCCTCATCGGCTGTGCGGTCGATTTGGTGGACGAAGTCGACCGTTTTGACATCGTTGGGGATTTGGAAGAATTGGCGGAGCGACGAGGTGGGCATGATCGTGCGGCGGCTGTGGTTGGTTCGGCACGAGTGTACGCCAGGGACCACGCGGAGCGAAAGAAAAATCGTCCGGGATGACTACGACGCGCGTTGGGTGGCTTTTCGCCGCGTTTCAAACATCTTCAGGCCGGCGCACCGTGGGCTCAGCCGCTACGTCCGGAGCATCGGGGGGCGTCATTCGTTTTACCTGCGTCGGTCCAGCTCCTTCGCGGTAAAACACCCACCCATAATCTCGCGCGAGCGGATTCATTTTCTCGGGGTGATGACTCACGATCCAGACTTGCGGTCCATCTTTGCGCAGCGCCGCTTCGGCGACTTCCATCATCCACGGCTGTATCTCCCGAATCGTCACGTAATTGTCGGGCTCGTCGATCAGCAACGTTTTTCCTGGCACCGCCGCCATGTGGCGCACGATGTAAAGCGCAATCAGGGTTTTCTGTCCGTCCGACAAATGCCCATAACCAAAACTGTGGTGGTTGTTCTCGTCCCCAAAACGCGCCCGCAAGTGCCCGTTTTGCTCGCACAGCTCCAAAAATCCCGGGATGATCTGCGCCAGCGCCTGATTCGCTTTGAACATGATTCCCGGCTTTTGCCGCAATTGATACACATACCACGCCGCGAAATTCACCATGTTGTCGGCCAACACATCCGCCGCCATGCCCTCGATTTTCGCATCCATCACGCGCGGATCCGGACGCAACACCCAGAGCCCCGAGATCCACCACTTGAACCACATCAGCCGCTTCAATTCGTTCGTTGCTTCCACCGTCCGAATGCCCGAACGCGTGGCTTTGATACGCGCGGGCGCATTCGGTTCGGCGCCTGTATCGGTGAACTGATGCAATTCGCCCCCATCGACTTCCAGTACCCAAGCATCATCGAACGTCAGTCGTTCACGGATGATCACGGGTTTGCCCGGGTACCGCGGATCGTGATCCACGATCAATCCATATCGATACAGGCCTCCATTGCCGCGAATGTCGATTTCGATGGTTTGTTCGCGCCGATCATCCCACCGCGTGCGACTCCGATCCGGAAATATCGCCGCCAGAGGTGCTTCGCCCAGGACCAACTTCTGCACGCTGCGGATGACGTCCAAGAGCGCTGTTTTGCCTGCTCCGTTCGAACCGAGGAGCATGACCAAAGGGCCTGGTCGCCATTCGAAATTCACGAACGACCAGACATTGTCGATGAACACGCGTTCGATCACGACCTCGCTCCTCGCTCTTTGCTTCCCGACAATCTCTCCTTTGCCATCTTCCGAAGCGGAAGGAAAGTTTTTTCTCGAGCAAGTTCGCGCATTCGTTCGTCAGGAGTGTTGCAAACGTCGCGTGGCCGAAGATTTGACCTGCGGTACGTCATGGGCGTACGCTCGTTTCAATGCCCAGACCTTCTACGTATTCGCCTCTTTCGCGCGTGCTTGCCTGCGTGTTGACGACGAGCCTGGCGGTGCTTCCGTCGAGTTGCGCGTCGCGTGACACCGTCCTGGTGCGGGCTCCGACGCCGGACCATCCTTGGCCGGAATCGACGCACACGCGTCTTCAGGAGTGTGCCGATGAGTTTGCGGGTGACCTGAACGATGGTGAATACACGGCTGGGTTTCGCATGAAGGTGAACACCGCGGGGCACATGCTGGACGTGTCTGCGGGTGCGCCGCGGGTCGAAGCGCGCGACCTGGAGACGTGTTTGCGGCTCGCGCTCGAAGACATGGTCGTGCCGTCGTTTGTCTTGGAACGGGCAACGGCGAAGCTTGCGCAACAGCAGTCGTCGCGGGAACTGATGGGTGACATGACGATGACGGCTGGCGCGACGGCGGAGGAGGTGATGGCCGTGCTCGAGCCGGTCATCGTTCGAGCCGGACCTGTGGGGGTGGGGATCATCGTGACGATTGTGATTGTCGCGGCGGTTGC
>DAOMZH010001076.1:2587-3834 GCA_035437985.1 Polyangium sp. (in: bacteria) | reverse complement strand
ACGAGCGCCTCTCGTAAGCCCCCGGGTAGCAATGTATTGGTTGGACAATCCAATGTTACGCAAGGGTCGTCAAGACGAGATCTACGCGGGTCGGACGGGAAATGTCCTAGGTCGGCTGCTGGTCATGCGGACCGAACTGGCACCTTGGGAAAGCGGCAGCCTATCGGTATGCGACGTTCATGGGCCTGTGACGACCCCGTGAAGTGTTTTCTTGGCATGAGGCGCGTAACCCGGTACGGTGCCCGCATGCGAACCATTTTCTTGTTAGCTCTTCTCCCGCTCGTTTTCGTGGCATGTGACGAAGAGACCCCCAAGTCGGACGGCTCCAAGACCGCAGCCAGTTCGTCCGCGGCGATGAAAACGACAGCACCTGCGGGTTCTGCGGCAGCTCCAGCACCTTCCGCTGTCGTCGCACCGGCGGGCCCAAAGCCCCTCTTTCATACGACAGGATTCCAAACACCCGAGAGCGTCCTTTATGACGACGCAAACGATCGGTATCTCGTTTCGAACGTCAATGGGACGCCATTCGAGGCGGACAACAACGGGTACATCACGGTCCTCGGCACCGATGGCAAAGTCACCACCGAGAAGTGGATCGAAGGGGGCAAAAACAAGGTCACGTTAAACGCGCCGAAAGGCTCGGCGATCGATAGTGGCGTTCTTTATGTGGCCGATATCGATACTGTGCGGATGTTCGATCTCAAGACCGGCGAACCCAAGGGAAACATCAAAATCGCCGGCGCCACCTTCTTGAACGACATCGCCGTGAACCCGATGGACAACAAGATTTACGTGTCAGACTCGGGGCTCAAAGCAGGCACTCCCTCCGTGACCCCGAGCGGCACTGACGCGGTGTACGTCATCGAAAAAGGCAAGGTCCGCCCAATCGCGAAAGACCCCCAAAAATTGGGTCGACCCAACGGCCTCGCGCTCGGTCCCACAGGCGTCTGGGCGGTGACATACGGATCAAACGAGCTTTATCGCCTCGATGACAAGGGACAGCAGCAGAACACGACGAAGCTTCCCATGGGGCAGCTCGATGGAATCGTTGTTTATGGCGAAACCTTGTTCATATCGAGCTGGGAGGCGAACGTGGTTTATCAAGGGCGGACAACGGGGCCGTTCAACGTTGCGATTCCGAACGTGAAGTCTCCGGCGGACATCGGATTCGATTCGAAGCGCTCGCGTATCCTCGTGCCGCTCTTTACGGAGAATGCGGTCGAAGCGTACGATATCAAGCAATGACC
>DAOMZH010001076.1:0-2487 GCA_035437985.1 Polyangium sp. (in: bacteria) | reverse complement strand
TCGTGCCGCTCTTTACGGAGAATGCGGTCGAAGCGTACGATATCAAGCAATGACCCTGGCCTTGCGGGGTGGACCGTATTCTCATTCGGCGGACCGTTCTGCGCCCGTCTGATGCAGGGTGAACACGTCAATCGTCACGGGCGCGTGTACACATAAACTCGATTGTCCTCATATCCGGTGAAGACCACTTCATTACGTCCGTCGCCGTCGATATCGACGACATGGCCGCCGCCGGCTTGCCCGAGCTGCTCCTCCAATACATGCGTCGCGAATTCACCTGGCGCGGTTTGCTCGAGCCAATACGTGTGCACGTCTCCATCACCGGATACGGCCAAATCGATATCGTTGTCGCCGTCGATGTCTCCATATCCGAAGACGCCGGGCGCTCCTTGCATCGCCACGCCCATGTTCGGGCGACAAACAATGCCGGATGAAATCACTTTTTTGGGCCACGGGAGCGTCGGATCGTTCGGAATGTCAAACGCGAATACGGCAGATTCGACAGTATCGGGCGGCATTTTGTTGATGTTCGTATGATTCGTCCCCACGGCGCGCGTAAGGCCATCGCCATAAAGATTCGGCACCATCGAAAGCTGGATGCTCTTCGAGCTATCGTCGTTGATGACGTGACGTACCCAGGTGCCATTCGGATTGACCATCGAAGGTGCCTCGGTTTGTTCGAACCAGGCAAAGGAACCGTTGGTCACAAAAAACTCGGCCGAGGCAAGGTCCAGATCTCCGTCGCCATCGATATCGAGGACTTCGGGGAAACTTCCGAGCCCGTCCCCAATCGGATGCGCTGTGGTGTCGAAACGATCAGCGGTCTTGGTGCCTTTGAACCATTGCGCTTTCGGGCCCGAAAATGCTTCGCCAACGGTCACGAGGTCTTTGATGCCGTCTCCGTCGATGTCGATGAATTTGGCTTTGTGGAAGAAGTGGTCATGGCCAAACGGAACGATATCATGTCGAACGAAACTCCCGCCCTGATTTTCAAACCAGGCGAGCGCCCCGCAAGGGCCACCAATTTGCGAATCGAATTGGCAAACGAAAAATCCGAAGGGCGCAAAGATGTCCAAATCGCCATCGCCGTCGATATCCTCGAGCGTGGATTGTCCTGGAAAGTAAAACTTCTCGCTGTCGGTGAGAATGGGCGTTTTCTCCCAACAATCAAAACCATCGGAGAGTCGGCGGTACAAATTGATTCGTGCCCGACTCAGCGTGATGGCCCCGGTCGTATCGTCGTGAATGACCGGACCGATATTGGAAACCACGAGGTCCTTGCGTCCGTCTCCATCGATATCGCCAATCGACACATAGGCGGGACCATCTGCCGCGGCATCCACGGCATAACGCTGAAAACCGGCAATCGATTCGGACACGAGCGGCACGCAACCGCCACCAGCTCCACCTCCACCTCCACCTCCACCATTGCCCGCTGCCCCAGCGGTGCCCCCTACTTCGCCGGTGCTAGCGCTGCCTTGACCGGATGAAGGATTGGCGGGGCCGCAATGCATGATGAGCAAAGAAAAACCACCAATGGCCCCCAAAAGCAGACGGGAATTCATGACATCTCCTCCACGATCGTCGTTGTTGCCACCCATTCAGGTTTGGCGACGATTGGTACCCGCACGACCCGGGGCGTGACACCCCGGGTGCGTCTGGGCAAAACTCGAGTAACCCGGCTCAGCTCAGGGAACCTTCACCAGATCGATCGGCGCGGCGTTGACGGCAGGTCCCCCAGCCGTGTAGGTCATCATGGACGAGCCTTGGTAATCGCCCGATGCCGGCGTGGGCGGAAAGTTATTTGAATTCAAGGCCGCACCGTAAATGTAGTAATCGCCCGCGGGGATATTCGTGACCTCGATTTGGTACGGCATTCCCGGCACCAGCGGGGGCATTTTCGGATTTGCGAAGCCCGCATCCGGAGGTCCTGCCGGTGGCAATGACTTGTACAAGCCAAAGATGAATTGCGCGGGCGTTCCCGTATAATCGGCAGGCACATTAAATGTTGCGCAAACGGACTTGTCCGCGCCAGTGCACACCGCCCCGCCGCCAGCTCCACCCGTTCCGCCAGCTCCACCCGTGCCTCCAGCACCACCGGTCGCCGAACCACCAGCTGTCCCTCCGCCGCCGGCACCACCACCACCTTCTCCACCGCCGGAGCTGCTCGCTGCTGCACTGGACGACGAGGTATCTCCGCTCGAGCCACCTCCACCACATCCAGTGACCATCACCGCGGTCACGCAAAGCGCGATCGTTCCGATTCCCAAGCCAAACAATTGAAGTCGCATTCTATTTTTCCCTGATCGTTCGAGTCGTTGTTGCGCGTAAGTTGCGCCATTGGATTGTAGGCAATCGCAATAGGTCGCGGCATTAGAACATGGTGTGAGGAGATGCAAGAAAATTTGTCCAAATCCTTAGTGGGTGTTGAACAGGCTGCTGCGCGTCGCGAATCGTCGGTCGGACTTACTCAGCGTGCAAATGCAC
>DAOMZH010001075.1:0-3834 GCA_035437985.1 Polyangium sp. (in: bacteria) | reverse complement strand
CGGTGATTACGACGCTCGCTTCGCGCGCTAACAAGCGCGCTACGCGAGAGTTTTGGCGAGCAAACCGACGCCGGGACCGGTGATTACGACGCTCGCTTCGCGCGCTAACAAGCGCGCTACGCGAGAGTTTTGTTTGCGATGGGGGGCTCGCCGTCGGGTCTCACAATCTCTTTGGCTGCGCCAAAGAGACTGACCCGACGGACTCTGCCCCCCATACCCCCCGGAAATCGAGCCGTGACGCTTTTAATCGCCCTGACGAACCGCTCCGGAGCGCAAGAGGTCGTCGATCTCGTCCTCGGAAAAACCCGCTTCGCGAAACACGACGCGGGTGTGTTCACCGGGCTTCGGAGGAGGCTCGAAGGCGACGTCGCATGGCGTGACGGGTGTACGGTATTGCGGCAAGGGGCCACGAGGCGATGGGAGCTCGAACAGCAAGTCACGGGACTTGATAAACGGATCTTCGCGGAGGTCTTTCTGCATGACGACGGGTTCGAGGCAGCAATCGGCTTTGGCTTGAATGGCGATCCACTCATCACGGGTTCTTTGAGCGATGGCGTTTGCGACCAGCGCTTTGAGTTCGACCTGATGGGGACCGGGAATGAGCGCTTCCATGCGGGGTTCGAGGCCAGCCGCAGAGCAGAAAGACATCCAGAATTTGGGTTCGAGAGCGCCGAGGGCAAACGGGTAGCCGTCTTTGGAAACATACGTGTTGTAGGCGGCGATTCCACCGGTCAATGATTCGGTTCCACGTGCCAAACTCGTGCCGTTGAGGGCCGAGGCGAGGGTGGCCGTGGCAAACCCGAGAAGTCCATCGGTCATGGAGATGTCGAGGACGCGACCTTCGCCAGTGCGTTCACGTTCAGCGAGCGCGGCAAGAATGGCGATGACACACCACATGCCGCCGCTGACGTCAGCGAGCTGAAATCCAGGCGGTTGGGGCGGACGATCTTCAGGGCCCATGCTGCCGAGAAGACCCGCGCGGGCGAGGTAGTTGATGTCGTGCCCGGCGCGATGGTTCAAGTCACCAGTTTGTCCGTAGCCGGTGAGGGCACAAATGATGAGGCGTGGATATTTGGTCCTCAAAACATCATGACCAAGACCCAAACGATCGAGCACGCCAGGACGAAACTGTTCGAAGAGGACGTCGTACGATGCCAGGAGACGTTCGAAGGCTACGCGTCCTGCGGGATGCTTGAGGTCGAGCAAGGCACCGCGTTTTCCGCGGTTCAACATGTCGAACCCCGCGGGCATCAAGTGGCGGAGATAGTCGCCGCTCGCGAGATCCTCGAACTTGTCCACCGTTGCTCCGAGGTCGGCGAGGACGAGGGTCGTGAAAGGACCGGGCAAGAGGCGCGAGAGATCGAGAATTCGTTTGCCTACCAAAGGACGCATGATCGTTTGACCTCGAAGAAATGTTGGTGACGTGCAAAGGCCGACGACTCCCGAAAGAGCGCCGGCCTTGTTTTGGCGATCGAAAAACGATCAGAGCGCGAAGAGCTTTTGGAGCTTCATGGCGAGCATGTTGTTGCCCTCGACCTTCAGCTTGCCGCTGAAGAAGAGCTGCATGCCGTTGGCTTGCGGGTTCTCCATGAGCTTTTGGAAGTCTTCAGCTGCGAGCTTCATGGTGCATTCGGCGCCGCCCGGATTACCCGCAACGCACTTGGGTTCGTCTTTGACGTTGATGAACCACTCACCGCCACCTTCGCCGGTGATGATGAATTGGTACGTCGCGCCAATCGCCTTGGCGGCGTCGGGGTTGCCGTTGATCTTGGCGGGAACGTCTTCGTTGAACAATTTCTGGATGTCGACGGCCATGGTGCCTCCTGAGCGGGAGCGCCGACGATGGCCGGCGCCGCGCGAACGCAAGGTTGTTTGGGCGCGGATGTAGCTGTGAACGACCACGCGCGTCAAGCACCGAGGTGCGTCTCTCGATGCGTAAAAATTTTCCAATCCGACTACTTACGCGCGAGCCCGTGACGAGCGCCGATTGGCTCGTGGTGCGGTGTCGAGGGCTGAGCGAACGGGCAGCACGAAAAGCCGATCAATGGCGACACGAGCATCGCGCGGCGGAGGATCTTCGGGCCCTGCTTGCACGAGCCGCAAGTCACGCAGCATGGTCCGGTCGAATTGCCCTGAGTCACGAACCTCGAACGGCACGAACGACGGCAAAAGCGACACGAGAACAGTCTCGCTGCCTCCCTGACGAATGGATGTGCCTTGATAGACGGTGACCGATTGTCCCAAAGCCTCTTGGAATACAAACGGTCGCCATTCGAGAGGTGCTTCGAGGTCAAACTTTCGTTCGCCCGCAACGAGCTCGCGACCATCGAGACGGAACGGAGCGCCTCGGGCATCGGACAAAATAAGGCGACGATGACATGCGGGATCGATTTCTTCGACCGCGAGGACCAGCTCGGCAAAGTCGCTTGGAGAAAGCTCGAGGTGTTGGCCATCAGGTCCAATGGCTTCGAGGGCTGCGTCATCACCGAGAACGGTGAACGCGCGATCGAACAGAGTGCCGAGCGTTCGGCGGGCAGGTTTGTCTAGGGACGTACCCACGTAAAACAAACCGTCTGGAGAGCTCCAGACAGCAACGATACGATCGCGTTCGGGGCTTTTGACGAGGGTGAGTCCGAATGGCTCGCGGAGGGAGACGACGCGCTGAGGTTCGTCTTGGTCGGTTCGAAAAAAGAGGCGCGCGTCATCGAGGAGAACTCCGCGCTGCCGGCCCGAGCTTTTCGGCGCGATGCGCGCGTACGTGAAGAGCGCCAAGGCCATGAGGCCGAAAGAAACGGCGAAACGCACGAACGGAGTTTCCGCGGCAAACGAAACGACCACCGAAAGAAACGCAAGTGCCAGCACGACGTAGCGCCAACGCGTCGGCGGTAGAGGTGGTTTTTCGGGAGAAACGGCGGCGAAGAGCCGCGCGTTCTTCGTATCGAGCGGCGGATGTCCCGAGCGTTTGGAGGCGACATCCGAGACTTCGGTCAGGTTCGCGGCTTTCTGGCGATGGTGGTCGCGTGCCATCGAACCTCCCGGTTACGTGTTGCCCAAAAGAAACGTAGCACCGGGGCTCTCGTCGAGGGAGGGGTCAGTTGCAGTCGAGGATGCAAACAGATTTCCGCTTTTGCAGAGATGATCGTTCTCGCCGATCGCGAGGCCAAACGCGATGCGTCAGAGACGTACGCTTCGAAGACGTAACGAATTGACGATGACGGAAACGCTACTGAGGCTCATCGCGGCACTCGCGATCATGGGGCTCAGCAAGATGCCGAAAAACGGATAGAGGAGGCCGGCTGCGAGCGGAACACCAAAGCCGTTGTAGACAAAGGCGAAGAACAAATTTTGGCGGATGTTGCTCATGGTCGCTCGACTCAAACGTCGCGCGCGAACGATGCCGCGGAGATCGCCTTTGACGAGGGTAATGCCTGCGCTTTGCATGGCGACGTCCGTGCCCGTTCCCATCGCCAAACCCACGGCTGCCCTTGCCAACGCAGGAGCATCATTGATGCCGTCTCCAGCCATCGCCACGACTTTGCCCTCCTTGGACAAACGCTCGACGGTGAGGCTCTTTTGCTCGGGAAGCACCTCCGCTTCGACCTTGTCGATGCCGAGATCCGCAGCCACCGCCATCGCGGTCGTGCGGCTGTCACCCGTGAGCATGACGATGTCGATGCCTTCGGCGCGTAGTTCCGCAATGGCTTCGACGGCTGACGGCTTGATGGGATCGGCAATGCCCAACAAACCCACAACCCGACCCGATCGAACCACGAACACGACGGTTTGTCCCTTGGCGCGATGTTCTTCGGCGGTTCGTTCAGACGCACCGAGATC
>DAOMZH010001074.1:0-3837 GCA_035437985.1 Polyangium sp. (in: bacteria) | reverse complement strand
GAAGCGCTCACGCACCGCAGCTTTGCGAACGAACAACGCAAAGAAGGGCATCGCGACAATCAACGTCTCGAGTTTCTCGGTGACGCCGTGCTTGGTTTGTGTGTGACCGATGCCCTCATGGCGAAGTATCCCGAAGCAAACGAAGGCGAATTGTCACGCATGCGTTCCATCCTCGTGAATGCCGAGGCGTTGTCGTCGTGGGCGCGTTCCGTGGACCTCGGGGCCGCGTTGCGCATGGGTCGAGGCGCGCTTGCAACGGGTGAACACGAACGCCTCAACGTGCTCGCAGACGCCGCAGAAGCAGTCATGGGTGCGGTGTATCTGGATCGTGGTTTGGAGGAAGCTCGGCGGCTCGTGCATGCCGTAATCGATGAACCGATGTCGCATTTGTCGGAGTCGATGGCCGCACATGATCCGAAAAGCACCTTGCAAGAGCGCATTCAAGCCGTGGGCGGCGTATCGCCGCGTTACCGCACGGTGCGCATCGAAGGACCACCGCATCATCGAGAATTCTTTGTGGTCGTAGAAATCGGTTCGGACGTGCTCGCCGAAGGTCGAGGCCGCTCGAAGAAGCTCGCCGAAATCGATGCTGCTCGAACAGCGTTGCTCACGCCTTGGCCAGCTGACGGAAAAGCCCTCGCTCCGTTATCCTCGGACAACAACACCCTGTCCCTCGAACGAGAAACATCCTTGGGATTTGGGACGAAGAGCGCCGAAGGCGATCCGAAGCCCCAAGTCTCCAACCTGGGGACATGACAAACCCTGATCCATCACCACTCGGGAGTCGTATCGATGCGCCGTTTCGTCTTCGCTCTGCTCGTGTCGCTCGCATTCGTGTGTACGTGGGTCTTGCCAGCATGGGCTGGTAGCTACCTCGATCGAGCGGCCTTGATGCTCGACCAAGCACATGCCGAGGGCGACATCCTTCGACCACGTACGTTCGACAAAGAGCTGGTGCTGGTCATCAAGGCGATGACGGAAACACGCGCAAAGGTGGCGCGGAAGATGGAGGTGCCAGCAGCTGTTTCCAAGGCTCATCCGCACCTGCTGCTCGTGCTGGAGAACTACGAACGCGCGGCTGCTGCTGCGGACGAAGGCAACTTCAAAAAGTTCGCCGAGCACCTGTATGCAGCACGTGAGGAAGACCGAAACTTTCGTTCGATTTTGAAGGAATTGGGGTTCGCTTTGCCGAGCCTGAACAACAAGCCGACCAAGAAATGACTCGACGACAACCCGATTCGTCGGGTTTGTCGAGAAGCAGTTTGTCGGGGAAGACCAGACGCAGGTTCAGAGAACGAGGCCGAAATCGAAACCCATCGTGTATTGCTTCGGAATGCCTTCGAACTTGTTCGTCTTGGTGCCGGTCGTTGCATCGACCCAGTTCGAGTCTTTGTTCGCTTCCGCAGCCGTCATGATGTCGGTCACGAAGTGGGCGCCGATGCGCACCATCTGAAAGCGGAACTGGAGGCCTGCGGCGATGCGATGACGTTGCAAACGCACGTTGTTGAAGACGACCGTGTTGTTGAAGTCCGCGCTCGTTCCGTTTTTACAAACCGGCTGGCCATCGCGATAATTCTTGGTCCCATCGGGAGTCGCAGCCGTGTTGCCCCCCGAGTAGCCGCAGTAGTTGAGGGCGTCGGTGTTCGGCGTGAGGTCGATGAGGCCCGAGTCCGCGAAGGTGTACGTCCAGGAATAACCCGCATAAGGCAGGACGATCACGGTGCCGCCGATGGGAATCGGCTTGGAAATCATGCCGTCGGCTGCTGCGACCGTGAGTTGAAATTCCGACGTACCGGTGATTGTCGTGACCGACCCTGCGGCAGTCAGATCGGGGAGAATGGCGGACCAACCGGAGCGGAAACCTTCGAGCAAGGAGAGACGAACATCTGCACCGAGCACGCCGATGTTCGAGTTGCCCATGAAGCCGATCTTGGTTCCAAGTTCAAAACCCAAGAGGCCGAGGGGCATGGCGAGCGGGGAGAATCCGTAACGGGTCTTCATCGCGTAGAGCTGGACGAAGTCGTCGGGCCCGTTGTTGATGGTCGAGAAGAGTTTGTTGTTCGGATCCTGTTTGCCCTGGGTGCCGAGGTTCCAATAATTCTTCGCTGGATCGTCCGTCGCGGCGTCCGAAGTGATTTTCGTGAACATGCCTTCGAACGCGAGATCGAAGCCGCCGTAGCCCGTCGTGCGGGCGGGATGCATCGCCGTTGGTCCGAGGGCAAAGCCCCATTCGGCCATCAACTTGGCGAAAGCTACATCGTTTGTGCCGCAACGATTGAAGCCTGACGTTGGGTTGTAGTAGAGCCCGCCATCCGCGCCAGGCGTTCGACAACTCCCGTCCGTAACGAAACGCGCCAACGCAGGGTCCATCGTGTCCGCTGCTGCTTGGCGAGGCGTCGCAACTGCGGCGACGAGCGTTATGGCCGCCGTGATCCACCCGAATCCACGCATACCAGGATCTCCGAGCGGCGAGGCTACGTGGCTGATCCCGTTTTCGTCAAGTCAATCCCCGCGGCGAGTGCGCGAATGGACCGAGGTGAATCTCCGCGTGGGCGCATTCTCACACCGGAGCACTGGACTCGGCCCAAAAATGCCGCTTATTTGCAGGCCCCTTGCCGAGAAAATGATCGTGGCCAAAGACCAGCGTCCTCGCCTTCGTGCAGCTCCACTCGCCGACCCCTTGCATGTCGTCCTCGTCGAACCCGAGATTCCGCAGAACACGGGCAACATTGCGCGTCTGACCGCTGCGACCAAGAGCCGTTTGCATCTCGTGGGCAAACTTGGGTTTCGCATTGACGAACACTCGGTGCGGCGAGCCGGCGTGGATTATTGGCATCTCGTCGATTTGGACACGCATCCGGACTTTGATCACTTCACGACGGCGTGGCCCTCGGCGCGTTTGCATTTGTTCAGCGCGATCGCGACGAAGAGTTACCTCGATGCGGATTTGCGTCCTGGAGATGCGCTGGTGTTTGGCAAGGAAAGTGTGGGGCTCGACGAAGCGCTTTTGGAACGATTTCCCAACGATGTGTACGGGATTCCGACGCTTGGTCCGGTGCGTTCGTTGAACTTGGCCAACGCGGTGTCGATCGTGCTTTACGAAGCGTTGCGACGTATCGGGGCACTGGACAATCCGGCCCCAGGTTGATGGCGATGGTTTTTCTCACGCAACTTTGTTTTGACCTCAAACGATGGTTCATCGTCGTCGGGTTGTGTTGGGCGGGATTGTTGGCTCAGGGGTGTGCACCGCGTCCGGCCAATGCGACGCCTGAAGGTGCGGTGCGGGATTTCATCGAGCGGATGCGGGTGGTGGGTACGGATTCAGCGGCGCCCAAGGCTGCGTTTGCGAGTTTGTCCAAGCGAGCGCAGCAGAACTTGGCGGAGCGCGCGCAGAGGTACAGTGCGGCCAGCGGCAAGACGATTGCGCCCGAGGCGATGATCGTGCCGTCGCGATTTTTGATTCGCTTTGAGCCCCAACGAATGACGGCGACGGTGGTGGGTTCGCGAGCGCTGGTGGAAGTGATTGGTTTGGCTCCGGAGGAACGAGCCAACGTCCCGTGTGCGTATGAAAATGACGGTTGGCGTATTGATCTCGAGCTGCCTCCGTTACCCGCAGTGCAGGTTCGTCCGGGAAGTACGCCGTAAAATGTAGTGAAAGGGTATCGAGCCTTGGGCGGGTCGGGCTGAGCCCGGTTTTCACAGACGACGACCCGCCCCCGGTTTGTCCCCCCGTCCAACTCACCGGGCCTGCCCTCGGTTTGTCCCCGGGGGTATGGGGGCAGAGCCGTCGGGTCAGTCTCTTTGGCGTAGCCAAAGAGATTGTGAGACCCGACGGCG
>DAOMZH010001073.1:0-3841 GCA_035437985.1 Polyangium sp. (in: bacteria) | reverse complement strand
CTCCGCCGGTGGGGCCCGAGGGCTTCCCGAAAATGGGTGTCGTTGGCCAGCACCGGGATCGCACTGCGTCAGTTCCGCCAGCAAAAACGGGTCACCACGAGCTTCTGCGACGAGCGATTGCAGGGTTTTTTCGGCGAGTATGGCACCGGAACGGTCGTCGGCTTCGAGGAGCACGCGAGAGAGCGCTTCGGCGTCATGATCCTCGAGCGGTCCGACATCGACATGCCGCACATCGACCAGGCTCTCGAGCGCGCCGAGCGTGGCGAAGAACGCGCTGAGCACCGAGTTTGTCGCGACGTCCTCGCTACGACATGAAATCACGAGGAGCAGCGGGGTTTGTCCGTGGAGTAGAGTGCCAAGAATTGCCGTGGAATCGAGGTCGCCCCATTGGAGGTCCTCCACGACGAGGACCGGCACCTGGGTCGTCGATCGTGCGAGCAACTCGCGCAATGCCACGAAGGCTCGTTGCCGCAACAGAAGATTGTCGTTGCCGTCGTCGTTCGTGCCGATCGCGGCCTTGGCACCGGCACCAGGGATTTCTTTGAGCTGCGGAAACAGACGGGCGAGCATCTGGAAGCCGGCTGGCAATACGGTTGCGATGTCCGCTGTGGAGCGCTCGCGGAGATGCCGGCAAAGGTCGTCGACGAGCCCGTCGATTCCCTTGTACGGGACCGATTCCTGTTCGAAACACCGCCCGGACAGCACGAGCCGTTCCGGCGCGCAGGCGCGGACCTCTTGCAGAAATCGTTGCACCAAAGCGCTTTTGCCCATACCCGAGCGACCTTGGACGAGCACCGCGACGGGATGACCCTGGTCCGCCATCTTCAGCGCCGAACGAAGTTCGTCAAGCTCGGCTGCTCGGCCGACGAAGACCGCGTCACCTCCGCCCGATCGTTCTTCGCGTAGTGAAACATGAAGCGTGCCGTTCGCCGCTTGTCCTTCCAGCGAAAGCCGCCGACAAACCTCGCGCCCTACGGGACGCTGTGCGGGGTCACGCGCGAGGAGCTCGATACAAAGCTGATCGAGGTCGTCGGGCACGTTATTCGCGACTGTGCTTGGCGCGGGTGGCGGCCACGTCGGAGACGAATCGGCATCACGAAATGGTAGCCGCCCCGTGAGAGCCTCGTAGATCATGACCCCGACCGCGTACCAGTCTGCGGCAGTTCCGGCCGGAAACCCCAATGCAAGCTCGGGGGCCATGTACGCCGGTGTCCCGCAAACGACTTTGGCCGTGCGCAGATCCGAGATGTCACTCACGAGACCAAAGTCGACAATGAGCACGTGCCCTTCCGGTGACACCATGACGTTCGACGGTTTCACGTCGCGATGCAGCTTGCCCGATCGGTGCAGGAACGCGAGTCCAGCTGCAAGTTGGCGAAGCACATGGCGTAGCCGTTGCACGTCGCAAGGTCTGCCAGACGAGCGAACATAGGAAAGCGCATCGCCGCCTTGGACGAGCTCCATGGTGAAAAACCACGTATCGCCCTCGGCGTGCAGTTCGTAGAGCTGCACCAGATTTTCGTGGACGGTTTCGGCGAGTGATCGAAATTCGTTCTTGAAGCGGGATATCGACGGACCGTCGTGGCGACGCAGGACCTTGAGCGCCACCGTGGCATGCCGGTCACGGTCGATCGCTTGGTAGACCGTGCCGAAACCTCCAGCGCCGAGGCGTTTTTGCAAGAAGAAACGGCGCGACGAGGGGGCGGCGAGATCGTCGAGATGGGCGTGCTCTCCGTCCGGGCCGATTTGGAGGTCGAACGGGTTTGGCGCTTCGTCCGAGACATGCGCCAAGTCACGAAGGAATGCCATTGACGGCGATTCCGTCTTGAGGAGCGGGATGCTGTCGAGGTTCGTCGTGTCCAGCTCCCCGCTGCAATCTTTCTGCTGCGCGGGGGGCGGGCACATGATTGAGGTGACCGTGTACTGAACGTTTGTCGAATGTCAACTCTTTTCCGTCAACGCGCGATTTCGGAGCAATTCTTCCGTCGTCGAGGCCGCATGCAAAGTTCGTCGGCGTCCGTTGCCGTTTCTCCTGCCAACCTATGAACCGATAAAATCGACCCACCATATACGTCTTCGAGCGTCCCGCGAATCCCAATGATCCCGTCACGTAATGCCCCCCGCCCGGCTTCGCGTGCATCAGGCGGATTGGCCTCAATCAGCCGACGTTCACCACCCTCACCGAGAAGTCATGGCGTAGATGCAAATTCGAGCAGTGCGCGGACGAGCTTCAGAACGGTCTGATCATCCTGGTCGGGTGCGTCGATGCCACCGGAGACTGCGGAGACCTCCTCGTTGTTGATCTCCAGGGAACCACCCGTGTCAAGCATGTACGCAATGGCACTTCGCATTTCCGTCGTCAAAAAAGCTTGCGTGCGCGTAGGTGTGTCGGCCAACCACTTTGGTAACCAGTAACCAGTTTCACGCATCCCCAAGGTGCCACGTACCCCAAGGTGCCTACCACTTTGGAGCCCGCACCTCCACGGTCGTTCCCAACGTCCCTCGTCTCGTTCCATGCCCGTCCACGATGAGGCTGCACCCATGTTCGCCTCATCCCTGCACGTCCACGCTCGCGCCACATCCTCCTCAGCGCCTTCCCTGCACGTCCACGGTCATGTCGGACCCTCCCCGGACTCCTCCCTGCATATCCACGATTGCGCCACATTCCCATCAGCGCCCTCCTTGGACGTCCACGCTCGCGCCACATCCTCCTCAGCGCCTTCCCTGCACGTCCACGGTCGTGCTGCATGGACCTTCGCGCGCACCGTGGACGTCTACGGCGATGCGACATGAATGTTGGGGCATTGCGCGTCATTTGGCATTATCGCCAAACTCGCATATCGATGCTTCACCGCCTTCTCAAAACCCATCCGGCATAAGCAGATCGATTGGAACGTCTTTGTTTTGCCGAACTGGACCAGACGTACCTCGACGCAAAGCCAATTCCACGTCGATGTCCACAAACGTAGGCTCCGCTCCTGATGCGCTGAGGAGAATTTCTTTCTCGATTGACGTCTCGCCTTTGAACAGGCGCAACTTCTTCTTTTTCCCCACGGAACCTACGATTTCCACAAATCCTGCACGCTTGAAAACACGATTACCGTCTACTTCAGCAATTGCATTTCCTGGTAAAACCAATACGCGTCCTCTCCATCCACCGGTTTTCGTGACCATGGCAATCGCTGGATTGGCAAGGTCCGTGCGCCCTTCGGCTTCTTCGCACGCCTTGTAGGAACGCAACGCTTCGTCCAGCTTTTCATTCAAATATTGCACATGGGCCGCCGGCAGCAGACAATCTCGCGACTGCGCACGCAGATTCGTCAGTAAACGTTCGGCATCGAGTTCCCAATGCAATGATTTCTCCGTTGTGTTCGCCCAGATTTCATGATCGTCGAAATGGATATCGACGACGGGAGCTCCCGCGTCCAGCCCAATCGAGTTTGGCGGGGAGCTCAGCGGGAAACTCAGGGAGGACCAAACGACGATCGCGCCATTCGCCGCTGTCGCCGCCAAACGTTTCCCATCCGGACTGCATGCGACATGCTGCAGCTCACCTTGTTTTCCATCGAGCTCCACCGGCGAGCCACCTTGAACCGGAAAAACACGAATCTTGCCGTCGGCACACGCCGTAACGACGAATTCGCCTTGCGGATGAAATGCGGCTTCATAAACGACCGAGCCATGCGGAAGCACGATTCCCGGCACATCAGGCGATTTTATATCGAAAATGCGTGCCGATCCACGATCCGTAGCCCCGCGCGGGATTGAAATCCCGCGCTATTCAACCAAAAGTCCTCCACTGCCGTTCCGGACTGGCGTTGTGGTATTTCGTCTTCTTATC
>DAOMZH010001072.1:0-3842 GCA_035437985.1 Polyangium sp. (in: bacteria) | reverse complement strand
CTCCGCCTCCCCCACCGCCGCCTCCCCCACCGCCGCCTCCCCCACCGCCGCCTCCCCCGGCGCGAACGGTGCCTTGGGCCGGCGTCGCGCTTACCGCAGGGTTTGCCGTTGGAGCGGGCATCGCTGGAGGTTTGGCTTTGTCAAAATCGTCGGAGCTCGCCGAGCTTCGCAAGGTCGATTCGGGAGCAACAAAGGGACAACTCACCGACGCTGCTAGCTCGACCTCGAGCCGTGCACTCGTGTCGGATATTTTCACGGGCGCAGCGGTCGTGTCGGGTGTCGTCACCTTGGTCATCGGCTTGCGGACACCCTCTGTAACTCCAGCGGCCGCTCCCGCAGATTCAGCGGCTACAACGACAGGATTCATCAAGGACCTGAAGGTCGACGTGTCCTCCTCGGGGTTGCTGCTTCGCGGACGATTCTGACGACAGCACGTGTGTGATCCGAGAGCCGCGGAGGTTTCTTCCGCGGCTTTCGTTTTTCGAAGCGAACCAAAGAAAAACGCCGCATAAGCAGCGGCGTTTTTCCAAAGAACGACGGACGAACCGTCTTGTTCAGCAGTGAATCACTGACAAACCGTGTCGATCTTTTCCGTCGCTTCGAGCATGTCCGTGTCTGCGTTGTAGAACGCGCCAGACAGCTGGCTCTTTGCTTTGCCGGTGCCGTCGTTCGCCAAACAGTAGATCTGCACGTTGGCTGCAGGTTCCCCGGTCGCCGCGTCGAAGTTCAACGGTCCGAACGCGCCGTTGTAGTCGATTGATTTGTAGGTCCCCGCCGAAATCTTGTTGAGAGCGCCGGGAAGTTCGGCTGCACCGACGTTGACGACGGCTTCGATCGGATCCGCTTTCGACATCTTTGCCATGCCTTCAGCGAGTTTGACGCCCGTGATCGGACCATCCGTGATGCTCGCCGCCGCGAAAAACAAGAGGTACGCGGCGTCGTAAGCACTCGCAGCACCGAAGATCGAGGGATCGCCAGGACGCATGCCCGATGCGTAAGAAACGAGGAATCCCTTGAAGAGCTGATCTTGATCGCTCGGGCCAGGAATGACGCCCGTGGTTCGTCGGCGCCAATCGGCGCGTTTGACGGGATCTGCTTCACCAACGTTGACGGCGTTGGCCAATGCTTCACCGTAAACCGCGTCAGAAAACACGTAACGTGGACGATGCGTGGTCGCGGTCCATCCGATTTCGATCTTCGCGAAGACTTCGTTCACCGCTTCGCTGAAGCCAAACATGAAGATGACGTGCGCGCCCTCCATGATCGCCTTGTCCTTGGCTTCCGCGTAATACGTCGCCGGCGGGTCCATGGTGTAGTCGTCGTACTGGACGACGAAGTAGTTGCTGCCGTTGTCGAGCGCTTTCTTTCCGTTGAACACCAAGTTCGGCTGCAGCGCATCTCGCAAGCCCGTGCCATACGCGTCGCTCGTGTGCAGGACGCCGACCTTGATCGGATCAGTTGGCATGTTCAATTCGGCACGAACGCTTGCCTCGACGACGCTCATGTATTGCGCGATCGCTTTGGCTTGGAAGTTGTCCGATGGAACCGTGCGCCACACGAGTCCGTATTGCGCGCCCGTGGGTTTGTCGGAAAGATCAGTGATCGCCGGGCTCGTCCCGGATGCCGTAATGAACAGAGCTTTGCCGGGAATCGTGACCTGCGTCGTCGTTTCAATCGCAATACCGCTGAATGCACCGCCGATCACGGCTTGAACACCAACGTCGTTCACGAGGTGCTTGGCGGCCGTGACGCTGTCCGCTGATTCGGCATTGTCCGAACAACCGATCATCACCACTTCACGCCGCGCTGTGTCGTTCGGGACCGGGAGCCCCTTCGCGCTCTTTTGCAACTCGCTCAGCGCGAGCTTGATGCTTTCTTCCATCGCGATGCCCACGTCCGCATCGGCCGCTGCGGGGGCCTTCGTGGGATGAATTGATCCGAAGATGAACGGATCCGGAGCTTTGTAGTTGCCAATGACGGTGTCGCAAAGTGGTGACTTCAGCGCAACACACACGCCTTTTTCGGCGCCAGCTGTCTTGCGGCAATAGCTGAAATCGCCGTTGTCAGCGACGCATTCATCCGTCGTCGCACAACCTGCTGCACCTGCGAGGCAGACGCCATCGACGCACGACTTGCCCGCCGGACACGCGATGCTCGCGTTGCATTGCTCGGTGCTCGTGTCGACAACGAAGGAGCACGATGGTGTCGCGGCCACGAGACCGACGGCCATCAAGACCCCACCAAGCAATCCCCTTCGCCAAAAGTTACGCGGACCAACTCGATTACTGCCATTCGTCGACACATTCATGACCATGCCTCAAAGCCTTATTCGTTTACTCGCGGATGATAACCGTCTCGCTTCCAACACGCGATGAAAACAAGCCTCGTGAGGCGTATCTGAACTCCGTCGTGAGCCTCGCCCTATTGTCGTTCGCTCACGTGGGCGGAACGAGCGCTTCGCGGACCAACGCAGCTCGCTGTTCGAGTGCGGCAAAAGGAGCAGGAGGTAAGGCTTCGCTCGCTTCGGTCACGAGTGCCGCGGCAAACGCGGCGATCGCCGCATCGATGATCCGCGCCAGTGGTCGATCTTGTGGCGCAAGACTCGGATCGAAAGCCGCCACGGCACCAAGCAAAACGGCTCGCACTGCCGCAGCTGCCGTTGACGGAGCAGACACGCCCCCAAGCTTCGCGATCTCCTGCACGATCGGATCGGTCAACCGCGTGACGAATCGTTCTTCGACATAAGCCTGCAACCCTGGATCGATCGCTTGTTGTCCATCACCGAGTCGACGTAGCGGTCGCAGATCCGCAATGAGAATTCTCCGCGATTGTTCGAGGTTTTTCTCGATCGTCACGGCCGCTGCGTGCCGCTCGTTGCGGAGCTTTGCGGCTGCCGCCGTGAGCGCATCACGTTCGGCCCGCATCGCCCGTGAACGCTCGCGATCCTCAGCGGCTCGCGCTGCAGCAATCGTGGCCAGCTCCGACGCGATGCGTAGCGCCTTCCGGCGCAGAGCAACTTCGCGCAGTTGTGTCGAGCGATCGACGATGTGCTCCGAAAACAAGGCTTCGACCGCGGCAAACCCCGAGGCGGTCAAGGCATCGGCATCGCCCATGCGCCCACGCAGTGACAAACGAGCCGAGAACGCGATCGGCGGCGTGTATGAGCCAATTCCGGTCTCGGTCAAACCCGCCAGGACATGCTCGGTCACGTGCTCGAGTTCATTGGGGGTCAAACGATCGGCCTTGTTGATCAGGATCTGAATCGGAACGCCGAGACCTTTGATCTCCGACAAGACCCGTCGCTCGGTGTCTTTCATCGCGCCCGTCGCATCGAGCAACCAAATCGCTACGTGCGCTTCGTCGAATGCTTGCCGCGCCGCCGCGATGTGATCGGGATCCGGCGCGTTGAAGCCCGGCGTGTCGAGGATCTCGACGCGTTTCAAGCGTTCGATCGGCGCGTAAATGAACACGCGATCCACGCGAGCTCCCGACGTCGAAAGATCCTTCAAAGCCGCCTTCAAACCACCATGCGGAACCACGCGATCCGGAGCTCCCCGAACCACGATGCGGGCAAATGAATCCGGCGCCCAAGCCACCCAGTAAGTTGTCTCCAACGAGCTAGGTCGATCATGTTTTACTGCTGGAGAGTCATTCGGATTTGATTCAGAGAAAGGAGTTCTCCATCTTACCAGGAATTGCGCAGGTTACCTCTTTTCGTTTGGTGTCCCAGCAACGGCTTTGCTAGCCAAAACAGGCTGAGTTCAAACCCGAATTTTCTAGCTTTTTTCACCAGTTTTCCCCGTAACCAAGCTCAGCTTCCGCATCTCGGGGCCGATGACTTG
>DAOMZH010001071.1:0-3849 GCA_035437985.1 Polyangium sp. (in: bacteria) | reverse complement strand
GGCACCAACGCCCACGTAATCATCGAGGAAGCACCTGTGGCTGCGGAAAGGCATGGTTTCGAGAGCCCGATGTTACCCGCCCTTCCGCTTCTCATTTCGGGAAAAACGGATGCGGCAATAAAGGCCCAAGCTTTGCAGCTCGAACAATACCTCGAAGGCCATTCCGACATTTCTCTTGTCGATTGCGCGTTTTCCTTGGCGACCACCCGAACGCATTTCGAGGTTCGGGCAGCACTTGTTGCCAGCGATGTTGCATCCGCCAAGATGGCGCTCCACGAGTTTGCGCTTGGTCAATCCTCGGCACACGCAAATTCTGGTGTGGTCAAGTCTCTGGGCAAGTTGGCTCTTCTCTTTACGGGGCAGGGAAGTCAGCATGCTGAAATGGGACACGAACTGTATCGTCAATTTCCTGTTTTTCGCGACGCACTCGATGCACCGTGCGCATTTTTCGATCGCGCGCTAGATCGGCCACTGCGCGATGTGATATTTGCTTCAGCGGAATCGGAGCTCGGCGCGCTTTTGGGACAAACGGCGTATACACAAGCGGCTCTATTTTCGCTGGAGGTGGCGTTATTTCGATTGTTCGAGCATTGGGGGTTGAAACCGGATCTTTTGCTTGGTCATTCGATTGGTGAAATTGCGGCGGCGCATATTGCAGGGGTGTTTTCCCTGGAAGATGCTTGTCGTCTTGTCGCGGCGCGCGGGCGGCTCATGCAGGCATTGCCGACAGGCGGAGGGATGTGCGCGCTTCAAGCCAGCGAACAAGAAGTTTTGCCCCTTGTGGTCGGCAAGGAAAATGCTGTCTCGATTGCGGCAATCAATGGCCCCATGTCGGTCGTCATTGCCGGCGACGAAGACGCGGTTTTCGTTATCGCGCGCCATTTCGAGGCGATGGGCCGAAAAACGAAGCGGTTGCAAGTGAGCCACGCGTTCCATTCTCCGCTTATGGAGCCCATGCTCGCGGAATTCGGTCGGTCCATTGCGGACATGAAGCTGCACGCGCCCACCATTGCCATCATTTCGAATGTCACGGGTCAAGTTGCCACGACGGATGAATTGACTTCCCCCGATTATTGGGTCAGGCACGTTCGGCAAGCGGTCCGATTTGCGGACTGTATTCACACGGCAATCGAAAACAAGGCCACGACATTTCTGGAAATCGGTCCGCATGGCGTTCTTTCGGCACTGACGCATGAATTGGTACCCGCGGAATCGCTGGTCGTTCCGGCATTACGAAATGACCGCTCGGAGATCACCCAACTCGTCCACACGCTCGGCGCCTTGCATGTTCAGGGATTTTCCATAGATTGGAATACGTTCTTCAATCTTCGCCGGCCCCAATTCATCGCGCTTCCGACGTACCCATTTCAACGCCAACGTTACTGGATTGATCCGGCACCGCAACCATGTGCCGATTTGACCTCCATCGGGTTGCTCGCGACGAAC
This sequence comes from Polyangium sp. (in: bacteria), assembly GCA_035437985.1. Classification (GTDB taxonomy): domain Bacteria; phylum Myxococcota_A; class Polyangia; order Polyangiales; family Polyangiaceae; genus Polyangium. Next base: position 2,403 of record DAOMZH010001071.1, on the reverse strand, counting down.
CATCCGCTATTGACGGCAACCGTCCCGATGGCTGATTCGGACGAAGTCTTGTTCAACACTCGATTGTCACTACAAACGCATCCTTGGTTGGCGGGTCACGTGGTCTTCGGTGTGGTGCTGGTTCCGGCGACTGCTTTCATTGAAATCGGCTTGACCATCGCGCTGCGCCTGGGTCTCGACGGGATCGAGGAGCTCACGTTGGAATCGCCAATGGCGTTGTCTGCCAGAGAACCTGCGGTGCTTCAGATACGCGTTGCCGCTCCAGATGAACGAGGAAAACGCCCCATTGTTTTTCACGCGCGGGGCGAAACGAGCGAAACGTGGACGCGAATTGGGTTTGGAGTGCTCGGCACGTCGCATCATGGCTCGTTCATGCAAGAAACTTGGCCACCGCGAGGTGCGGAAGTTATTGATGTCGCTAGCTTTTACGAAAATCTCGAGGCACTGAGATTGAGTTACCAGATGCCATTTCGAGGTTTGCAAACAATGTGGAAACGCGGCAATGACTTGTTCGCCGAAGTCGCTTTACCCGCTGACGAACCCAATCTGTTTGGTATCCATCCGGCCTTGCTCGACGCAGCCTTGCATCCCTTGGCCACACAGCTAACCGCAGTTTGTTTACCATTTTCTTGGAGCGGCATTCGACTGCACTCCTCGGGCGCACAATCCGTTCGCGTCCACATTGCTGCGCTCGAAAGGCAAAACGCTTTTCGGGTCCAAATCTCGGATACTCTCGGAGCGCCCATTGTCTCGGTCCAATCGGTCGACGTTCGGCCAGCTTCGCCTGCGCAAGTCGAAAATCTCCTCGAACCGCAGAAAGAGCCGTCTCTATACCGTCTCCAATGGATCCCGTGGATCACGCATGAAGCGGCGAATCTCGGGCCGCAATCATGGGCTGTCGTCGGTCCGGACGAACTGCAACTGGCCGCGGTTTTTCCGGTCGAACACCATCCGGACTTTTCGAGCCTTGGGCCGGCGGCGCAGAACATTCTATTGTCGTGTGTGTCGAGCCAAACTCCGACGACGCTGCAAGGCGTTCACGAGGTGGCACATCGAGTGCTCGGCATGGTTCAATCGTGGCTGGCCGAACCGCGTTTGTCCGGTAGTCGCCTCGTCGTCCTCACGCGCCAAGCGGTGGCCGCGCATGCGCATGAAATCATCCTGGACGTTCGTTATGCTTCCCTGTGGGGTTTGCTGCGCTCGGTCATCAATGAACATCCCGAGCGTCAATGTATGCTGGTCGATATCGACGATCATGGTTCATTGACCTCGCTCCCTTCGGCCATAGCTTCGGGGCAAAAGCAAATCGCAATTCGTCGTGGCGCGTTGTACATACCGACGCTCGTGCCTGCAAAAGGCTCCACCATGCCATTGACTCATGCATATGAGACAAACGGCACCGTCGTGATCACCGGCGGCACGGGGTCACTCGGCGCGCATGTCGCGCGCCATTTGGTCGAAAAACACAAGTTCAAGAATCTCGTTCTCGTTTCGAGACATGGTTCGTCCGCGCCAAACGCGAATGCCTTGCGCAGCGCGCTCGAACGCGCTGGCGCGCATGTCGAATTCGTTGCTGGCGACGTCGGAGATCGAAAAACAGTCGAAACGTTGTTATCTTCGATTCCAAACGAAATGCCTCTGGTTGGCGTCGTGCATACCGCCGGCGTGCTCGACGACGGAATCGTTGAAAACCTCGACTCCGCAAGGATGACAAAAGTGTTTCGTCCGAAGGTCGATGCCGCGTGGCATTTGGACGAACTGACCCGACGCGCTGGTGTGCAATTCTTCGTTTTGTATTCGTCGCTCGCGGGAGTTTTCGGCGGACCGGCACAAGGCAATTATGCTGCCGCCAATTCGTTCCTCGACGCTCTTGCGCATCAGCGTCGAGCCGCCGGATATGCCGCAACTTCCTTGGCTTGGGGCCCATTGGAACAAAAGGACGGAATGACCGCGAGTTTGACCGCGGCCGATCGCGCGCGTATGTCACGCCTCGGGATTCACGCCCTCGCGCTCGATGAAGCTTTGCACATTTTTGACGATGCAGTTTTTCAAAACGAACCAATGCTCGTTCCAGTACGATTCCACGTCTCGACTTCGGCGGCAATCGACAATGCTCCGCCCATTCTTCGGGCATTGTTGCCAAAAGCAAAAACGCGCCACGTTGCGCCTTCGACACCCGCACGAGGTAATCCCAGCTCGCCCCGGGCGCAAATCACCGGGACGGACAATGAGCGCGCTCTACATGACTTGGTGCTGCGCGAAATCTCCGTGGTCTTGGGCGTTACGTCCGGTAAATCCATTGCTTTGCAACGGCCTCTCCAAGAACTCGGCCTCGATTCCCTCATGGCCGTCGAATTACGAAATCGGCTCGCCAAGGCGACTGGATTGGTGCTTCCGGCGACG
>DAOMZH010001070.1:0-3852 GCA_035437985.1 Polyangium sp. (in: bacteria) | reverse complement strand
TCGCCAATCCAGCCTTCGATGAGAAAGACAAGTCCAACCTGCCCGAAGGCACCCATCGCGGCCTGCGGTCGATAGATCTTGTTCAGACGCTGCCGCCCCTGGAAAATACGGTCGAAGAGGCCCAAACCATTGCGCAATTGTTTCCCGAGAGCCGCGTGCTTTTGGGGACCAATGCCACCGAAGCTGCCGTCAAAGCTGCTCATGCGCCCCGAATCCTGCACCTCGCCACGCACGGGTTTTTCGTGCCAGAACAATTGGCAAGAGCGGGGGAAAACCCATTGCTACGTTCAGGTATTGCCTTGGCGGGATTCAACCAACGACAAAGCGGCAAAGACGATGGAGTCCTCACGGCGCTCGAAACGGCCGCGTTGGATCTCAATGGCACGAAACTCGTCGTGCTTTCCACGTGCGAATCGGGCCTCGGACAAGCAACATCGGGCGAAGGCGTGTATGGATTGCGCCGCGCCTTGGCGATATCAGGCTCGGAAACGCAAGTCATGAGTCTCTGGCAAGTGGATACAGGACGAACCCGCGAATTGATGCAAGCCTATTATGGTCGATTGCAACGAGGCGAAGGACGCAGTGACGCGATGCGCGAAGTGCAGCTCGACATGCTGGCGAATTCCGATACCGCGCATCCCAATTTGTGGGCAAGCTTTATCGTTTCCGGTGAATGGCGCACGCTCGACGGACACGTACGCGTGCCGGAGGTCCTGCGAGTTTCACCGGGCCTGCGCGGGTGTGCATGCACACAGGTAGGCCACGAGGCACCAAGTGACAGCGGTTGGTGCGTCTTGATACTCGGCGGTGCGATCGTGTTGCGCAGAAGGGTTCGTGCAGAAAAAGCTTGTTGATGATCCAGGTTTTGTGGTTTGGTAGCGGACGAACCTAGTTCATTGCTCGAGTTTCATGGAGGATGTATGCGTCGATGGTGGTTGGGTTTGATGCTTGTGCCATTCCTGTCGGTTCCTGTTGGCTGCGCAGGTCAGCAATCAGGCTCGGGCGACGATTGTCCGATGGTTGAGCCCGGAACTTGTCCCAAGGGATGTTTTTGGAACGGAACGAAGTGTCGGAAGGATTCTGGGGCGATCGTGTGGGAGGCTGCGAGTACCGACGGAGGCGCGACGGGTTCCGACGGAGGCACGACGGGTTCCGACGGGGGCACGACGGGTTCCGACGCAGCGCCCTGACCATTCTTTACCCAAGAGGTGGCGTTGCACTGTTTTCGAGCCACGTCACCGCACGGTTGACGACCTGCCGAGTTAGCGAGCGTTGTCCCGCTTTTACCATACCCTTTACTTCGTCGAGCGCCTTTTGCAGCTCATCTGCCCTCCCAATGCCTTGACGCGCCAAATAAAGTTTCTCCCACAGGACCGCCGTTAAAAAGAGAAGCCTGCCATGGTGTCGCGTCGCAGCTGCCTGCGCCGCGCGTGCATCATCGAGGGCATTGTCCGCCATGCCTATGGCCTCGAGAATCATTGCGCGGCGAAGCAACGTCCAGCCCCGTGCCCCGTCATCACGTTCACGTTGTACGGCCTCAGCCTCGTTCGCACTGAGCAACGCCCCTTGGAAATCACCAGCGCAAAAAAGGGCATACGCGCGGAGTGACAGTGACACCCCGTGCAAGGTCGGATCTCCCGCTTCCAGTGCCAGTTCCGCAGCCTGCTCTGCAATCAGCGCAGCCTCCGCCGAGCGCCCTTCACGCATCAGAAATGCAGCAAGGTTGTTCAAAAATGTGCGGCGTTGTCCCGTCATTCCCAGCGATTCGGCCTGTTTGAGCAGTCGATAAAGTCGGTCTATTGCCCCGTCTGTACGACTCATCTCGGCTTCGAGTACCGCAATATCGCCCTCGACGTGGACTTCATGCCAAACCGACGAAGTCGAACGCGCAATCGCCAGCGCTCTCAAAAGGTCGCGTTCTGCCTGAAGAAGGTCTCCAGATCCACCTTGTAAGGACCGTAAACCATGACCATGAATGAACTCGAATCGCAATATTCGCGCCCGAAATTCCAGCGCTGCATTGCAACGTTCAGCCATCTCCACTGCGTCGCCAATCAACGTCATGGCACTTTCCAAGGGCGCCACGCCCGCCAACGCAATGCGCGCCTCGCACGCGAGAACAGCATCCCCAACTGTGTCTGCGTCGGCAACGATATTCGCATCATCGACCGCCTCCGACGTTCCTCGCGCCACTTCGAGCCGCAGAATGCGCCATTTCACTGCGCGTGGCGTTTTGCGATTCGTTTGCGCGAGAAAAACCTCGCCCGAATGTATCCGCTCGAGTCGCGTTTTCGCTTCCTCGAATTGCCGCCCTTGCACGAGCGCCCGAACGATCGTCAGCTCGACATCGATGCGCGCATCCTCGTCAGGCGCCATCGCCGCCAACCGATCGCCCAGCATCATGGCTTCCGTAAACAACCCAGCGCGCATGGATCGATCCATTGCTCGGCCGAGCCAAACCCGAGCATCCTTGCGTTCGCCGAGCTTTTCATAACCATTGGCCAAAAATGCCGCCTCTTCGTCCGCATTCGAAAGCGCCGCAATGGTGTCCAAAAGCTTTCGATACAATCGTCGAAACCACGACTTCGGACGGACGAGGTTCAGTGCGGCTTGACGAACCATTTCTTGGGCAAACCCATACTCCTGCGCGTCGCCCGTCACCGCAAAAATGCCTGCCGCAACGAGCGTGTCGAGAGCATCTTCTACCGTGTCGTCATCGCCCAATACAGCATACAAAACATCCGTGGGCAAACCGCCACCGTACAGCGCAACAGCTGCCATGGTTCGTAATGCCGAACGCCACACGGGACCATCCGGCGGGAAAAAAGACGCCAGGCGCGCATCCAGCAAGGCTGCTACCCCAGGTATACCTTCCTCGAGTGCCTGAACATCGACCGGATGGAACGCATTGTCGCGCCAAACGATGGCTCCCGTCTCATGCCAAGCCAGCAATGCATTGACCAGGAAAAATGGGATTCCACCACAATCTCGAACCAAAATATTTTCTACCCGCGTTTCTACAGGACAAACTCGTTGGGCCAGGGTGGCGACGTCGGCTGGCGCTAAAGGGCCAAGCGTGATGTGCTTCGTGCTGGCGCGTGTCCGTCCCTTGAGCGAACCCAAGAACGTGCGCAGCGGCGTAGAAGCTCGTGGTTCGTCGCGAGCCGTCACCAGCACCAAGAGTTTTGCTTTGGCGCCGCGATCAGCTCGGTCGACGATACGCTGCAACAACATGAGCGTCGATTCGTCCGCCCATTGCAAATCATCGGCCGCCAACACCACGAAGTCTTCGTTTGCAGCTACGAAAAGCGCGTCCTCAATCGCCTCGAGGGTGAGGTTGGGGGTTGGATTCGACGGAAGAACCGAAGGCAAAAGAACGCGGTCGACTGCACCTTCGAGCAGTCGAAATGCATTACCATCTTGCAATGCGCGAATGCTCGCGAGCAATGGTTTCAAAGGACCTGGCCGCTCGGGCGAATTGTGCATGCGCAACGTACGCTCTTTGGCCGCGCCTGCTCGCGCAAGGGATTCTTCGAGAAATCGCGTGCGCCCAATGCCCAGAGTTCCCGTGACGAGCACAATGCGAATCTGGCCCTGCTGCACGTCCTGCGCCGCCCGTTCAATCAAAGCAAGCGAGTCTCGACGACCTACGAGCAAAGGATGGGGATTGGGCTGATGCGACTCGGCACGTTGCTCGGGCTCATTTTGCAAAGCGATGAATTGCATGGTGTCAAGGTGGGCGCCGTCGGGAGAGGAAAAAGGCACAACGGACTCCTGTGGGGCTGGAGTGTCCGTACCCAGCATTCGGGCATGGGCGCCGGCGCGAACCGAGGCGCGAATGTTCTCCAATTC
>DAOMZH010001069.1:0-3856 GCA_035437985.1 Polyangium sp. (in: bacteria) | reverse complement strand
CGTGATGACGCATGGCGGTCGCGGACGTACGTGCCTGAATTCGAGCGACTTGTCCAATTTTTGGGTAACGAACTTGCTGCAAAGGTCAAAAACGGCCCTGAATTCCAAAAATTGTCGGCTGCTCGGGGGATTTGCCGACGCTGACGAGCGGAAGGAGTGACACTTTGGAGGTGGCCGTCGATTGCGAAGTTTGCGAGGCGGCCCAGACGATGCCGGTGGTCGTTGCTGCAATGGTGCCTGCGCCCGCAATGAGTGACGGAATGAGCCATGTAGATGTCGAAGTCATCCTGGGTGATGTGGGCGAAGGCGAGGGCCGGACAAGGAAGTTGCTCATCGAATTTGGCGGAACCACTCCGGTCTGGTCCAAGGCGATACCGCCAGCCACGAAGAAAACTACCACGATTCCGAGTAGTTCCACAGTGCCAAGCACGACACCCGCCGTACGCACCTGGTTATCGGCTTCGTAATCGAATGGTTCTTCGTCCACCGCCTGGTTGATGATCACTTTGGGTATTCGTGGCGGTAATATTTTGCCCAAGTCCATCGTGACAATCTTTTTCTGATTTTTTTGCGCTTCGACGATGGTTTTTGACGTGCGTCGACCATGGACGTCCAGGGTGACTTCATAATTACCAGGGTCCACCGGAATCGCTTCATTGGGTTTGACGCGAATTCCGTTCACGTGCACGATGGCGACCTTCGCTTCTTCCGGGACCATGATTTTCATTGTCGGGATGGCGCTCGTCAACTCCTCCACTTTGACCTTGGCCTCGCGCAAACGACTTCCTTGTTTGGCCTGCGCCGTATTCACGAGGTTGGCATGACGATCGACATATTCACGGTATCGCGCTAAGGCGGCCGTCAGGTGGCCACGCTCATATTCACAATCAGCCAAGGCAATGAGCGCCCCAAGAAGCGGATCGCGTCGATAACTTTCTTCGATGAAGGGACAGGCGCGCTCATATTTCTCCTGCTCCAAAAGCTGAATTCCTTTATCGAATAAGTCTTCCGCCAAGGAAGGTTTGTCGGCGTATGCCGTTGCGGACGTTGCCGAACAAAGAGCGACGATTCCGCACTCGAACCACCGCCTTGCAAAAATACGCTTGTCCAAAAAGGTATTCATGGGCGAAACTTCATTCTCTCGTGTAGGCTTTTTTGCGTGGCGAGGTGCTGGTCGGAGTGGTCGCAGGAGTGGGTGTGCGAATCGGGGTCGTGTTGCTTGGACGAATTGCCTTTGCGGCAGTCGGGGACGTCGGGGTAGCTGCAGCACTTTCCAGAGGCGCGGCGGAAGTCGCGGTTATTGCATTCGATGGAGCCGGGGGTCTTTCTTCATTTGTCATTAATGCAGGCGAGGCGATAGGTTGGGGATCGATGGCCGGTTTGGTAGGCGAAATTGTCGTATTCGCGGCGTTGGGAGCAGAATCCGAGGTTTTGTCGTTGCGGGCCAAGAAAAACACAAGAAGACCCAAAGACAATGCCGTAACGCATCCTGCGGCGACATAGGGCCACACGGGTCGGGGCGCGGTTGATCTCGAGAGAGTAGCCGCGGCCGACATCGTCGTTGAATCTGGGACTTGTCCTAACCGCGTCGTTCCTCCTGCGCCCATCATCCGGGAGTGATTTGGGGCGTTGGTCACGGCAGCGGCAGTTTGTCCAGGCATTGAAGTGGAATCGGTAATGGCGGCCGAGGGCAAGGAGGGTCGTCCCGCCAAACCTTTACCGAAAGCAGCGGCGAGTTCCTGGATGGCGGCCGTGGCGGTGGCAAATCGTTGCTTCGGGTCTACAGCTGTAGCTTTGGCGAACCACGCATCGAAGGCGGGCGGAAGGTGCACACCCCGGGCTGCAGCTCGAACCGAGGGCGGTTCGGGAATTCCGTGTATGGCCAAAGCGACGATGGCATAAACATTTCCTCCACGTGCTTCTTCGAACCAATATGGCGAACCCACGAGCAAGGTATAGGCCATCATACCCAGGGCGTAGATATCGACTGCATTGGTTAGTTTCGAACGCGGATTAAATTGCTCGGGAGCCATGTAAAGTGGTGTTCCGAGCGATTGCGTCGTTGCTTCGGTCGTGGCTCCTTCGGCAACAATTTTTGCAATACCAAAGTCCAGGACCTTGACGCGAACGCCACCTTCCTCACGTTCGGTAAGAAAAACGTTTGCCGGTTTCAAGTCCCGGTGAATGATGGATGCTTGATGGGTTTTTTCGAGCGCCAATGCGACGTAGTGCAGATGTTGCAAGACTTCGTCGGGTTCCAATCTCCCGACACGTTTCAATCGTTCGCCAAGCTCCTCGCCGCGCAAAAGCTCCATGACCAGAAATGGCATTCCGGTCGCATCGTCGACCCCTGCATCGAAAACATCGACGATGAATTCGCTATCCACGTGTGCAGCGACTCTCGCTTCACGCCGAAAGCGTTCACGCAAGTCATCACTTTGGAATAGCGTGGCGTGCATCACTTTGAGTGCACGACGGCGTTCTGTCTCGAGGTGCAGAACCTCGAAGACGGCCCCCATTCCGCCTGATGCAATACGGCGGATGACGCGATAGCGGTTCGCAAAGATCGTTCCGGTAGCGAGGTCTACGGGCGTCGATACCACGTTTGTAATTATCGACGGCTGCTTGTTTCGTGTCAAGCATTTCATGGTTCGCGACGGTCGCGTCGACTCATATGTTTGCCGATGTCGCGGACCCGAGCAAAGAAGCGCGTGGGTATGCGGTTGGTACTTTTCATCGATTCCGATTGTCGCTAGTATCGGTGTCCGTTCGAGGAAATTGATGACGGTGACCGCGACTTCTCCACTGTGGCCAGTGCCGATTACGACCGTCGGGCGTTCGCGCGGAGGTACGGTCGTGTACACGCGCGGGGGCAAGCTTTACGTCACGTGCATATTGAAGAGCACGTTTCAGATGGTTCCTGATGACCGCATGACGCTCACGCAACCGGAAGAGATTCTTGTGGCGGATATCGCCTTCGAAGACAATCCTCCCAGCAGTCTTTGGGCGTGTTGCGAGACGATTCCATTCTTGCCGCGTGTCGACGTATTGCTCACTGGACATGCTTGCGCACCATTCGGACAACCCATTCCAAGTCAATCAGTGCGTTTGGCGATTCATCGTGATGATAGCTGGTTGCTCAACAAAACCTTGCACGTATACGGCGATCGAACCGATACGACGATGGAGCCATTCGATCGAATGCCCGTCGTATATGAGCGCACGTACGGAGGGCCTGGGTTTTCACAGAATCCGTTCGGTACGGGAATGGCGGTTGGCTCGCCCTATCCCAATATCGTTCATCCTCTCGATGCCTCGGCGGTGGCCGGTTTTGGGCCATTGTCTTCCGAAATGCGTTTGGCTCGGGTGACGTCGCCGGCTCTGCCACAATTCATTGATGAGCAAGTGATCGAATTGCCACCTGATTTCGACGAAACATTTTTCCAGGCTGCTCCGTCCGACCAACAACTCGATTCGCTCGAAGGTCACGAATGGATTGAAGTCGACGGTATGCATCCCGAGCATCATCGGCTTGTTTCGCGATTGCCGGGCATAAAAGCCGTCGCGAAAGTGTATGGGGTCTATCCAGAAAAAACCGATGGCGTCCGAACGATTTCGCTCCGTCCGGACATGTTGCGGATCGATGCTGATTCGTTGGTATGCTCGGTCGTGTTTCGGGCGACGATAAGCATTCGTGATGGGCGGTCATTACAAACTTTGCGTATTGCGGCGGGGCTCGAAACCGAGGACGTGACGGTGGCGCATTTGTTGGTAGCTCCGCCGATGCGTGGCGCTGAGCCGCCACCCGAGAGTGTGCAACCCGCGTCGTTGCCTGCGGAGCTCGATGATGGGTCCT
>DAOMZH010001068.1:0-3859 GCA_035437985.1 Polyangium sp. (in: bacteria) | reverse complement strand
ACCCGCGTCGTTGATTGTGCTTGGCGGGGCGCGAATTTGTGCTAGACGGCGTGCGTTACGAAAAGCGGAGCCGTCATGCCCATCTTCCGTTTGGAAATTGAAAATCGCCCCCACATTCCGGACGCCCTCGGCACGATGACCGAACGTCAACTCGCCAATTGGCTCGGTTTGCGGCCCGCGCGCGTACGCACGCGCAAGCTGTTCCTATGCGATCTCGACATAAATGAAAAGGAAGCCCAACGCGTCCTCGACGCAATCACCGACCCGGTCATCGAAGTCTCGACCCTCGGTGTTTTGCCCGATGATTCATCGCTTGGAACTCCCTGGATCCTCACGGTTTCATTCGCGCCGGGCGTTACGGATACCGTTGGAAAAACGGCAAAAACCGCGGCTGAAGACGTGTTGGGACGACATCTCTCCGGCCAAGTCTATTCCGCAACCATGTATTTTCTTTGGGGTTTGACGAAAAATGACGTCGAACGAGCCGCGGCTGAATTTCTGCATAACCCCTTGATCCAAAAAATCCGCCTCGATTCTCCGCCGCGTATGGCCGATTTGACGATTCCCCGAGCGGGAACGGCGCTCGAGCCGACCGTAACCATCGTTTCGCTGCAATCCCTCGATGACACAGCGCTCGAAGCCTTGTCCAAAGAGCGTCTTTTGGCCCTTTCCCTCGTCGAAATGCAAGCCGTGAAAACGTATTTCGCCGCAGAAGGACGAGATCCCACGGACGCCGAGCTGGAATGCATTGCGCAAACCTGGAGCGAGCATTGCAAACACAAGATTTTTAATGCACCCATTGATTATGTGGGCCCCGATGGGACAAAAGAACAAATCCCCCGCGGCGTTTTCAAAACCTACATCGTCGGCGCGACGGATGCAGTTCGGCAGGACAGACGAGCGCAGGGGCTCGATGAGGACGGCGAATTCTTGGTTTCGGTATTCAGCGACAATGCGGGTGTCGTTCGTTTTACCGAGCGGGACCATTTGGTGTACAAAGTCGAAACGCACAATTCGCCTTCGGCGCTCGATCCTTACGGCGGAGCGATGACGGGCATCGTGGGGGTCAATCGCGATAGTTTTGGTTGTGGTTTGGGTGCGGATCTTTTAGCCAATGTATGGGGATATTGTTTTGGTCCGCCAGATTTTTCGGGCCGCTTGCCCAAAGGATTGATGCCTCCGCGGCGCATTCGAGACGGCGTGCATCGGGGCGTCATTGACGGGGGAAATCAATCGGGAATTCCGTACATGCGCGGATTCGAGCTTTATGATGATCGCTACGTCGGAAAACCTCTCGTGTATTGCGGAACCGTTGCCGCGATGCCGACCATGGTTGCGGGAAAACCGACCCATCAGAAATACACTCGAGTCGGCGATCATATCGTGATGATTGGTGGTCGCGTAGGCAAAGACGGAATTCATGGCGCGACGTTTTCGAGCGTCGAATTGAGCGAAAGTTCGCCAGTACAAGCGGTGCAAATTGGCGATCCCATTACGCAGAGAATGATGTTCGACATGCTCACGGAGGCCCGCGACGCGGGTCTTTATAGTGGCATGACGGACAATGGTGCCGGGGGGTTGTCGAGCAGCGTCGGAGAAATGTCGGAGGCGACAGGTGGAGCGGAAATCGATTTGTCGCGGGTGCCGCTAAAATATCCGGGGCTTTTGCCGTGGGAAATCCTGGTGAGTGAAGCGCAAGAGCGAATGACCGTGGCCGTTCCTGATGACAAACTCGCGGCATTTTTGGAGCTTGCGGCGCGGCGCGAGGTGGAAGCGACGGTCATTGGGCAATTTACGCAAAGTGGACGGCTGGTTGTCAAATATGGCGATCTGAGCGTTTGCGATTTGTCGCTGGAATTTTTACACGGAGGTTTGCCCAAAACGGTGCGCTGGGCCATTTGGAATCCTTCAGCACGAAACGAATTGAGCGTCGAGGATCGTGAGCGCGTTCTAGCCGCAAAACCTCTGCAGCGGTGGATTCTGGACGTATTGAGTCGCCCGAATGTACGGGCTGATGATCAATACGCGCAGCATTACGATCACGAAGTCAAGGGATTGTCGGTGATCAAGCCGCACGTCGGTGTTTTTCGGAATGTACCGGCAACGGCGACCGTAATGCGGGTGCGGCTGGGGCGTGATGAAGGCGTGGTGCTCGGCGAGGGAATTCATCCGCATTATAGTGACGTCGATGCGCGCGAAATGGCGCTCGCATGCGTGGACGAGGGGGTGCGGCGCGTATTATGTGCGGGTGCGCGAATCGATCGCATGGCCGCATTGGACAATTTCTGCTGGCCAGATCCGATTGAAAGCAAATCGACGCCCGATGGCGCGCACAAACTCGCGCAACTCGTGCGCACGTGCCAAGGTCTTTTCGATGCGTGCCGCGCGTATGGTTTGCCGCTCGTCTCGGGCAAAGATTCAATGAAAAACGACGCAGTGCTCGATGGCGTGAAAATATCGGTGCCGCCAACGTTGCTCGTGAGTGTCATGGGGCAAATGACCGATGTGCGCCAAGCATTGTCGCTCGTTCCGCGGACCGCAGGAGACGTGCTCTATGTACTTGGCGAAACGCGTGACGAATGTGGCGGTGGGGAAATCGAACGTTTGCTGGGCCAGTCGCTGGCGCATGTACCGCGCACGGATGTGCAGCGATTTGCCGGCCGTTATCGGGCATTTGCCAATGCGCACGCAGCGGGATTGATTCGTTCGGCGCATGTCGTCGGACGAGGTGGTTTAGCGGTGGCCCTTTCGCATTTGGCGATGGCGAGTAACCTCGGCGTGTTAATGACGCTGGAGGCGGCAGCTCCGGGGCTCGATCCGCCAATAGCACTTTTTAGCGAATCGACAGGGCGAATTTTATTGACGGTTCGTCCTGATGAAACCAAAGAAATCGAAGCGTTGCTTGGGGAGCACGGATTGGTTCGGGTGGGCGCCATTGAACCGGCACGGGACGACGGAGGGTATTTGCGAATTACGCGAGGCGGACAGGCGCTGGTGGATTTGACGACTGGCGAACTTTGCGGCGTTTTTCAGGAGGAGAGCCATGGCAACTGAAGCGCGAGACGTACGGGTCCTCGTTTTGACGGGATATGGCCTGAATTGCGAAGTGGAAACGGCAGCGGGTTTTTCGCGGGCTGGTGCATCGGTCGAATCGCGACATCTGCACGACGTGCTCGAGCGCAGCGACGGCCAAGATGTATTGTCCGGGTATCACATTCTCGCTTTCGTGGGTGGTTTTTCTTTTGGGGACCACATTCAAAGCGGACGCGTGTATGCCAATCGATTGCGATTTCGTCTGGGCGAAACACTGGCGCGCTTCGTGGACGATGGGGGCCTGGCGCTCGGGATTTGTAATGGTTTTCAAACGCTGGTTTGTCTCGGCCTTTTGCCCGCACTTGGGCGCAAAACAGGAACGGGTTTGGCGCCGCAAACCGCGGCGCTCGTGCACAACGATCGCCTTGGATATTTCGACACCTGGGTGAATTTGCGTGTGGATGACAAGAGTCCGTGTCTTTGGACGCGGGGACTGCCGGAAACGATTGAACTTCCGAGCCGTCATGGTGAAGGGAAATTGCTGTTTCAAGACGAGGAAACGAGGGCGATGATCGTGGCCCAGCACCTCGTACCCGTGCATTATGCGAACGCCGCGGGGGTGCCGACAGAAGTTTGGCCGGCCAATCCCAATGGATCGCCCGACGGAGCAGCAGGGTTGTGCGATGCCACAGGGCGCATTTTTGGATTGATGCCGCATCCGGATGCGTTTCTCGATCCGGAAAACCATCCCGATTGGATAATACGACGCGATGCCAACACGCCTGGATTTGGCCGCAATGATGCCGGAATGGGGCAGGCGATTTTC
>DAOMZH010001067.1:0-3870 GCA_035437985.1 Polyangium sp. (in: bacteria) | reverse complement strand
AGAATATGAAAAGGCCACCCACCAGGCTGGCAAAGATTCGCGCCGGTTTTCCAAGGCGTTCCCGCGAGCCCGTCAAAAGCTGGGCAACGAGTCCAAAACCGCCGAGACCCGCAAAAAGCAGATTTCGATCCCCCGGCCACGTGGCACAAGCCGGCAGCAATGACAGCGTCATGCCCAATGCAAAAAAACCGGCCTTGCGATCGTCATACAAAACCAATGCGATTCCCAACCCCACGAAGCTCAGTACAGCCACACAAACCTGCACGAGGCCCGTGGTTTTATCCGGCGGAAGACTCATCCAGACGTCAGCCGGGGGCGCCGCAATCTGCCCCGTCAAAAGCACTGGCAGCCGAGTAACAATGGCTTGGCTGTAGTCGCCGATTTGCCGAATGGGATCGATATAAAAAGCCCCACCCGCAGCCCCGTACCCGCCAAGTTTGTACCCAATGGCCCAAATTGCGGCGACGGCGCCATAAGGCACCAGAGACATGAATCTCGAACGCCACGATGTTTTGTCGAGAAAAACAATATAAGCAAAAAGATACGCGAGCGTACTGACGCCGTTTTCGCCACCCAAGAGCGCAACGGCGAGCGCCAGCGGGCCGAGTATTCGTCCAGGCTTCCAGCCATCTTGGCGATATTTGTCGTGCGCAAGCAATGCCGCAATGCCCAGCGCCGTCGAGATGATCGAATGGCGATTGGCAATCCAGGCAATGACCATCGAATGGGCGTTGTCCGCGGCGAACATCAGCCCCGCCAAACCTGCGTTTACGGTCGCTCCAAGCAGGCGCCGATAGAAAAAACCAGCCAAAACTGCAGCGGCCGCAAAGATGAGGATACTTTCCAGGTGCATCCAGGCATGCGCATCAGGCCACACGCGATAATCGAGCGTATGCAGCATCGACGCGAGGGGCCGGAAAAATGCGAGACGAAATCCCGAAACCGACCACCACGGCCACATGCCTCGATCCATCACATATTGCAGCGCTTCACGATCTTCATCGAGGAATCGAAAAAGATCCCATGTCCCTCGAGGCCCACCCGGATAACCACCTTCGAGCACGAGCATCTTATGGGCGTGATCGTCCATCATGAGGCCCGTGCCGAGTACCGGAAGGAGCAACAGAATCGCGATGATCGCCGAGATCCACGGCATTCGCGGGTGAGCCAACACGGTGCGTAGTTTGTCTTTCATGCCCCCATCTCATCCTTTGACGACATCCAAATGGCGTTTTGGAGGGTCCACTGACGTCTTCGCCAATTGATCGAAATAATATTTGCGAAATCGCAACGTCGCGCGATCGGTGCGCACGGATTGCTCTTGCGCCGCGGGCGGAATGACCACCGGATCCGACGATTCGACGACGGCGCGATCTTGTTCGGCGATTTTGGCGTTCGTCGAATTGAAATAGTAATTGAGAAGCGACAAACGAGCGAAGCTCCGCGCGCCAATGATCATCATCCGCACCTTGTCGCGATCGCTAGGGACGCAAAAAGAATGCATGCGAAAGGTTTGGTTTGGCACGGGAATGTGCAGGACCATCATGTTCGGCTTGTAAAACTCGAGCTTGGCGCCGGAGCTGTGAGCACCATCGATGGACGATTGGGTCACGCCGCCAAAGTCGGTGTCTTCCCATTCGATATCCATACGCGAATTCGGCTTGAGGTGAGGCCGGACAAACCGCCCGATCGTCGTGGCGTGCAAAAAAGGGACATGGGGCGAATCGAGCATGTTTTCCATGGCTCGAGTCCAATGGGCGTTCCACTCGACTTCCAGGAACGAGTGGGCGAGTTTGTCGTTGGTGAGCGCATCGGGCACGAGGGGCTCGCTGGGCGGCGGATTGCCGGAAACGTCGGTATAAACCCACAAAACGCCCCCAACCTCGCGCACCGGCAAGGTCATTGCCGAATAGTTTTCGCGCTTGGCGTCGGGATTGAGCGGAATATGCACCGCTTTGCCGCAACCATCGAATTGCCAAGCATGAAATGGACATTCGAGACACCCATTTTCAGTCACTCGGCCCAGGGAAAGTTTGACGCCGCGATGTGGACAACGGTCGATGAGCGCTTGCGCCTGACCTTCGGCGTTGCGAAAAAATACGAGCTTTTCTCCGGCAAGCATGACGCCGAGCGGCTTTTTTTCGAGCTTCTTGGCCACAGTAACCGGAGTCCAAACACGCGCAAAACCTTCAAACATGAGCTACCTCGCGT
The DNA here is from genome assembly GCA_035437985.1 of Polyangium sp. (in: bacteria). Lineage (GTDB taxonomy): Bacteria > Myxococcota_A > Polyangia > Polyangiales > Polyangiaceae > Polyangium. The sequence goes on along the minus strand of DAOMZH010001067.1, from coordinate 1,659 downwards.
AGAGCCGCGGTGAGCGGTACCATAACACCAACCGGGAAGTCGTGTAAAACAAAGGATGTGTCAACCTCGGTGTCCTGGAATCATGCTTTATTCGGCTCGACATGGCGCCCGTCCTGTGCGACCATCGCCGTTCATCATGGATTTGTATTTGGTGCGGTGGCATTTGCCCTTGATTCTTGCGCTGTGCACGTCGTTGCCCGGACTGGGCTGTGCGTCGACGGCGCGTGAACGCGCAGCGGTGGTGGAAGTGTCGTCCGGACAAACAGTCGCGGGGACGGGATCGCAGCCGCTCGAGGTCGCGGGACCCGAGCCTGAAGACGAGGCCGAAGGGGCCCATGGCGGGATCATGGGGAAGCTGTCGGGACCCAAGGAACACGACGGGGACGGCATTGCCGACAACGAGGATCAATGTCCGGACGAACCCGAGGATCGGGATGGATTTCAGGACATGGATGGGTGCCCAGAATTCGACAATGACGCAGACGGGATTGCGGATGCATCGGACAAATGCCCCAACGAGCCGGAAACCATGAATGGTTTTCAGGACGAAGATGGGTGTCCAGATGCGGCGATCGACCGCGCCAAACGTGCGTATCGCGAAGGGGCGACGGCGTTCGCGCAAGGCGATTATGCGAATGCGCGGAAGTTTTTCGAAGAAGCGTTTCATGCGGACCCACGTGATCAACTTTTGTTCAATATGGCCGTTGCCGCGGACAAACAAGGGGATCGTAATGCCGCATGTCGTTATTATCGACAATGGCTGGGGACGCCAGACGGCGCGAGTTCTCCCCATCGCAATTCGTCGCTCGCCAGCTGCCCCTGACGTAGACGAAATCCATTTGCGCCCCCGAAGCTCGCTCGGGTCACAATCGGAAATCATCCAAAAGTCAATTCGTCCAAGATGTTTTTGGTGGTCCGTTGGGCCAAGAGGCGTTGCCTCACGGAAACCGTGACGATTTCTTCGAGATCGCGGCTTTCGGCGATGGCATAAATGGCGCGAATGACCGATACCGGAAACAGGCGTTCGGGGTCGGGATTGAGGACGATTTCAACCGATTGTGTCTTGGGTTTTTGAGGGTGACCGTTGGGCTCGGAATGAATTTCGAGGGCAATGGGAAGAACTTGCCTCTTGGCAAGGACTTCGCGAATTTGATTAAACGTAACCTGCAAGTCCAGCGTTTTGGCGAGGTGTTTGTCGAGGTCGAGACGCACGATTTCCTGGCCATCTTCGCCGAGGATTTCGTCGTAAAGGCCCGTGACCCCAGGAACGAAGGCGCTATGCACCATGAAATAATTCTTGATGCGTTCGGTGCTCACGAGGGTCAGCCGTAGGTCGTCGACGGAGGCGAATCCACAACGCTCCGGATCCAAAAGTCGACGGACATGTTCACCTTTTTGCACGGACGCGAATTCGGCCAAGATGTGAAGTTTGTCGGCCCGACGCACCGTCCGTTTTTCCAATGCTTGCGCAAAACGAAGCAAACGCATGGTCGTGCGAGCATCGCGATCAATGGCGTCGGGTTCGCTGAGAAAAACCACGGCCCCAACAGGTGCTCCACGCTGCGTGCATTCCACGGCAAATGATGCCAAATCTTGGCCCTGATGCGTGTATACCGTCACTTTGCCGTCGTGTTCGAGAGGGAGCGTGATCCCAATGCG
>DAOMZH010001066.1:0-3871 GCA_035437985.1 Polyangium sp. (in: bacteria) | reverse complement strand
TCGCGCTCCTCTTCTTCTGCCGCTATACGAATGCGCTTTTTGATCTCTGCGTCACTCACCGCCACGAAACGCCATGGCTGTCGATGGGCCCCCGATGGCGCTGTTGACGCTGTTCGAATGGCCAATTCAATCCATTCGCGTGGAACTTCCCGATCGGAGAAATCTCGGACACTACGTCGTCGATCCATTTGCTGGAAAAACGAAATCGCGCGACTCGTCGTTTCGTCAGCCGATAACTCGTTCCAATCGAGCGGAATGAAGGGATAGTTCATACGCGAAGTTCCACCAAGACGTGACCTAGCACGACTTCAGCTACTCCGCGACAGTTTGTTATCGATTTGTTCGCTTCGGAGTTACGTGGGCACTCACTTCACCGGCTTGTACACTTCGCGCGCAATTGCGCCTTCCGCGACATCGCTCGGCGAAAAGCGCATGGGTAGGGTTTCATTCGCCAACCACTTTTTCGTCTGATCCGCAAAATAGTCCGAGGCAATGATCGCCGATTGTCCCCCCGGAATGATGTTCCGCCCAGTGACCCGATCGCCCTTCAGCGCTACGACCATGCGCATGACCGGACCACTGCCATGCGAAAAACGCCGACCATTAAAGCCTGGATTGGCTGCATCCACCGAGAATTGATCCCCATTGCGCGGGAACCACAACAAATCTTTCCGCGGATCGTCGTCGGCGTACATTCCCGTCTTGAGCGGCAGGATTTTCGTCGTAATCGCAAAAGGCTGCGTGAACGAAGCGTATTGCGGATCATCCAAAAAATCGTCGAGCAACGATTGGAACCGGACGTAATGCCGCAGGCCCCACAACCATTTCGACATATCCGCGGTCCCATAACCACCCTCGGTAGGCGTAGCTGGATCGGGCACAGACTTCAAGAAAACGAGCGCATCGGCAAGCGCCCCGAGCAATATTTCATGGCTCGTCTCCACTTCCATCGTCCCTCGAACGTCAAAGAAGATCGATTCGCCCGTATCCACATTCCACGACGCCAGTTTGCCTGGGTTGTTGGCTCCTCGGCCGTCCAGGAACATATGCAGAGCCCGAATTGGCCCGCCGCTCGAATTGCTGCTGAAAACGCCCGGCAATTGTTCATCATCGAATGTTTTCTGCAGGGCTCGGCTAATCCAGGCATTCCAAATGGACGTCGCAACTGCAGACTCCTTATCCTCCGCAGTCGGCGTCGAATAAAACGTTTCCACACCCGAGCGCGCTTCGTATCCCGCCGTTTTCCATGCCTGAAGACGCGTTTCCACAGCAGAGAAATCGGCCTTGTTGGCATTGTAGAGATCGACGATGCGTTGCTCGGCTGGCGTCAGCATTTGCGTCGATGCCGCCAATTCCGCGCCTTTCTTGATTGAATCCACAAATCTCTCGACGAACAATTCCCCCGTACGCGATTGCGTATTCCCCTGAATGCGCGCCATCGCCTCTTCGTCGGCCGTCCCATTGGCAATCGCCTTTTCGAGCTCCCGCGAAATCGTATCCGCTCGGAAACCAACATCCCACGGACCACCAATGTACCACTTGTCGTTCGTGAGCGAATTGTCCTTGGTAATGCCGCCAGGATCGTTGTTCGACGTTACAACAAACCCACTATCGGGATTGAGCGACGCCGGCATATCCTCGAATGGAATCACGCAAGCATAGGGATCCGTAGCCCCAGGCCCTTCATCGACCTTGCCATCGGGCAACGTCGGAATGCGAAATGCGCCGTATGTCGTGCCATCCAGCAATTGGTCGGGATTGGCATCCGATTTGAAACTTCCGTCGGCATTCCGCGGCAGATATCCCCGGCAAGGCACCGTTTGGTAACTCGTATAATAGGCATTTCCGCTGCTATCCGCGACCGTGAAGTTTTGCGAATAAGCAATCAAGCCCTTGGTCGCCTCGCGAAACTCCTGCACGTTATTCGCGTGACCCAAGCGATCCGTCGTCGGTAAAACACCTACCACGTCGAAACCTGTATAATCGAAACTAATCGCCGTGACGATTCCATCACCATCGAGGTCCTCGGGAACGACGTATTTGCCGCCCAGATTCACGATCGCTTTTCCAGGACCCACCGGATCTTTGGGCATCACCGTATTACCTTCGATATCGGCGATCCATCGGCCATCGAACGTTTCGAATCTCGGCCAATTCTCGGTTCGCCCGACGCTACCCAATGCTTCCACATTGGCAATTACGTAGTTCTCGTCTTTTTTGACCAGATCCTTCCACGCATTGTTGAACATGCTTTTCGCAGGCAAACCATCTGGACCCAGTTGAACTTCTTCCCGATACCAATCGGTCACGTCACCCCCGAGTTGCGTTTGGCTCCAAGCAACTTTACCGTTCGTGCCAATGGGCATTACAGGAAACCCGGCAATCACGAGGCCCAATTGATGGGTAGTTCCTTGGCCAAAAACGGACGTATCCAGGCCAATTTGATACAAAATCGACGGCACAGAGAGCGACAAATGGCCATCACCTGCCAAAAGTGCCGCGCCGTCTTTTGTTTTCGATCCCGAAACAGCCCACGAATTCGATCCGTATCCCGCATCTTTCTGCCGCAAAAGACGATTTTGCATCCGTTCGAGCCGCTTTGACAAACGATCGAGTAAACTTGCCGGCGTATGTTTCGTGGGACCAACCCCCGACGAACCACCTTGTGTTTTCGTTTTCGGTCCCGTAGGCTTCGAATTGCCTTGTTCCAAGCCAAACCCCGGAGCGGAATACCGCGGCATGATCGGCGCAAGTTGTTCCCAAATGTCTTTGATCGTTCCTTGGCGGCGCAAATCTTGGAATTCCACCCCCGTAAACAAGGTATCGAGCTGCGCGGCCGTCGCTGCTTTGCCTACATCCCCACCCTCGTAACTCGTCTGGTAAATAATGACCGCGACCATCGCCGCAATGTCGCGACGATCAAATGGACTCATCAAGTCGTTCGGGTTTGTCGTGCCCAACAACAAAGACGCCAGTTTCAATTCACTCGGTGGAAGCAATTCATCATTCTTCACCCGCTTGATGTATTCGTTGATTCCTTCAGCGAATGCATCCGCTTGCGCCTCGAGGTCCGGACCGAGATTCGCCAATATGCGCTCCGTGACGTACGCCGCGCCTTGTCCACGCCATTCTTGGTCCGTCCCCAACGCCGAATCGCCCAATAACTCACTGAGCCGTCCTGTCGCCAATCGGCGCGAGAGCTCCATCATGAAATACCGATCGCGCGCAACGACAAACCCATGAATGCGGGCCAAATCCAAACGATTTTTGGCATAAATATGCGGCACGTTCGATTCGGTGCGGATCACCTGCACTTCGTCCTGAAGTCCCGGAATCAGCCACGATTCCGTTTCTTCTACCGAGAGAATCTCTTGCTGCTCCGGCGTTGGTTTCACGGTCGAATCGGACGAACAACCGAAAACCGAAGGAAGGGTCGTCAGCAAAATCGCGGAAAGCGAAGCACGAAGAATGGGCAAGGAACGTCGCATGAAGTCATGGTCGCCTTGCATTCGCCCGAAGTAAAGCACCCACGTTGGACATTGAAGGCCTCGAATCGCCGTCGCCCGAAACCCCAATCACAACGCCTCTTGCGGCTCGGCACCATCCGCGCCTATCACGAGCCACCATGTCCGACTCGATTTCTCAAAACCTCTTCGAACGCGCTCGTGCCGTCATTCCTGGCGGTGTCAACAGTCCCGTCCGCGCTTTTCGCGCCGTCGGTGGAAATCCGGTGTTCATCGCCCGCGCAAAAGGCGCCCACGTTTACGGCGAAGATGGCACCGCATACCTCGATTACATCGGCTCGTGGGGCCCTGCATTGCTCGGACATGCGCATCCCGACGTCGTTGCCGCGGTAAAAGAAGCCGCCGAG
>DAOMZH010001065.1:0-3878 GCA_035437985.1 Polyangium sp. (in: bacteria) | reverse complement strand
CCGGGGCCGGATTGGTGGCCGATCTTTATCGCGCTGGTGGCCTTTCGCTCGTCAATACGCTTTTTTTGCAACGCCCCAAATCCACAGCGCAAGTCCTCCATCCCGAAAAATACATCGCCGGAGACCAACCTGTACCGGTAAAACCTCCCCAGCTCCCAGCCAAGTACCGATTGCTTTCCAGCAACACACTCGGCGAATTGCAAACGCGCGTCGTCCTCTCGGCATGCATTGCGCCCGAAGCAGCTCGAATTGCCGCCGCTGGCTGGGCCGGTGATCGATATACGCTCGCCACTCGCGACGACGATGTTTTGGCGCTTTTATGGACGACCGCGTGGGATACCGAAAAAGATGCCGCCGAGTTTGTCCAGGTGCTCAGGCAAGCACCCACCTGCCTTGGTGGAGGGATCGAAATTGCCGCAACCGGGAAAAACGTGTCGGTCACCCGCGGGCTTGACGATTCGATCGCCAAAGAGACGACCACGTCGCTCTTGGCGTTTGTGGGAGACAAACCTCCGCGAACGCCCATTGGAAACTTCGTCATTCCGATGGCCACGTCGCCGTTGCCCCCGGAAAAAGGAGTTCTTTGGGGCCAAACCTATTCGAGCCGGTGGCTGGGCATCACGGGCCTCGTCCCGCCAGGTTTGTCGAGTCAAATTGGCGCACAGGCATCGGAATTGCGGGTATCGATGCCCGGATTCGGGGTCTTTGGGTCGCTATTCGTGAGCGACACGATGACCGTGCCGAGGTTTGTCGAGGAATTGTTTCAATCGATTGCGCGGGGTCTCGATGACGAGTTTGGCGGCCGAGCACTCGTCCCCATTGCTGGCGGCCCGCTCGCATTGCCGCTTGGACCAGCCATAGATCGTTGGTGGTCCCTCGCGAATACGTCGATGTCGGTCCGGGCCATCATCGTGCCCGTATGCAGCGGCACGGGCGCCTATGTTTTTTTGCAATCGTGGCCCGATCCAGCGGGCAAACAAATGCTCGATTCGTGGCTCTATTCATTTCGGTGGGCGTCCCCCATGACGCCCCCGATTTGCGAGCACCTCAATCCGCGGTGAAGACTGAAAATCATTCTTTTCGACGGAATTTCTCGCAACTGTTGCACATGAGGATTGCGGATTCGTCGGGTTCGCTGAGATACGTCATGCGTTGGTCCACCGTCAAACAATCACTTGTGCTCACGTGAAGCAACTCAAAAAGCGTCGATGAATCGAAGGACTTGTTTTGGTCCCGTTCGTATAATTTCTTCACGTCCCAAATCCAAGCGCGATTATCTTCTGACGCAACAAGAATCATGGTTCCATCGGGACTCCACGACGAAGCCCATACCGACGAGCCGAGATTGCTCAATTCGGTTGCTTTTTGGGGATCCTTGGGATCGAGGGTGTCGAGGTGCCAGATTCGCAGCGAGCGATCATTTGAAGCGGTCAATATGCTGTCGCTTTTCGGGCGCCAAGCCACGGACCAGACTTGTTTTTTGTGGGCCCTGAATCGATACCGAAATTGCCAGGTTGCGGCTTGATTGGTGTCGGCTTGATGAAGTTTCCAAATGACTACATCGCCATTTTGCAACGCTGCAGCGATTTGCCGGTCATCTGAGCTCCATGCCGCCCAATAGATGTAGTCATCATGTTCGAGGCACACTGGTTTGCCGACCTGCGCACCTTCCTTGATATCCCAAATAAGAACATGGCCGTCGGAGCCCGCGGTGGCAATTTGCTGTCCATCGGAGCGCCAGGTCGCACTCCAAAGCGGCAGAGCATCTGTTAGCAAGTTTTTGCACGGCGATTTTTCACACACGCACTGGATTTCATCGCCCAATCCCTGTTTCGAGTGTGAGAATTCTCGAGGTTGGAGGCGGACTTCCTGGGCGAGTTGCGGATCAATGGTCCAAAGCCGCGCTGTGCCATCCTTGGACGTGGTTGCAACGTATTTTTCATCAACGGGTGACCACGCAGCACTTGTGATTTCTTTTTCGTGGGCGCCGTTTCCAGTGATTGCATTTTTGAGTTTGGAGATCTTGTTGTTCGTCGGACCTTCTGGGTCGTCCCAAATTTCGGCCGAGCCATCCGAGTGCCCGATAAAAATTCGATTGCCACCAGGATTCCAAGTCGTGAAGCTGACCCCAACTTCAGCATCGGGTGGGGGTGCAGCGCCTTCGGATTTTATTTCACGGGCACAAATCTTGGTGTCGTGTGGAGGGTAGCTGGCGCGCTCTACCCCGTGGAAATCCCAAATCTTTACAGTTCCATCGTGTGAACCGGTAACGACACGCGGAAATTTATCAACCGGATTCCAGGCAGCTGCATAAACAGCATTCGTGTGCCGAAACGTCGCCTGCGGAATGCCAGCTTTGTATACTTTCTCGGCAATCATCCGCCATGCCTCCGTTTCTTGCTGGGCATCGGGCGCTGCGGACAATACAATCGCTGCATTGGCTTGCTCTTGCGTATAATACAATTCGTGCGCCGCAGCGAGCCGGGTTGCGTCTTCCAAGTTGCGTTTGGCTACGTCGTTTTTTCGATTTTCTTGTTCGAAGTTAACCTGCTGATTCGTCAGCGTCGCGACCAGATAGAAGACAAACGCTCCCAAAGGCACGAGCGCCAGTTTTGAAAAGAATACGATCCGGGCCAATTTACGCGATCGCAATCGTTCGAGCCGCCGTTCCAAAAGTTTTCGCGCCAGCCAATCATGGCCTAACTCGAAATAGCGGCTTCCTTGATGTTCCTTCGCCGTCAAAATGACCGCGTGTTCGAGCCGATAAAGAATATCTCGAGATTGGGCCACCGGCAAAAGCGCCTCCGCTTCCCCTTCCGTGAGCAGCCGCCGATGCCCGAATTGATCAATGAAATGCTCTTCCAAAATCTGCCGCGTCGCTTTTTGAAGCAGGCCCATTTGCTTCAGCGTATCGTCCAAATATTTGTGCACGATGGCCTCTGCGCTCAAAGGTGCGTCCGCCTTCGTGCGTAAGGCCAAAAATCTGCTCGGTTGATCGGAATTTTCCATCCCATGATCCCACAATGCCCGACAAACGATTTGCGCAAAGGCTGCTTGTATTGCGGCATTGTCGGTCGCCCGTTGCCCTTGCACACGCATATCGAGCATCAAGGGCTTTATCGTCGCCGGAAGCCATGATTGCGACGGCGTCCCCAACGCAGCCGTCTTGCACGCAACCTCCACCATTTCGCCCACCGACAACGACCGCACGTGAAACCCATGCACCGCAAATCCGGGCCGATCTCGCGTCCAATCATGAAATCGCCCCACATAATCCTCGCGAATGGCCAATACGACATGCACACGAATATCTCGTTCCGGCTGGATCAGCCAAACCAATCCGTCCAGAAACTTCGTAATGTCAGCCTCGCTGTATTCATTCGTAAAAAGTCGCTCGGTTTGGTCCAAGAAAAGAAGCAATGGGCGATCGCTGTACTCCGTCGCTAACTTGAAGGCATGTTTGAGCCGCTCGAGCGGAGGGCTGGAATCGGGCTGGCCGAGGTCCAAATCGACGAACATCGCTCCCACTAGCCACGCCAAAGGCTCTTGATCTGCAGGCCAGGTTTCGACATGAACAATACGCATTTCGCCCGATTCTTCGAATGAAGGCAGAATCGAGGCCCGGATCAAAGACGATTTTCCCGACCCCGAGGCTCCAAATACGATGGTCATCGAGCGGGCGCGAACTTGATGAATCAAATTTTGGGCTAGGTCCTCCCGCGCAAAAAAGCGACCTCGTTCAGCAGGCCCATAAGGCTGCGGCCCGGGAAATGGATTTACCGCCATCACCCCGCCCCTTTCGCAATCCACTCGAGCGCCACCTGCAAGACCTCCGAATTCATCGCCACCACTTCCATCTTGTCCGCATGTTGCGGCAA
>DAOMZH010001064.1:0-3883 GCA_035437985.1 Polyangium sp. (in: bacteria) | reverse complement strand
GCAGCGCGCTTGCATGTGAGGAAATTCCTACGATTCGCTGATTCGCCGATGCGCGCAATTTTTCGGGAAGACGTTGGTAAATCGACTGCGAAACGACGATTTCGCCGCCTCGGGTATGATCCTCGGCAATGGCTTCGATGAAATCGGCTTCGTCCCCAAAAAGCCCTCCAGCGATACTGACACATTCGGCGAAATGAATTGCAATCCCAATTTTGACGGGGAGCGATTTTCCTCGCTGCTGCACGGCAAGCATTTGTTCGACGACGAGCACCGGATCGATATTTTCCGGGAAAAACATTTGCGCATTGTCGGCAACCCAAACGCCGATAGCCTGTCCACCAATGGCTTTACCCAATGCGTGCAGAATTTCTTTGGGTTCGGAGATGAGTTTCAATACTTCGGGGAGCGTACGTCGTTGCGTCAGTTTGGACAAACCAGCCGCATCCATGGCGACGATGGTGCCGCGGACGATGTAGGGCTCGAGAAATCGGGCTTGTGTAGAATTCGATTTGTCCGATTCATTCCACGCGAGGACGAGTTCAGCTGGTAATGCTCCAGCAATGTCCTCAGCGAGATCCGCAAGGGATACGTCGTGCGTCGCCATCGGTCGGGTTTGATTCCTCCGCCGCGGGGGATAACACACGTTCGTGGACTTGGAAACCGGAAAATGGAGTGTGGGCGCGAGATTGGCGGAAGGAGGTGAAATTGCCGCCCGTTACGAAACGATCAGGGCTGAGTGGGGCAGCTGCGACGCGTGAGCCAATCGACAACGGAGCGTACGACGGGACGATATCCGAAGCTGAAGCTATCGGGTTGATCGACTTGCGCCGCGCAAATTGAGCCAACGACGGCCTGATCCCGCATGGACCTCAGGAATTGAAGGGGGCGAATGCTGGGATACGCTTTGGCGCGAACTTGCAATGTTGGATTACCTGCGTTGTTCGGATCCGCTTGGCAGAGGGGATTATCATTTGTAATGATGGAGCAATCACAAGACGGCAGTGCAGCGTTGGTGCAATCTCGTTCGGTTCCGGGGAGGAGCGAGAAAATGCAGGCATATTGCAGGTCGTCGTTCGGAATGGTCCATTCGTGACCATTGATGGGATTGGCATTGGGGGTCGTCGCAGTCACGAGCACGTCGCCCGTGATTGGATTGGTGCCCATGCGCTTTTCGAACGTCTCAATCATGAGCGGATCCAACGGTTTTACACCATTGGCTGGCTCACCAACGATCAAATCCCAGGCTGAACCATTGACGCCGGTGACGGAATTAGCCAATTCGGTAGAGTTCTTGAAACCTTTGGAAGCGTCGGTCTTGTCCCGCGCAATGTCTTGCCACGGAACACCCACGATACCCGCAATGAGGATTTGTTCGGGCCCGCGAATCGTCGTAATGGCGTCGCTGGGATCGAGGTCCGAAAAGATCGGATTGGGAACGAGATTACCGGCGCGATTGGAAATCGTCGCTCGCGTGAAGGCTTGCGTATACCGATCAATCGGATAAAGCGCGTCGACGCCAAAACGACGTTTCTGGTCCCAGCACCGCAAACCGATATTATCTTCGGCCTCGGTGAGCAATCCTCCATTCGTTGCGCAGCTCGGATCTGGCGCACAAGAGCCTTGATCGGCTGCACAAGACAAACAGCACGGGTCGTTGGGGTTTACAGCGCATTCTTGCCGCGCACGCGCCATGCGCACGGGCGTCGTGCCATCACGCAACTGTCCGAAATAATAGAAGTTCCCGTATTCCTTGGTGGAGCAATCATTTTCGTCCGTCAACATGACGACGGTGAGAAGCGAATCAGGTCGCAGGAAAGCCGAGCGCTGCTCGAGCAGGACGGTATCGGTCCCCGTTGGTGTCGCAACTCCATTCATGACCGAAATGGATTCATAGGGCTCTGGATCGACCAAGAATCGATAAATGCTTTCGAGCTGTGATTCATAACCGCAACCAATTTGTCCTACGCCGAGCACCATGTCGCGCAAGTGTGGAGACAGGCCGCCTCCAGCACCATCGGAAATCTGAGATTCACCGGGAGGTAATAAGATTTGCCCCGGATCCCAAGCCAAGAACTTCTTGCCCGCATACGTTGGAACGGTCGCTAGAGTGCATTGATCCGCACGATCCAGCAAGTGTCCCTTGTCATTGTTCGTCAAATTCGGATTCGGTTGGCATTCAAACGAAGGCGTCTCGACATTTTTGCACGAATCTGCCCCATGCCCCCCAATACTCGAACTAATGACCCCGAAATGAATGTCTTTCATGGGAACAAATGCCCGTTCGAGCCCCGGTGGACAGGCTTCGGTGGGATCTGCAGGTTGTGTCGGCTCCTGTGCGCCCGTAGGATCGTGACAAGGCGGATTGACGAGACCTTGCACCAAATCCGGCACAGCGCGGGACAATAACGCTTGCTTATCGGCCATACTGCGCGAATTATCGACAGCCAATACCAAGTCGACACGCGTCGGATTGACACACGCATTCGATCCGCCGCCTTCACCACCTCCGCCGCTCCCCGCAGAACCCCCATTTCCACCTACTGTGGTCAGCTCCGTGCATCCGCCACCCATCACGACGACCGAAGCAATGGTCAAACCAACAAGGCCCAAATTCGTGTTTTTCATGACAACCTCCAAGGAACGTTGAATTCCCACCGGCGCGTGTAGGCCCCATGCTAACTCGAATCGATGCGCCGAATCAACGCGTCGAACTACTTTTCTTCGTAGACGACGACGAAGGGATCGTGCTAAACAACATTTCCTCGCGTTTCGACGCTTTTTGGTCTCCATGCGCAACGTCACTGAAAAAATCGCATTTGTTGCTGTGATCTCGCTCGGATTCGCGATGGGGGCGGAGTTCGCCAGGGCAGACGGTTCGTCCACGTCGGTGACGATAACCCCGCAATTCGTGCATCAATACGACGGGTACGAACACATCCAGATCTCGCCGAACGGTCAACGGATGGCGGCGCTGCATCGTGGAAGCATTTACGTTTGGGATATCGAAAGCAACACGATCTTGCGCACGCTCGCGCCCCCTGGATCGGCGAGGTTTGCTTTTGCGAACGATGGACAACACATTCGTTACGTCTCGGTTTCGATCGTCAATGGCAAAGCCACGTTGGTGAGTGGCGATTGGAATTTGATGACGGGGGATTCGACGCAAAAAAATGGTCCGGTTGGTCTTTTCGTGGCAGCAGTCGTGCCCGGGGGAAAACACGCCATTCTCGGCCAAAACCCGATGGGCACCGTGCATGTGTACGACCTCGAAAACAACAAGATCCTTCGTTCTTTTGGGACCCCTCCACCCACGGGCACGCCAGCCAATCAATTGGATCCACGAACCATTTCAGTTTTGTCGATTCCCACGAATGGTCAATTCGTTCTATTTCAACGCGTCAATGGCGCGCTCGAGCTTTGGGACGTCGACAAGGGCGAGCGACGTTATGCCGTAGCCGGTCCGGGCCAGGTGCTCACGAACAAGCTAGCCATTGCCGCAGGGGGAGCCCGCGCCATTTATGCGCGAATTGGCAATGACCGAAAAGAAGTGCTGGACGTCGTCGATGTCAGCGCGGGAAAACTGCTGCGGAGTATATCGCCAGACAAAGTTGGAACCGGAGGTTTGGCCATTTCGGCAGACGGCCGTACGGCACTCATGATGCAAACCACCGCAAAAAACGGATCCGTTCAATTGTGGAATTTGGACACGGGAACGGCGGTTCCCTCGAGTTCCGTCGAAGAAATGTGCAATATGGCGATGGTGCTTTCTTACGTTGGTCAAGAGCATTTCGTTTGTGGAGGTACCAATCGATTGGATCTCTGGAGCCTTAAGCCGCAACGCAAAGTCCACTCCTTCGTCAATGAAAAATACCCCGTCTTTGCC
>DAOMZH010001063.1:0-3885 GCA_035437985.1 Polyangium sp. (in: bacteria) | reverse complement strand
CGCGACACCGAGCTACCAAGCTTCGCGACGCCCCGTGATACCGTGCGCCACGCATGTCGTCCAAGTCGCCCGAGCCTCGAAACACGACGAATCGCAGCTGGAACATCGCCGCCGCCATCTACGTCTTCGCCACGCTCGTTTTTTTCGTGACGACATCCGCACAGCGCCTCGACACCCACACCCCTTACAACCACTTCGCCCTGCTCGCCGACGCCTGGCTCCACGGTCGACTCGACCTCGGCGGACCACCTCCCACCTACACCGGCAACAATGATTTCGCCGTTTGGGAAGGCAAACACTTCGTTAGTTTCCCGCCGTTTCCGGCCCTTTTGATCCTCCCCCTGGTCAAACTCGTCGGGCACGTCGATCGCGTTCGCGACGGCGCCTTCTTCGCTTGTTTCACCGGCCTCGCTCCCGCATTTTTGTATCTGTCCCTGGACAAACTCACGCGCCTAGGTCGCAACGCGCGGAGCGAACTCGAGAACATCTCGCTCGCACTTCTGTTCGCCTTTGGCACCGTCTACTGGTTCAGCGCCGTGCAAGGCACCGTGTGGTTCGTCGGGCACGTAATCGGTGCCTCCCTCGCCGCTTTGTACCTGTTCGCTTCGACAAACGCGACACATCCCATCGTCGCCGGACTCGCCTTGAGCCTCGGATTTGCCACGCGCACGCCGCTCGGTTTCGCCTTCCCCCTCTTTCTCTGGGAAGCAGCTCGAGCAAGTCGACTCAGCTCAACGCGCGGATGTTCCTTCGACAATCTGGACATGCGTGCACTGGTCAAACGCTGCGTGCTGTTCGCCGTTCCAGCTGCGGCAATTCTCGGCATCGTCATGTGGCACAACCACGCGCGTTTCGGAGATCCCTTCGAGTTTGGACATCGATTGCTCGCCATTGGATGGCGCGGGCGAATCGACAAGTGGGGGCTGTTTTCCTATCACTACCTAGGGAAAAACCTCGCCGTCATGCTCACCGCGTTGCCGTTTACTGGCGGCACGAACGCAGCTCCTTTTCAGATCAACGCCCACGGTCTCGCGCTTTGGGTCACCACGCCCATTTACGTGTGGGCGCTCTGGCCCAAGCGCACGTCGCCTGCATTTTGGGCGCTCGCACTCACGACTGCATGCGTGGCTCTTCCGGATCTCATCTACCAAAACACGGGCTGGATTCAGTTTGGCTACCGGTTTTCCAACGACTTCGCCGTGTTCTTGTTTGCCCTGATTGCCCTGGGAAAACGGCGGTTTGGTCCTGCATTTTGGACCCTCGCGGTCGTCGGTTTCGCCGTCAACGCGTTTGGCGCCCTGACGTTTCAACGCGCCGGTTACGAGCGGTTTTACTTTCTCGATCCCACACAAAAGATCGTGCATCAGCCGGATTGATCGACCCTTGTTGGCGGAACGGAACGACTCCGCGCAGAGCTTGTGCTACCTGGTCGCGCCATGTCGGAAGTCCTGCTCGATCCAGTCGCAATCTCTCGTGGTTTGCGACGCGTCGCCGGTGAAATTGCCGAACACGGTGGCGTCCGCAATCTGGCGCTCGTGGGCATTCGACGCGGTGGCGAACCCATCGCGCTCCGCCTCGCCGCGCTCCTTGGTGAACTCGAAGGCGAAGCTCCTCCTGTCGGAGCTATCGACATCACCCTCTATCGCGACGATGCAGCCACCGCGTTACCCAATCCCAAAATTGGTCCGAGCTACATTCCGTTTTCCGTCGATGGAAAACGCATTCTTCTCGTCGACGATGTGATTTCGACAGGACGAACCATTCGTGCCGCAGTCGATGCGGTCCTCGACTACGGAAGGCCCAAACGCATCGAGCTGTGTGTGCTCGTCGATCGCGGAGGGCGCGAGCTTCCGATTCATCCCGATTACACGGTTCGCCGGGTGGAAGTTGCGCCAGGTGCAAGCATCGATGTGACCCTGACAAACGATGAACTCTGGGCGAAGGTCGTGACGGATTCCGACACGGGGTTTGGGGCGAAGGACGCCGAAGGCGATCCGCAGCCCCAAATGTTCAACCAGGAGGCAGCGCGATGAACGAACGATCCCGTTTTGGTCGCCGACATTTGCTCGGCATCGAGCAGCTCGAGTCGTCCGAAATCGTCTCGAT
Organism: Polyangium sp. (in: bacteria); assembly: GCA_035437985.1. Taxonomy (GTDB): domain Bacteria; phylum Myxococcota_A; class Polyangia; order Polyangiales; family Polyangiaceae; genus Polyangium. The sequence continues at coordinate 1,779 of DAOMZH010001063.1, read as the reverse complement.
TCTGGACGCCGCCGAAAGTTTCTTCGATGTCTCGCGCCGCAGCGTGCGCAAGGTTCCAACGTTGCGCGGCAAGACGATCATCAACCTCTTTTACGAGCCTTCGACGCGCACTCGGACTTCGTTCGAGCTTGCGGGAAAACGTCTCAGCGCCGACGTCATCAACATCAGCGTTTCGACCTCGAGCGCAGTCAAAGGCGAGACGCTCCTCGACACAGTCAAGAACCTCGAAGCGATGCGTCCCGACGTGTTGGTGATTCGCCATCACGCTTCAGGCGCACCGGACTACGTGGCGAAACGAACGGATGCGGCGGTCGTGAATGCGGGAGACGGAACGCATGAGCATCCCACGCAAGCGTTGCTCGATGCGTTCACGATTCGCCGAGAAAAGAAGCGGATCGAGGGGCTTGTCGTGGCGATTTGTGGCGATGTCTTGCACAGTCGCGTCGCGCGTTCGAATGTGCTCTTGCTGCGGAAACTCGGCGCCGAAGTGCGTTTTGCGGGACCGCGGACACTCATGCCCCCGTCGGCCGATGCTTTGGGCGCCAAGGTTTTCGACAAACTCGAACCGGCACTCGAAGGTGCCGACGTGGTGATGATGCTGAGAGTGCAGCGCGAGCGTATTGCGGGAACGTTTTTGCCGAGCAGTCGTGAATACAGCCGAGCGTTTGGCTTGAACAACGCGCGGTTATCGTTGGCCAAACCCGATGCCATTGTAATGCATCCTGGTCCCATGAATCGGGGCGTGGAAATCGACCCAGGCATTGCCGACGGACCGCGCAGTGTGATTTTGGATCAGGTGGAATCGGGGGTGGCGGTGAGAATGGCGGTGTTATGGATGCTCGCATTGGCCAAGGATACGGAAAAGCCGCAATCGTTTGACCGGGTACAAGCGGAGAGGGCGGCGACGGGCAATTGAGTATGTGCTCAGAGACGATTCATCATCGTGTAAATAGTTTGGCAGGAGAACCCGAAGCAGCATTCGTATGATTGCAATGTTTCAACCTTCCAAATGACAATTGAACGTGTTAGCAATGAGCCCAGAGGTGGCCGTAAATGTCCACACAAGACAATAAAGCAACAAACAGCGTTCCGACAGCTGCTGGACGCGATGACGCGTAATCCAAGGCGACGATCTACATCGACAAGGTGCGGAGTTTGGATCGCGCAGGTCTCCAAACGTTGTGGAAAGACATCAAAGAAAGCAACACCAAGGAGTGGCCAGACGGAAAAGCGCTCGAATATCTGATCGTTTGAGCATTTGCGCTCGAGAAATCACGGGTCTCCCGGGTCGAGTGGCCGTATAGCGTGCGGTGGCCCTATCGCCAGAACGAGAAAAACAAAGGGACCGTCGAAATCGAGCAGCTCGACGGGGCGGTTTATGTCGACCACATCGCATGTCTCGTTGAGTGCAAAGACCAAACCGGCAACGACATCGCTCCGATTTATAAGCTGCGTGGCCAGTTATTGCGACGACCCGCAACGACAATCGGTGCTATCTTCACAAGTGGCGAATACACCGAAGTCACAAGGCTGCTATCCGGCTTCATGTTCCCGCAGACGATTTTGCTGTGGACACCTGAAGAAATTGAAACCTGCCTCGAACACGGGCGCTTTTCCGACGGACTTCTTCTCAAATATCAAAAAGCAATTTCGCACGGAACCACCGACTACAACGTTAGCCAGATTTGGAACGACAAGGAGCAACGTCGATGAGAAGCAATATCGTAAGCGAAGGTGGTGAGTTCGAAAGAACGCTGCTTGCGGACTTTTTTGAACGGA
>DAOMZH010001062.1:0-3897 GCA_035437985.1 Polyangium sp. (in: bacteria) | reverse complement strand
GTGACGGTCGACGGTATCGAGGTCGAAACACGACGTCAAGTGAAAAATCGTGACGAATGAACTTGTGCTGGGCAAATGGGAGGCGGCGTCAATGACTCGGCATGACCGCTCGACGATTGCCAATCAACCTTGGCATTGACCGTTTACGCAGATCTCGTTCTGGTTGCAATCGTTGCCGCATTGCCCGCAATTGCGACGATCGGTGTTCGTGTCCACGCAACCCGAGCCTTGGCATTGCGTGCCGGGAGCAGGACACGTGCATTGCCCCGAAATACACATTCCGGCTGGGCCGCATCGTTGGTCGCATTGGCCGCAGTTTTCCGGATCCGCAGAAAGATCCCGACATCCGATGTCCTGCCCGCATTGCGTTTGTCCGGGCCCACATACGCACGCGCCCGATACGCACATGCCCATGCCGCACTCCGTGCCGCACATCCCGCAACTCGTTGGATCCGACGACAAATCCCGGCAACCCGTCTGCCCGCCGCAATCGACCTGGCCTGCCGCGCATACACACGCGCCCGATACGCACGTGCCATTGCCGCAGTTGGTTCCGCATTGCCCGCAATGCTCGGGATTGTTCGATAAGTCGAAACACCCGCTATTGCATTCCACCGTGCCTTGCGGACAAGGCCCACATTGCCCCGATACGCAATCTTGGCCCATCTTGCAGGCTTCATTGCACGAACCGCAATGCGTCGGATCGTTCGCCAAGTCATAACAACCATCCACGCACGATACGAGCCCCGCCGAACACACGCAAACATTGTCGACACACAATGCTCCAGTGCCGCATACCGTATTTCCACACGGAAAACTCCCGCTCGACCCGCTACTGCTTCCATTGCTGGTCGAACCGCTATTGCTGCTGCTCGTCGTGTCCCCACTGCATCCGCCGATACTCGACATCAACAGCGCCCACGAAGTCAGAAGAATCCCGCCAATAAGAACATGCTGCCGCATTGCGTCACCTCGTTTGAAGTTACCTACTCATGGCCAGAGAGCCACCAGCACCCGCAAACAGCTCACGTCTTTTTTATTGCAAGTTGCCTAGAATTATTGGCACTTTCCGTCGGAGCAGGTTTGTCCACTCCCGCAAATCTTGTCGCAACCGCCACAATTCTTCGGATCTTTGTCCGTGTCGACACACACGCTTTTGCACGAAATCAAAGGAAAGTCACAATCGCAGTCGCCGTCGTGGCATGATTCGCCATTACCACATTCCACCGAACATTGGCCGCAATGATCGTTATTGGACTGCACGTCGACACAAGCGCCATCACAATATTTCGCTGGTGAATCGCAACCACTCTTGCAATCGCCTTCAAAACAAGCATCATCGTGACCACATAGGCGATCACACGCTCCACAATTATGCGGATCGGAATCCAATGACGTACAAACGCCATTGCACATGGTTTGTCCTTCTGGACATACACAACTTCCAGCCTCGCAATGCGCCCCACCCGCACAATCCAGCCCGCACCGACCACAATGCAGATTGCTCGTCGACAAATCGTGACATTCGCCCTCGCACGCCGTCGTCGGTGGCCGACAGGTCGTCGTATTGGAATTGCCCGAACGAACGAGCGGTTCGACAATCGTATCCGCACACGCCACCACGCTCGATATCATCAGCACGCTCGAAAACAGCTGCAGCCAAGGAATGCGCCAACGCCGCGGCTCCCTCCAACTCCAGCGCTCGACGTTGCGTTCCTCGTCCCGAAAATCCGCGTCGTTTCGTCGAGTTAAGCTTGGCATAACTAACCTCATTTCAGTTTTAGATCGAGTCCCAATCCAATCAACAAGAGCGGTTGTCCAAAATATGCGTCTGCGGTTCGTCCCGGCAGACGTAAAACAGGTCGTGGGGTGGCAATTGCCGCCAAAATATCCGCACGGAGCGAGACCGTCGATGAAATAGCCCACGACAACGCCGAACGCGCATACGGCAAGGCATACGCCACGTTTCCATCACGAGCCTCGAAGTTTGCCGCGCGAGGCTGCCCGTAATGGTGAAATACCCCGCCACCAGCTCCCGCCCCGAGTCCCCACGAAATTGCCGGCACCGGACGATAAAGATCCGCCCATCCGCCCACCAAAATGCTCGACGCCGCAATGTTCACATTGCCAGCAGGTGAAGTCACCTCCGACGGCACGATCGGCACGGTCCCCACAAAATCCGCACCAAAATGGCGTAAAAACATCCATCGGCCCCCAATCATGATCGCCGCCCCAGCCGTCACTCCGTCCCCGCCCGGATGCACGATCGCACTCGGCGTCACATGCAACCAAAATTGCCCTCGCGTTTTTATCGATTCCACATGCAATCGAGGTCGATCTGGTTCGTGCGGACGAACAGGAGACGTCCGTGGCTGTTGGTTTTCTCCTGGAGGAATTGGCGGCAATCGCAAAGATGGTTCTTCCGCGGGGGGCCTTTGGGGGGTCAATAGTTGCCCGCGCAGCTCTTCGACCGCTCGTAACGATAACGTCGCCAAGTCTCCCTTTTCCTCGGGCTTCTCTTCGATTCGCACGACCGCTGCCCGCGTATCCGTCCACAATTCGATTCCCTGGCGCCCAGGTTCGACCCGTAAAACCGCGCGCGCCGACCGCTCTTTGGCCAATACCGCCGCGTCGTACGTACCCGTCGGAACGATCTCCACGCTGAATCCCGCCGCCACCAATTCGTCCACCAAATGACTCGTGATCGGATCGCTCGCTCCCGCATGAATCAATAACACCCGCTGATTTTCCGCGCGTGCTTGGATCGTCCAGCCGAGCAACAATGCGGCGATCCAGGTTTGGAAAGCGAAACGATTCTTCAAGGTTCGACGACGCGCCGGGCGAGCGTTTCATACGCACCTCCGGGATAGCGCTGCAAATAGGATTGGGCTGCTTTTCGGGCTTCATCCACGTGCCCGAGTTTGTCCTCGATTTCTACGATTCGTCCCCACGCTTGCTCCGCCAAACCTCCCGATGGCGATTCTTCCAAATATCTTTGGAACCACGTTAATGCGTCCGCTGGTGCCCGATCGTGATCGGCGGCCAGTTTTCCCAGCAAAAATGCCGATCGTCCTCGAGCCCCCATTTCCCGAGCCCGCAGCAACGCTTGTTTGGCTCGTCCCGGAGATCCTGCAAATCGGGCCTCGTCCGCCAAGTCGAGCAATGCCGATGCCGACGAATTGGCCAAGATCGTCTCGAATCCTGCTTGCTCGGCAGCTTCGAGCGCTTCGCGATGTTTTCCCGCGGCCGCGAGCTTTTGCCACGCTGGGGTCGCCAATGGTTTTTCCGCCGAAACAACCGGCGTTGGCGCAACGTTTTCGATATTTACAGTTTTCTTGCTCGGTTCTTCTTGATTCGTCGGCGCCGCGGAGGGTGGCGTCGTCGCCCCGAATTGCGGCGCATCCGCTTTATTCGTCCGCATTTCGCTCGCTTGATGATGTACGTCCACCCGCAACACTTCATTCGCGGAAATGGCTCGTCCCGTATCGAGCAGCGGACCGCGCACCACGACTTTGCCCTCCGTCACGCGTAGATCAAAGACCTCCAGCGTCGGATCCCAAGCGACATCGAATTCAGTGCCCACGACGTTCACATCGAAGGGTCCCGCATGCACGAGCCACGAAGTCGTTTGTCCAACGTGAACCACTTTCGCATGCGCGTGGCCACGTTCCACGAGCATCGTCGCGCCATGCGCATTCGTGCCCGTCACGCGCGCTCGCGACCCAGGTTCCAGCGTTACCGCTGTTCCTTCTGAAAAACGCAAAGGAATCGCGCCAGATCCTGCGGCAATCCACGCCCCAATGGTCCCCTCGGACGCTTCCGGTCCCACCGAATACGTAATTGCCGGATCGACCCGCGATTGTCGGACGAATACAAGCGCCAAAACGGCCACGGCAA
>DAOMZH010001061.1:0-3903 GCA_035437985.1 Polyangium sp. (in: bacteria) | reverse complement strand
CGAAAATTTCGTAAGCTTCGCGCAGTTCGAGTGGTTTTCGAGACAAACGCGATTCGAGGGTTTCTCCTTCGTAAACGGGCATAGTCAACCACACGTACTCGTTCGTCATTCCGTGGTCTTTCAGCTGCACGACGTGCGGATGACCCACGGTCGCGAGCATCACGAGCTCGCGTTCGACGTTACGACCCGCATAGTGCGACCGCGGAAGGATCTTCAGGGCCACCTGATGTTCGGGTACGTCCTGGCGTTGTGCGACGTACACCTTGCCAAACATCCCGGCACCGAGTAGCCGCGTCAGGCGATAAACGTTGCCTACGACATCGCCGACTTGCGGAAGTGCCGCTACCGTCTCCGGCGCAGGCTCGACCTCCGAACTCTCGGTTTGACTTGCCTCTTCCGGGCGATCAACGGTGACGGAGTATGCCTTCGCCGTTGTCGTCGTGCGCAGCTTCATATTGGATTTCACGACGACGACGAGTGTACCGCGAACTTTCTGCGACTGCGAAAAAGTCGCGTCATTTCTTGGAATTGTTGCTGGTCACTGCGCGATTCGTCCAAGCACCCAGGATCAAGCTTCCCACGACGACGCCAGGCACGATGAAATATGCCGTGATTCGGAGCGCGTAAAAAATCACGGCCAGGGGCAGGATCCAAAAGACTCGCGTGCCACTTGGTGACAGCAAGCTTTCGATGAGCCCGGCTGCATCGAGCGCATATGCAATCAGCGTATGCGTGACGAGGATGACCACGGCGAATATCAGCGGCCCCTTGCTCAAGGCTTGCCCCCATTCGAGCAACGTTCTTGCCATTTCCACGTCGCCGTCGTCATGGCCAGTAAAATGGCATTTCCTAGCGGCCCACCACTCAAATAACGCATTCCTCGAGGGCGATGCATTGGCACGCCCCAAAAATCGGCCGTCCGAAAAAGCGCCGTAAATAATGACGAATCGCCGTGAAGTTTGGCGCTGGAGAGCGCAAAACCCGTCGCCGAAACACTCACGCCCAAGATCACCGGCCCCGAATCGATATCACCTGAGCCATCCACCCCGACCGGATATTCTCGAATTGCTCCATACCCCAAGAAGTCTTCACGAGCTCGCGCGAGGGCCGCATGAAGCTGTTGGGACAATGGTTTGTCGACGAACGAAGTGGCAAAAGCAACGAGCCCTGTGCCAGATGCGCGCGGAGGCATGATCGAGTGTCCGGTTTGGGGGTCGCCTGATTGGAATGCCAAACCTGATTTTGGATCAATCCAGCGCAAAAAAGATTTTTTCCAAGAATCCCACCATGGCCGAGGTGGCGAGGCCGTCGCGCAATCGTGCAACGCAATCGAAGCGGCAACCATGGAGATATCTGCGGGATACGCTTCTCCCGGATACGTTTCGAATAATCCATGCGGAGCTGCGGACAATCGTTGGGCCAGAGCTTCCGTCAAGTCATCGTGAAGGCGAGCAAATCGCGTCTTGGGATGAACCAGCCGCACCATGGACAAGGCGAGGTTGGAATAACCCAAATAGGCATGGCCCGTACCCCCGGGCAAACCATCGAACCCAAATGTTCCCCATGCGGCCGTGCCAAACGCATTCGTCGTCTTCGACGTCAATTCTTCAGCACAACGTTCGAGCGTGGGAATGTAGTCCGATGTCTTCTCCGGATGATGCAATGCCACATGCCCGAGGCCCAGGGCGGCCATCGTGAACGTTCCAAATGCCCATTCCCCGTCGAATCGCCCATTGCCCGTATGAAACGCCGACGCAGCAACCCCCGAGTCAACAAACGACTTCACCTCGGTTGCCAAAGCAACTTGGGCTTTTTCTTCATCGGCGAGATACGCGCGGGCAGCGTATCCGCTCATGCAGCGGGGGATCGTCATTGCGCAGAGAATGACCGCGGCGAGACGAATGACGAAACGAAGTGCGGGTCGATCAAAGGTCATGGGCATGAAGGAATCGTATGGCTCCCAAATGCCTCAATTGGCGAGCTCGACAAAGAATGCATCCAATCCGCCTATAGACATCAAAGGTGGATTCGTGAGGGTAAAATCAACTCGGAAACCTCCACTGACGAAAACATGCCCCGTCGATTTTCCAATGTGCGTCGTGCGCACGAGTTGAATGTCGTTCGTCCCCAATTGCTGCGACCAGAGAGCCTGGAGATCGGGGGTGATTTTTGCGACGAACCCATCGAAAACATTCGCTTCCCCCAATTTGCCGTTGTCCAAGGGGAAGCCGCCCGAATAAGATCCCGCAATGACGATATCACCGAATGAATCGATGTTGATGTCCTGGATCTCTTGGCTCCCAGCTCCCTGGCTCGCGTAATGCTTCAGGAGCGCGCCTTTATCTGGACCCAGCGTCACAATGAGCGAATCAAGCGTGCTTTCCTCCGCATTTGAATACGTGGCGGCATTGTTGACGTCGATGTTCCCTGCGAATTTGGCGCCGACGACAATTTTCGAGGTATCCGCGGCCAGTCCACCGGCCTCGAGTCGTCCGATGATTTGGCTGCCAACGATTGTGCTCGCACCGATACGCGTATCCCACATCGATTTGCCATTGGTATTGTCTAGGCGCGCGACGACCAGGTCCGGTTCGAGGCCCGCGTCGAATGTCCTGGTGTCGACAGTCGATAGGAAACTCGTGTCGCCAGCTACGGAAATGGCTGCAACGAGCCCTGTGCCATTCATTGTCGTCAGATTTTCGACCTTCTGTGCACCTTGGCCTGATATCGTTTGATGCCACGCATAATTGAGATTATCGGACAAACAGATGACGAAGCCGTCGGAAAACTGTGTTGGTGTGGCGGACAAGGACGTTGACAGGACTTGCGGTGAGCCGTTGTATTCACCGCCGATATATATTTTGCCCGCCGTATCCATAACCATCGTTTTGGTGATGAGGGTGCCCCCAATGCCAAGATGGGCTGCGTTGACGACATCTCCAGAGGGTGTAAATCGCGCGACGAATGTATTGGGAGTCGCTGAAGTCATCATCGGCTTCGCCCCAATTTGCAGAGTACCGCCAAAAAAGACACCCGCGACGACGACGTCACCATTGGTGGGGAGCACGGCCACCGATGTCGCAATCACGCCAAAAGAACCCGAAGTCGCCATGAAACTGAATTTGCTGGACCAATCATTGATCTGGCCATCGCGATTGCGCTGCAAGACGAGCGCGCTTGATTCCACGAGAGGGGTGTTGACGAAATTTTTACCCCCGACCAAATAGACATCTCCGTCGTAACCATAGTCCCCCTTTTTGCTGGCCATTGCGAGAATGATGTCGTCGCGATTGCTTCCTGTGTTGGCGATGTCGATGTTTCGATAAAGTGCCCCGGTGCAACCCGTCATCTGATCGCAATTGGTATCCAAACTCTCTTTGCAATTCTCCGGGGTGGGATCCACTTCCATGGTGCAAGCGGACCACGATGCACTCTGTAGACACTCACGGGTCGAACTTTTGCATTCGCCGTGGTTTTGCGTATCGGGCGGGCCATTGTATGCGTTGCAAGTGCCCGTTTGACCGGGTGTGCACGCATTCGAACCACCTTGTCCGGACGAACTCGAGTTGCCGCTCGACGCTGTTTCGCCTGCAGAACCTCCCGAGCCGCTGGTCAATTCGATTTCAGGCAAGTCGTATGTGCAGGCAAGGATCGAAGTCGACGAGCAGACGAGTCCAGCGAGAAGTGCGAAAGAAGCGAATTTCATGGTGGTCGCCCATCGTCCTACGATTGGCTTCTGGCGTCAATCGGCATTGTGCGGTAACACGATTCCGCCACATTGGGGTAGTGCCCGTATGAACCTGGAAGAACAGGTGCCAACCACTTTTGTTACGGGAAACCGACGCATCGGTGAAACGACCCTATCCAGTCGTACATAGGCACACTTCTCGTGCGGCGCTCATT
>DAOMZH010001060.1:0-3904 GCA_035437985.1 Polyangium sp. (in: bacteria) | reverse complement strand
CAAGGCCGAATTCGACCGCATCGTACAACAAAAAACCTGCGTGTATTATGGGCAGGAAGTGTACCTCGAACTGGCGACGAGCCCACTTCGATATCTAACGGGTGGAAGGCAAGAGGGGAACGATGACGTCCGAACATGGACCAAGGTCGACAAAGACGATACGTTTCGCTGGATCCTTTCAAAAGAACCCAAGCGCCCGGCCCTGGTCACGCAACCCACCGCGACGTCCCAAGTGGTCAATTACGGAGACACCGTTTATTTGAATGTCCGTTACCACGACCGCCGGTGGCTCACTGGAGCTCGCGGGAGTGGAAATTACGGGGTATACACGAAGGATCCCGCTGCGGAGATGGATTTGACGCAGCATTACCAATGGCAGATCATGAAGAACCGAACGACCATTGGCACGGGGCCTGTGCCTTACGAGGATGCGGTCAATGGCAAAGTCTTCCTCAAGTGCCTGGGCAAAAGCAGCCGTTTGCTCACCGGAGGGCGCGAAGGCGATAACGATCGTGTGTTTACAAAGGACGGGGAAAACGGGACGCTCGATGCCCACTACACGTGGATCATCCAGCGCAAAGTCGACTGAACACAAGTCAAGATCGGCGCTCCGCCGGTCTTGTTGAAGTCTTGCTTTTTGCCCATCGCCACAATGCTGGGGTAGAATCGCGGGAACGTCGCCAATCTCGCATTTGGGGGTCCATGCAAAAATACGAAGAACGCAAAGCCCTGCGCTTGCTCGTCATCGAAGACGATCCCGCCATTGCCCAAGGCATTGTCCGAGGATTACGCACCGCCGGGTTCGAAGTCGAGCTCGAGGTCAATGGCAAGACGGGCGCCGAAAAGGCTCTCACACAGGAATTCGATCTCATCGTACTCGATTTGATGCTGCCCGAAGTGGACGGTTTTGCCGTGCTCGAACGCTGGCGCACACGTATTTCCACGCCCGTCGTCGTGCTTACCGCCCTTACGGACCTCGATGCGCGCCTACGTGTGTTCGGTACCGGCGCTGCCGATTACCTTGCCAAACCATTTTGGATCGAGGAATTGATCGCGCGAATTCACATGCGCTTGCGGATCAACGCCCCCACACCTGCCCGGACCATTGCCTGGGACAATGTCGTCCTCGACTTCGACGCTCGTTCGGTCACGGTCGATGGCAAAGTTATTTCCCTGACGAACCACGAATTCAACATCTTGGCCTTCTTGGTCGAGCGTCCTGGGCGCCCCATTACTCGACGATTGCTCGCCGAGCAGACATTGACGTCGGACGCGGATATCAGCGAACGCACGGTGGATTCGCATGTCGCTCGCATTCGGCGCAAGCTGGGCGAAGTAGCCGGGGCGCGAATCATGACGGTATGGGGAATCGGGTATCGGTTCGACTTGGGGAATGGCTCATGAAACGAATTTTTCGCGGCATCTCGTTGCGTCTTTTGGTAGCTCCCGCGGCCATTGCTGGATTGTGCGTCGTCGCCGGAACGCTCTTGCTTCTCTCCTACATGATCGATATGTGCATGGCGAGAATCGCCCAAGTGGCGCCGCAAATCGACCCTTTCTTGCAGGAGCGATGCGAGCGTGATCCGACGACGATTCATCGCAACGTGGGGAAAGATCTTGCTGCGTATTTCTATGATGCCGACACATTGCAGCCCGCAGATAAAAATAACCCACCCATCGACACCGAATTGCTACGACGTTGGAAGGCCGGAGAACCAGCTCCTGGACGAATGCTTTTTCTTCATGCCGAAGGAGGGTTGATCCTCCGACGCGTGGCTCCATCGGGACCTTGTTCATTGCTCGAATTGCATTGGACGCTTGCGAAAAAAGAACGGCGTCAATTCGTGGTCGTCGTCGTGGGTTTGGTCGCATTGAGCGTTCTCGTCGCCATGGGTACGGCTATCTTCGTTGCCGTCCGACCGCTCTTACGACGAATCGCCCGTTTGCGGCAAGCTACGCAACGCTTGGGACAATCGGCGGGATATGCTTCCGCTGCCGATCCAGAAGCCGATGATTTGGGGCAACTATCCATTTTACTCGATCAGGCTCACACGCGGATCGCCGCGGACGCGGAACGCGCAACCAATCGACAAAAAGCCCTCGAAGAGCACTTGGCCAATGTCGCCCACGATCTGCGCACGCCACTCGCCTCGCTACAATTGACGATCGAACATTTCGCAAGCGAAGCAGAACGTCACCAGCAAGGTTTGGTTCGAGGGGCCATCGACGATATCGTGTACATGGGAGCTTTGATCGAAAACCTTTATCTTGCATGTCGTTTGGAGGAAGGGGCCGATCCGCTCGCCGGCAATCCTCGGGTCGATTTGTGTCGCCTCGTCGATGATGTAGCGCGACGTTTTTCCGCATTGGGTCGAGCGCGAAATATCGAAGTCCAAAGCGCTCGACCGGATGGTGAAGTCTGGGTGCAATGCAATTCCGCAATGGCGGGTCAGGTGCTCGCGAATTTGGTGCATAATGCCGTCGCGCATGGCGAAGCGCACGGGCATGTCAGCATCGTGCTGGAAACGACGGCCGATACGTTTACGCTCATGGTGCTGGACGACGGCCCTGGCGTCGCGCCGACGGAAATTCCCCGTATTGGTGAAAGGACGTTTCGAAGTGACCAAGCGCGGCAACGGGATCCAGCTGGCGGCGGTCTAGGATTGGCCATTGTAGGTGAAGTTTGCCGGCGAGCCGGATTCTCGTTGAACTTTAGTTCCGAGGCTCCCCAGGGCCTGAAAGCGACGGTGGAAGGGCGTCGCGTTGTGGGCCTCGTTGGGATATGATGTGGTCGGCGAGGAAGCGTGAGCCGGAAAAGCCTTTCAATCGTTCCAAAATGGTTGGATCTGCGGTACTTCAAACCAATACCGTCTGTATACCATCAACTCAATCGAGCATCGTCGGGGCGCTCACGTCCACCTGTTCGATGGGGATTCCGCGTACATTCAGCTCGATGAGCAAAGCATTGAATCCCATTGCCGATTCGGGTACTCGTTCGATTTCACGACCCTTCGCAGCAAAAAGACCCAGTGCATCTTCGAGCATATTCGATTCCGTCCAATTATCGTTCCGCGCCAAACGAGCGCGCACGACACGATCCAATGCATGACGTGCGCGTTTATTTCCTCGCCCGACGTGGAGCATTCCATTTGCGCAGGACACCACGCATGGAATACGCGAACGACTCGTCAGCCCGCGGTGTTTGGCGATAAAATGCCATGGAATCAAGGCCAAGATCGGGAAAAACGGGCCAAACGTGGCGAGAATCAAAACGATCGCGCGGAGCCACGCGGGCGAGCCTGGGTAAATCAAAATAAACAAAGAAATTCCGCTGATCGCCGCAATAGCGAAGATTTCTTTCCACGAGCTAGCGAGTTTTTTAAGCATTCACGGCGAGTGGTAGGGGCAGATGCAACGGATGTCAATCGAGCCGCGACCGTCCTGTCGCGCCGCTTGCTTCTACACCCGGAGTTTAGCAAGCGCATTCTTTTCTCACTTGAAAAAAATTGTTCGGGGTGTACCCAAGTTCGAAGAACAACCGACGTCAACGTTTGTCCGAAATGCGGAGGGCGAATGAAGTGGCGTCAGGTTGCATTGACACCGGACGCAATTCGCGAGGGTTTGGCGCGCGAGGGTTTGGCGCGAGGCCCACCGAAGCGCAAGAGAGCGCCCTTGGGCCAGCTCTCGTTGCCATTTCCGAAGACGCGTCCGGCGTGAACGAGCGACGCGTCTTGCGTGATGATGCTCTCGTATTTGCCGGCGCCGATCCACATGTGCGTTCGCGGGTCTAGAAGAATCGACACCGACAATCGCCAACGATTGTGCGTCAACTATGCGCCGTCCGTGATCGTGCGTGCTCGTACAAGAACCGATGGGTGACGCGCGGCAGCGTAAACGCTTCAAT
>DAOMZH010001059.1:0-3913 GCA_035437985.1 Polyangium sp. (in: bacteria) | reverse complement strand
GTCCTGTCAGCATCACGTGGGTCATCACGCCAAACGAATAAATATCCGTGCGATGATCGACCTGTTTGCCGCGGCATTGCTCGGGCGACATATACAGCGGCGTGCCCATGGGCGTACCCGTGCGCGTCTTGCTTTGTTGCGAATCACCAAGTAATTTCGCAATGCCGAAATCGAGCAACTTTGGCAGGATCGTGCCGTCTTCGTCAAAAACCAAAAATACGTTCTCCGGCTTCATGTCTCGATGCGCAATGCCTGCCGCATGTGCCGCATCGAGCGCCCGACCAATCTGCCGAAGCAATGGAAGCGCTTCAGCCGGACGTAATCGGCCACGCTCCCGCAAATATTCTTCGAGGGTTTTTCCCTCGAGCAACTCCATGATGTAGTACTGACGGCCGTCATCGAGCTTGCCGAACGCGAAAATGTCGATGATTCCGCGGTTTCGAATCTGGTTGACAGCCCGCGCTTCGGAGATGAAGCGGGAGACCATCACCGGATCGGCAGAGAATTGCGGCGAAAGAACTTTGATCGCTGCCGACTTGCCAATGACTGGATGCACCGCGGAGTACACCGCGCCGAACCCACCTTCGCCAATCTTTCGCTCGATCCGATACTCGCCAACGACGTGGCCAGTTTTCAGCGAGAGATCCGTCGGCAAAAGGCCGTCAGCAACCAGTGTCGCACCGTCGGCCGAGCAAGTCGTCAGGTCGTCGGAATACCGGGTCAAGCAAGTCGGACAAGTCGCCATGGAACGGTTTGGAGATAGCGTACACGGACTCGGTTCCGAATAGAAGCCCCCATGCGTCCACAACGATTCCAGGCACGATTCGGACATCCTCCGATACCCTGACCCTTCGCTGAACTGCTTTCCAAAACATGTCGATGTCCGTCTCCCACGCTTTGACTCGCGCTCTCGAGGTCGTCGTCGCCGCACTCGACATTGCCGAAGGTCGCCCTCGTGGTCCCGAACCGCCTGCGTTCTGCATCCAGCGCGGTTTCGTCGACTTTTTAACGTCGCTTTCCGCGGAAGAAGTCTTGCTCTGTGAATCCGAAGGACTCGCCAATCGTTTGTCTGCACTCACCGATGCTCCCCCAAGCCTCGTCGAACTCGGCCAAAACCTCCTCGAAATATCCAGGTTCCCCGAGCGCGTTCTTGAAGACAAACCCGCGCGTCTCGACAAACAGCGTTCCGTCTCCGACCGCAAGCACAGTGAGATCGAAGCCCTCCTGCACCTCGTTGCTCCTCTCGCTGAACGTGCTGAACGCGTCGTCGATGTTGGTGCGGGACGAGGTCATTTCACCAGGATCGCCGCGGATGTTTTCGATCGTGAGGCGATCGGGATCGAACGAGTACCGGAACGCGTCGTGACGGCGGAGCGTCTTGGAGCTGGCACGCGTGCGACGTTCGTGTTGCTTGACGCGACAAACCAGGCTTTGGGGTTGCAAACGCGCGATCTCGCGATCGGGCTGCATGCGTGCGGGGCCCTTGGAGATCGGCTGATCATCGAAGCCAGTGAAGCACGTTGCGATGTGGTGCTCGTTTCCTGTTGTCTCCAGAAAATTCCACCCCCGGCGCGTTTACCTTCGTCAAGCGTCGCCAAGGCAGCTGGGTTTGTCTTGTCCAAAGAAACGCTGGGTTTGTCCAACCTAACCGCCCGAAAACAAGGCGTCGAAACGAGCCTCGAAGAAACGATGGATGCTCGTCGCAAACGTTGGGCGTTGACCCGTCTTTTGCAGCATCGCGGCCTGACGGTTCAACCCGGCGAAGAAATGCGCGGACTCAATCGCCGTTTGGCTCATCGACCGTTCGCCGAGCTCGTCGAGCGGGCGTTGGCCCGTCGCGATCTCGCACCTGCATCGGCTTTGGAAATTGAAGAACACGACCGTCAAGGATCTGTCGAGTTTGACAAAATGCGACGATTTTCCCTGCCGCGCACGATGCTTGCGCGGGCGCTCGAAGTCACCGTGGCTCTCGATCGCGCAACGCTCCTCGAAGAGCGTGGGTATGCGGCTCGCGTCGTCGAGATCTGCAGTCTCGACGTAACGCCGCGTAATCTCGCCACGATTGCGTCAACGCATCGAACCGCGTGTACGTGACGATCGCGCGTTGCACTGCTAGTTTCCTGCCGTGCCTGCATACGATCTCCCCACCATCGTTTCTCGGCTCGAATCCCAGAATGCTGCGCCCTCGACCGACGACGCACGGGCAGCGGTGGCGGCAATCTTTCGGGCCCCCAAAGATCATTCCGAACCACAAATTCTCATGATTCGTCGCGCCGAACGCGAGGGTGATCCCTGGTCGGGGCACATGGCTTTTCCTGGGGGAAAACGAGAGCCCAACGATCCGAGTTTGCTGGTGACGGCACTTCGGGAAACGCATGAGGAAGTGGGCCTCGACCTCGAGCGCCATGGTCGGTTCGTTGCTCGGATGCCGAACGTTCCGGCGATGACGCGAGCGAAAGGTGCAACGCTGCAGGTGGGTTTCTTCGTGTTTGTACTGGACGAACCCGAGCATCCAGAATTCGTGCTCAGTTCGGAGGTCGTCGAGACGTACTGGGTACCGATTGGACCGATGGTTCGTGGCGAAGTGGCGACGACGTTTCCTTATCGATACGAGGGAGCTTTGCTCCAGTTGCCGGCATTTTCGGTGCAAGAGCGCATCGTGTGGGGTTTGACGCACCGCATGCTCAGCATGGTTTTCGCTGCGCTTTGATGGTTTGTCGAGACTACCGATTTATTTCCACGGGTACGACGCTCCCGCGGCGTGGTTTTCTCTTCTTCTTTTTCTTGGGGGGCGGAGGAGGTGGGCGCGTTTTTCCTTCCGCAACAGGCAACCAGGGAACGCCACGATCGATCGGCATCGCCGCTTCGGCCGGCAACGCTTGTTCTCCGGCTCGTTTGACCTGAAACGAAGAGCTGACGACGTTGGTCATGTGAGCGCCGATATTCGCCGGGTCGACGACTGCACGAATCCCAATTGGAATGCAAAATCGACTGCGCCGTTCGTCGTCGAGCTCGCTGTAGGGAATGAACCGGCCTTGATCGTCGCGAACGCCGCGAACCATGCCTCCGGTTTGCATGGCCCCTTCGATCGCGGCGACAGCTTGTTCGATGACTTCGTTGGCGCAAACAGGCTTGATATCCACGCGTTCTTTTGTGCCAGCTGGATATTGCACTTTGGATTCGACCTTGACGACGACCGTCACGCCCTGTTTGTCCGGGCCCATTTGCAACACTCGACCAGCGAGTGATTTTCGCGCAGCTTCGGCGACTGCGGCCCATTGCGAGGCATCTCCGTCGCTCGATCCCATGAAACGCACGCTTTCGACATTTCCTTCGCCACTGAGTTTTACCTCGAACGTGCCTTTCGTATCCGTGAGTGCGGAATTTCGCAAAGCATTGGCAATCGACCCCGTCACGACGCCCGCGGCTGGAACTTCGATGCCCATCGATTTGTCCCGCGAGTGCAGCGTCCCCGACAATACGCGCGAGGCGACGTCACTCGGGACCGTAGGCGCGGCGGCAATAGTCGTCGGGGCCGGTTTGGGAGCTGCATTCGAGGGAACGACCCCAGGAATCGACCAAAGCGGCCCTGCCAAACCCGGAACGGCTGGCGCCGTATCACCCGAAGGAAGTCCGCTGTATTCGTCGCGCGGCGGTGCTTCCGGCGTAGGTTTTACAGGGCCAGGGTCCGCGCCTCCAGGAATGACTGCCGTTGCCGGCACGGGTTTTTTTGGTTCGTCTTCGGCGTCTTCTGTAGCAACGGGTGTCGCTGGCGCGGAATCTGGTGCGGAAGCTGGGCGCGCTGCGGCAGGTTTGTCCTGCGGTACGTTATTCGACGGCGCCGATGGCGTTGTCGGTGCTGGAGAACGTGCAGGATTGGGTTCGTCCTGGCGACCGTTTGACGTATCAATCT
>DAOMZH010001058.1:0-3914 GCA_035437985.1 Polyangium sp. (in: bacteria) | reverse complement strand
CGAATGAAACTGGCATTCGGGGAAGTCGAGCCCGTCATTTCCGGCGACGATCGACGCATAACGGAAGGTGATTCCGCAAGGCAATGAATAGACCGTGACGAACGAGTCTTCTTCGACCGAGTATTGTGCCGTGTCGCCGCACGCTGCGTAAGCCACGGGATCCGGCGGCCGAACCTCGACAAAGCCTTTGGTGTAGATTTTCGAGAGCACGGCGCGATTCCACTTTTGCGGATCCACGCCGGTCGTTTGGGGCGAAAGAATCAGATCGCGCGCCAATGGATTGTCCGAAAGAAACACGGTGTATTCCGTAGATTCACAAGGTTGCGGCCCGTGATCGTTTTCGGCGAAAATGGCGACCTTGTTCGACGGCCCGCCCAAGTCGAATACGAGCCCTTCCCAAGGGTAATAATGGTCGGGCAAGCCGTCCGTGATCGCCGCGCCAAACCCTTCGGGACACCCATTGACGACGTTGTGATTGGTAATGCGCAGGGGCTGCATCCAGCGACGATCCAACGTATTCATGTACGATTCGGCCGTAGCAAGATCCGGGGTGACCACGCCGCACGCGAATTGCCCTGGGCAGTCGAACGGAGCGACGGACTGACCTCCGCATGTCGAGGCATTGACGTTGGGGCAGCCTGGCCAAGCATTGAAGATTTTTCCAAAGACAGGGAGCTGGTCGGCGGTGAGGCCATTGCTGTCGCGGAAGATGTCGTTCACGACGCCACCGCTGTTTTGAATGGCGTTGATACAAGCCTGTGATGCTTCTGGGGTGGTGTCGCAAATACCCGTGGCGGCATTCGATGCCGCAGCGGCAAGGAGCAAACTCGTTGCCGATAAAAACGAAGCGATGCGTCGAATCATGAGGACCTCCAGCCCAGACGATACACAAAGTCCCTTGGGGAAGGCATACGACGTCACCCTTCGCGGCGAAGCGCGATCCCTCTGTCGTCATCGAAAGACTTCGGCTAACGTGCACGCTGGAGCCCTGTCCGACGGGCTTCGCTCGCCCGCAACGTCCGACAAACCACGAGGCGTATCCGCATGACGACT
This sequence comes from Polyangium sp. (in: bacteria), assembly GCA_035437985.1. Lineage (GTDB taxonomy): Bacteria > Myxococcota_A > Polyangia > Polyangiales > Polyangiaceae > Polyangium. The sequence goes on along the minus strand of DAOMZH010001058.1, from coordinate 2,861 downwards.
GAATCGAGCGCCGGAGCAACCGAGAGCATTCCGAGCAAACTCGGCAAATTCGCCACCGAGCAAATCGACAAAGCGGAAGTTACGGTCACCAAGGGCGTTTCGACGGTCCGGAACTCGACCAACACGATCATCAGCAAAGCTGAAGATCAAATCATCACGATCAACAAAACGCTGTTCGAGACGAAGAACAAGATCTCCGGCGGTATCGATACAGCGATCAAAGAGACCGAAACGCAGCTGAAGAGCATCACGCCCGAACTCAAGAAAATGGGCGAAGACGCGATCAAGACGGCGAAAGAAAAACTCGACACGATCGTCGATGACGTCGAAGGGCAGCTGGAAAAACAGAAAGACGCGGTCGTCAAGACGGCCAGCGATCAGATAAAGAGCGCGACGAGCAAAGCGAAAGAGAAGATCGACGAAGTTGGAGGAATGGCCGAAGAGCAATCCAACAAGGTGCTCGATCAGGTCAAAAAGCAGTCCGACACGGTCGCGCAGAAGCTCGGGGACATTGGGGGGGAGATTGACAAACAGGTCGAACAGATTGGCGCGGACGTACGCGCGAAGTTCGAGCAGGCGTTGTCGAAAGTTCCCGATCACGATGGCGCGAAAGAAGAGCTCGCCGCGAATATCGATGTCGTCATCGGCGAATTGCGGGGGGCCACGAAGGACTCGATTGATCAAGCCCGCAACACGCTGACGGCGTTGGTTGACCAGACAAACGCGACGATCAAGCAAACGATCAGCGAGGTGCATCGGACGATTGGCGAAGTGCCCGATCGCATCAATCAATGCGCGCAGGACATTCTCGCGAAGGTCAACGATGCCGTTCAAAAGACGCTGGACGAGATCGCACAGCTCGCTCGAGATCTCGTGGCGCGTACCGCCGCGCTCCTCAACGAATCGCTGCTCACGGTTTTGGGCACCGTCGACAAGATCATCAACGACGGGTTTGTCCTCGTTCGGGGAATCAAGGCGGACCTGGATCGGCTGCTCGATCAGCTGCTCGAACAGATTCGCGATTTGACGCTCGGAACGCTCGAAGACGTAAAGAAAGCGGCCAACGATCTGCTGAATACGTTCGAGGGCGAGTGTCACAAGATCCTTCAAACGATGGAGGATTCTGTGCTTGCGTCGGTCGAGGAACTCGGCGGCAAGATGAATGCGCAGATCAAAGCGCTGCAGGCTGATCTGAACCTCGACGCGGACAAGATCGTGCGGGATTTGACGCAAGAAGGCGCCAAAGGGCACGACGACGCGCATGCTGACTTCATTAGTGCTGGGTATTCGGAGGACACGTCGGTCATTCCGAAAATTCGGGCGAAGGGTGAAGCGGCGATCAAGCAGATCGAGACGAAGACGAAGGCGCAGGGGGAAAAGCTGATCAAGGAATTCGAGATGCAAGCGACGCTCTTGAAGCCGAAGATTCAGGCTCAAGGGATCAAGGTCGTTGCGCAGATCGCGGGTTTGGCGCCGAAGTTGGCGATGCAGGCGATGCAAGTGGCGACGAGCATTGCGTCGAGCATCAAAGAGAAGGGTGAGGCGGTCGCGAAGACGTTCAGCGAGCTGCAAAAGCTGCTGGTGGATGCGATCACGAAGAAGATCCCGGACTACCTCGAGACTTGCAAAAAGACGGTCAAAGCAGCGGCGGATGCGCTGGTTGAAGCAGGAAAAACCTTCTACGACAAGACCGTCGCGGACATCACGAATGCGATCAAAGCGGCTGAGGCTCGGTTCAAGCAACTTGCTTCGGAGATGAAGGATCTGATCGAGACGACGGTGCTCGAGTTGATCGCGTCGATTCGCAAGACGGTCGAGGAGTCGATTCAGCGGTTCAAGGATTTGGCGAAGGCCTTCGAGGAGAAGACGAATGCGTTGATCCACGACATACCCGAGCGTTTGTTGAAGCTCGGACAAGTGGCGCAAGAGGTCGTGCAGCGGGAAATTGCGTTGGTTCAGGGTTTGGCGAACGCAACCAAAGACGACATTTTGTTGCGAGCGCACACGGCGGTCTCGGAGATCAAGAAGGCCGTGTATGGAGTGCTCGGAGGTTTGTCCGGAGGGTTTGGCGAGATCAACGTTGCAGTATCCGGGTTGTTGACGGCGGGGGCCGGTGCAGGTGGTGGAGATATTTCGTCAACGCTCAATGGTCTCATGTCGGGTGGTTTGGAGAACATGATCAGTTCCGCGGCAAACGCGGCATCGTCGGTCGTGCAAGCGGGGGTGAATGCGGCGGAGGCTGTGAATCAGGCGGGCCAGCAAGCGGCGCAAGCGATGAACGCGGCTGGGTTCGAAGGGGCCGCAAAGTCGTTGAACAGCGCGCTGGCGCAGCAGATGAACGAGGTCAAGACCGAGGGCGAAAAGGCGAAAAACATCGTCGCTGCGGCCCAAGAGAAGATGACGCAGGTCGCTCAAGAAGCGAATGCAGCGTGCACGGAAGCGGCGCAAGCGGCGCAAGCGGCGGCGGCGGAGGTTGTCGAGGCCGCACAGAAGACGGGCGATGCAGTCGCAGCATCGGCGGAGGGTTTGGCGAAGTCGCTCGACAAGGCGAAGGACATCGTCAAGGACGCCGGAAAAGCTGCGATGCAGGCGATGAAAGAAGCGCAAGACGCACGCACGGGTGGTGGTGGCGGTGGTGCGGACGCAGCGGCTGGCGGAGCAGCGGCGGGTGGTGGCGCAGATGCAGCAGCGCCGGCCGCTCCGGATGGCGCCGCGGACGCTCCTGGTGCCGAAGGCGGAGCTCCCGATGCTGGAGCAGCGGCCGAAGGTGGTGCGGAAGGATCCGCGCCGACGGCAAGCTGCGCCCAACCAGCGAGCAGTTGCTGCTGGACCGGTTCAAAGAGCACGACGTCGAAATTGTG
>DAOMZH010001057.1:0-3914 GCA_035437985.1 Polyangium sp. (in: bacteria) | reverse complement strand
CGACGATAAGATCATTCAGGCGGGCTTCGATTTGGTGCTCAAACGAATGCGCAGCGCCCTCGATCGCCTCTACGACGAACGCAAATATCCTTTCATCGGATGACGTTTGGCGACTAGCGCTCCCGCTTCCATTCCTTGCGCAAAATGCCGTAGACACATTGATCGACCCGTTTTCGGCCAATGACGAAATGGCTGCGTAACGTGCCTTCATGGACGAATCCGAGTTTCTCCGCGAGTCCGCGGGATGGGGCATTTCGCACACTAATCAAGGCAAAGAGCCGAGCTAATTTCGTTTCTGTGAAAACATGGTCAATGAGGAGCGTCACGGCCGCCTGCCCAATACCCAATCCCTGATACGATTCCGACAAGTGATAGGATATTTCGGCGTGCCCCTGACGAAACGCGGGGCGTAAAAGGGCCACGATTCCTACGCTTTCGTGGCCATATTGCACAATCCAGCGATGCTCTTGCTTGGTCGGGTCCGACAAATCAGGGACCGACATCGATAACCTTTGTTCGAGCGCAGGTACGGACCAGGGCTCGAGCGGCATATACTGGCGAGCTCGCGGCTCATTACGCCATGCAAACCACAATTTCGCATGCAACGCCCGTGGTGCAATGAGCCGAACAGAGCGCCTGCCCGTAACAATAGAGGATTTCATGGGCATTACCTGCTGCAGCAATGCAGAACAGCCCATCTTAGAAAGATGCTCGAACGGGCGCAATGCCCACGACCAGATTCCCGAAGTGTCCTTGTTTTTGTGGGTTTCGCAGGGCCAGGGTTGTCTGGATGTCCGCGATCTGCTCCCAAGGACGGGATTTTCAAGATATTCATCTCTTGAACCCCCAAGCTTTCCTCATTCCCGGAGCGGTCCATGAAACCTCGAACTTCCCGTTTTCTTACGTCAGTTGCCTGTGTTGGCACCTCGCTTGTTTGCGTCGCGCTTTTGCTGCCAGCTTGTGGCTCCGACGGCGACATTGTGTTTCCAACGCCGGGTGCCAATACCGGAGGCTCGTCGAGCAGCGGCGATGGGGGAACAAATAGCGGCGGGCAAGGCGGAAATGGTTCGGCGAGTGGCGGGCAAGGCGGCGCGAGTTCGTCCAGTAGCGGGCAAGGGGGAGGAGGACAAGGGGGAGGACAAACAGGAGGGGGCGAAAATTGTCTCGATGGGCTCGACAACGACATGGACGGAGCGATCGATTGTGCCGACAGCGATTGCCTGGCGGGTTTTACCTGTACGGATGAACCGCCTTCAGGCTGGACGCCGGTACTTCTCGATCAAGGTATGGGCGCTGCACCTACAGCCATGCCGTGTGCTGACGGGACGACGCCCGAGTCGCTTTTCACCGGACCTGCGGGGCCTGCCGAATGCGTTGCGTGTACGTGCGGAGCTCTCGCGGGCAACACGTGCACGAACGCGGGGCTCTTGTGTTTCCCAGGGTCGAATAACTGCGGCTCGGGACAGCAACAAGACTGGACGAACAATTTTGCCAACGGCAACTGCGCCAAACCCGACATCGGGGTTGTCTTCTCGTTTTCGTGTCGCCTCGCAAATTCGACGATGGTCGATCAAGCCGGAAGTTGTCCTCCATCGGCGGCCGATTTCACGAACAAAGACATGTGGGCTGGTTGGGTGCAAGCATGTGGCACGACGACGAGCACGGGAGGATGCGGCAACAAGTCGGTTTGTACTCCCAAACCCACCGGCACGCAAAGCCTCTGCATCCGTCAAGACGGACTACAGATGTGTCCCGGCGGATGGACCGCGGTCGAAGCGTATGCCGGGGGCACCGACGATCGCACTTGCAGCGATTGTACGTGTGCATCGAACGCAACGTGCACGGGCGGCACGTATCAAGTGTTCGATTCGAACAACTGTGATCCCAATGGCGGCAATCCGGTCGCGATCGACAACAACACCTGTCGCAACGTGTACAGCCAGATCGATTTTGGCACCTGGTCTGTTTTGAAAAACCCGGCTGTTCCTGGCGGATCGTGCACGCCGCAAGGCGGCGCGCCCATGGGCTCCGTGCAGCCCCAAGGTCCGGTCACCTTCTGTTGCAAGTGATGCCGTCATTCGTTGGAGGTCAAATAGTTTGACCTTGACCTCGGCGGAAAACTCGCGCTGCTCTGGCCCGAAGAACTGCGCGAGCGACTCGACCCGCTTTCATCGCCCGCCGCGGGGCCTTCAATTCCGCCAAGACCTCGTCGATCGTTTGTGCTCCAATGGCCTTGGTAAACATCCGATCGAGCTGCTTGCTGGTTGCAGCCTCCACGCGCGCCTTGACCTGCGGCGTCAACGCTCCGAACCGCGCCACCAGCAGCAGCAACACCACGTGGCGTTGACCTTGCACTACACCTTCTTTGAAACCTTCTTTGCGCGCCCGTTCTTCCCGCCAACCTGGACACCGAATGTCCCAATAGGTCTCTTCGTCGATCAACTCTGTTGCGTGGGGCATCGTTTTACTTCCCGCTCTTCCCCCGACGCATGGGCTTCATCTCCGCCAAGACGTCGTCGATCGTTTGTGCTCCAAGGGCCTTGTTGAACATCCGATCGAGCTGCTTGCTGGTTGCAGCCTCCACGCGCGCCTTGACCTGCGGCGTCAACGCTCCGAACCGCGCCACCAGCAGCTTCAACAAGGTGTCGCGTTGGATCTCTTCGCGGCCCTCTTCGCGGCCCTTCTCAAGGCCCTCTTCGCGGGCACGGTCTTCGCGCCAGCCCGGTGACCGAATGTCCCAATATGTCTCCTCGTCGATCAGAAGGACTTCGTGTTGCCCCATAACCCGTCGAACCTCCTCCGTACTTTGCTTCGTGACACTCTGGATGTACCGCATCAATGCCCCCACTGCACGCGCTCCATTCGGTGCGTGGAATACCTCGTGCACCAAAAGCGCGTACCGCGCCAATCGACCCATGAGTTTGTCAATGTCGCCTGCCTGCTGCGCATGGCGAAACAAAAACAAGGTAACCCGCCCGAGTGCGGTCATGGCTCGCTTCATCAGCATCGCGTCGTCCACTCCGCTGATGTCGTGCATGACCATGCCAAACCGCGGCACGTACGCCAATACCTCCGACAAACTCTCCTCGTCCATGTCGAGCAGTTCTTCCACCCGAAGCGCACTCGTCCACCCCGATGGACCATGGTGCAATACGAGCGGGATGATCACTGGCAGCTTCGTGAGCCCTGGCGTCGAGGCCAAACAGTCCTGCCAAATCGATTGGACATAACCCAAGAGCCGCAGGACAAACATCGGCTCGGGCTCGCTCATGTGCTCGAACAAGACGTAAATTTTCGCCGGGCGTCCCGCCATCTGCGCGCTGAAAAGGAGATCCGATTCCCGGTGTGCCAAGTCTGGATCCACGAAATGCCCGTTCTCGATCGCCAAACTCGAAAAATCCACGAGCTGCGATAAATGAGCAGGCAGCAAACACTGGAGCGCTGGTCGCGCATGTTCCAGATTGCCAAACGTAAATAAAAACAAGCCGTCGTGCGGTGTATGCGCAAGCTTGCGCCGTGACTTGCGGTTTGCCGGGCCGCGTTTCGCAGTTTGAACCTCGCTCACTGGGCAAACCCGTACCCGAAAAACCATCGCCCTTCAAGTTTTTCCTGGCTCCTCCGTTGCCTTTTGGTTCGGACTGCCGAACTCGTTTTGCAGGGTGCGCCGATTTGTTGGATATCCATCGTCGCAAGGTTTGTCTCAGAGGTCAACGAGATCGAGGTATTGGGAGCTTGCCTAAATTTGCCGTTCGCGACGGATATGAGTCATTGCCGTGCGAATTAATCGATTATGGGTTTATCTGGGTACAATGAATGAATTGGCTTGGTGGGTGTTGAACAGATATTGCCAGCAAAATCCGGGTTTGTCCGCCCCGGGAGGGTTCGATTTTGCGGCGTCGCGGCACCCCGAACTC
>DAOMZH010001056.1:0-3926 GCA_035437985.1 Polyangium sp. (in: bacteria) | reverse complement strand
CCATTTGGCAACCGCCGATCGCATTGGAGAGCATGCAGACGGTGCCGCAAGCGCCACAATTGAGCGGATCGTTATCGAGGTTGAAACCATTGTCGACGGTGCCGTCGCAATCGTTGTCCTTGGCGTCACATGTTTCGATGGTCGGTCCGGTTCCCGGGACGCAAATCAGCGTCGAGCCTGCGCAAAGTGTGGTGCCTGGCGTGCATTGACCCTGACAAACACCTCCGGGGCACGAAGATTGACAAGGCATTCCGCCGCCAGGATTGCCTTCGTTGATTTGGCCGTTGCAATTGTCATCGAGGGCATTGCATTGCTCGGCTTGCGGGGGATTGACGGCGCACGTGTATTCGCAGCCATTGACGTTGAGATTGTCGACGTTGGAATACCCAGGGTCGCAGGCGGTGACGACGCACGTGGGGAAACCATTAACCACGGAGCAACCCGCCGTTGCATTCGGCAAGAGACAAACGATGCCGCACGCGCCGCAATTGTTGGGATCCGTATTTAGATCAAAACCCTCGTCGACGGTGCCATCGCAGTTGTTGTCTTTGTCGTCGCATACCTCGACGCCATTGTTCGACACAGCGCACACGTATTCGCAACCGTTCGCTGGGTTTTTATCGAGGTCGTTAAATCCGGTGGCGCATTTGTCGACTTCGCACATGCCATTGACGCATTTCGGGAAGGCTCCCAAAAGGTCGCAAACATTGCCACAAGAGCCGCAGTTTTTCGGATCGGAGGACGTATCGCCACATCCGCCGCCGCTTCCTCCTGTGCCGCCACCGCCCGATCCAGGGCCAGGGCCGCCGTCGCCGAAAAGGCTGCCGCCTTCGCCATTTCCGCCGCCACTGCCCCCCATTCCGCCACTGTTTCCAGCGTCGGCGATGTCGGGTGTGCCGCACGAGAAGCAATACGCGTCGGTGTTGCAGCCGAGCGTGAACGAGCCGAGCACGGCGATGGTCAAACCAAGTACAATGTTGCGCATTTTATCTCACCCGCGCTTTCCTGCAGCGCGGCGCCGACGCGCCACGACCGAAACCAATCCCACAAGCGCCGCCCAAAGACCCGGACGAGAATTCGTTTGTCCAGGCACGTCGCAGCTGCATCCGCCGCCGCCCGTGGGCAAACCATAGATATCGCCGTTGCCTCCACCAGCACCACCATTGCCGCCCGTGACTTCGCCCGAGGAACTCGACGAGCTGCTGCCCGTATTGTTGCCACTGCCGCCGACGCCGCCGCCACCCGTGCCAGCTGCGCCACCACCAGCGCCGCCCATACCTGCTCCGCCACCAGCACCACCAGCGCCACCAGCACCCGAGCCCGAGGAGCTCGAGCCGCCGAACGGAATGCATACGCCATTGTCGCAGATTTGGCCGCCGGGGCAGGGGAATTCACCGCTTTGGCAGGGACTACGACACACACCGTTGACGCACAACAAATCACCGGCGCATGGATTGGGCTCGTCAATCGTGCCATTGCAATCGTTGTCGATTCCGTCGCAAACTTCATTCGACGGACCGACCGCACCATTGCAGACGACTTGTCCCGACTTGCAGATGGTCAAACCCGGAGCACACGGCGGATGATCCTGCGGCGGAACGGGTGGATCGCACGCCTTTCCGATTTGCATGTCGTTTTGGCTGACGTCCGGTTCTTCGTCGATGCTGCCATCGCAATCGTCGTCGAGGCCATTGCAGACTTCGAGACCCGTGGCCGCAGCCGTGCAGACGATGCCAACACCGGGCTGGCATTCGAGCATGCCGGGACATCCACCAGGCAATGCACAGGGCAAACCTACGCCCGGCACATCGTCGATTTGGCCATTGCAATCGTCATCGACCATGTTGCAAGTTTCCGGAGCCGGTCCGACGCCGCCGTCGCAAACGACTTGCGAACCCGCGCACGCGTATACTCCATAGGTGCACACGCCCGTGCCACACTTGTTTCCATACGCGCAGCAGGGCTCTCCCGTCGTGTTGCCATTGCCATCGTTGACTTGATCATCGACCAAGCCATTGCAATCGTTATCGAGTCCGTCGCAAAGTTCGGCCGATGGAACCACTTCGCCAACGCACATACCCCACATGGGCGTGCCGCTACCCGGAGCTGCGGTGCAGGCTTGCGATCCTGCGTGACAAACCCCAACGCCTTCGGTATTCATCGGGCCGCTGTAACAAGGCTGCGTCATCCCGTCGATGATGCCGTCGCAATTATCGTCGAGGCCATTGCAGGCTTCCGTAAGAGGATCGACGCTTCCGGCGCATTGCAAAACACCGTTGACACAAGCGGTCGTGCCGGGCCGACAAATGCCGATGTTGATACCACAGGGCTGACCCACGTCGACAGGATTGTCATCCGAAACGGCGTTGCAATTGTCGTCCATGCCGTTGCAAACTTCGGGCGTCGGGACGCATTGTTGACACACGCCGTTTTCGTCGATGAGACCATTGCAATTGTCATCGAGCCCATTGCAAACTTCGGTCGTTGGCATTTGGCCAGGCATCGTGATCTGACATGTCGTTCCGTTTTGCGCCGCATTGCAGACGAGCACGCCCGTGCCCTTGCAAATGCCTTGCAAACCGTTGTCGCACGCACTGCCCTTGTCCGGGAAATCCCCGTCGATCAGGTTATCGCAATCGTCGTCGAGGTTGTTGCATTTCTCGAATACCGTCGAGGAAGCGACGATCGTTGCCAGCGCATTGGCGAGGCTGTTTTGGTCGCTCGCGAAAAACGCCGTTCCCGTCCCACCTGCGGCGGCAACAGCATTGAGTTGCGCTGTTTCACTCGGCAGCGTGCTGAAGCCAATGACATACGTGTCAATGGTCGTCCCCGGAACGCTGTTGCGCAGCGCCGTGGCTGCAGCAACTGGATTGCCTTGACAACTTTCAGCGCCATCGGTCAAGAGAATCGTGGCGTACTTGCGACAAGGTACCGCGTCGTCGCATTGAATGATGGGCTTCAAGTAATCTTCGGCAGCTTGCAGCGATCCGGCCAAAGGCGTCGGACCTGTGCCGCGAAGTTCGCAATCGCCACCATTGGCATACGAACAGTGATCACCAGGCAGGACGCTGGCATCGAAGAGATTCTCTTGACCGTCGAGCCACCGCAAGGATTGTTGAAGGGGTTTGCCAAAGCCGACGACGAAATCGGCGCCGCGCCGGGGCGGACCACACGAGCCGGCATAATTGATGCAATCGTTCTGGTTGGGCCAGCCAATGTTGATGTTGGCGTTGAGCGCCGCGGGATAACCAGCCGCGTAAATCGATTGCAAGTTGCAGCCCGGAGCCGGGTACGCGGGCGTCACGTTGTTGCGCGGATCGTCGTAACTACAGCAGATCTTTTGACATTCGAACCAGCTGGCCGTTTGACAGCTGCGGTTCGTCGAGACGTCCTGGTGGTAACGTCCAATCGCGAAATCGGCGTTCGTGAAAGCCGCCAATACTTGGCCGAGCGCTTGCTTGGCGATGTACAAACGCGAATTGTTGCCGTCGACCATATCGGTGTCGCTGGAGGTGTCCACACCGAGGTGGTTTGTCGAACCATCACCATAGGTGGGTTTGCCGTTGATGTCGTTCAACATGGAGCCCGACGTATCGACGATGACGGCAAAACGGGGACGTGTATCGAGCACGGGGCCGACGCACGCAGGCACGTTGGCCGGGCACGATTGCGGAATACCATTGACGCACGAAGGAATCATGGTGCCATTGCAGTTCAGCGGCGGCAAACCATTGTCGACCGTACCGTCGAAATCGTTGTCGTAACCGTCGCATACTTCGCCGACGTACGCGCCGTCGATTTGAAGCTCGCCCGCGCCGCCGCCTGCTTCACCTGTGCAGATGGCACAAACACCACCCAATGCACCTTGCACGTTGAACGTCGCTTGCGGATTGATACTGGCCACACGCGACAAGACGCTGATGCTT
>DAOMZH010001055.1:0-3930 GCA_035437985.1 Polyangium sp. (in: bacteria) | reverse complement strand
TTCACCTTGAGCGCCGGCGTTCCAAGCGTGACGAAAGTCGGTTTCGACTGGCTTTCTGCTTGCGACGAGCTCGATTCCAAGAGCCCCGCGCAGGCGACGAGCACACACGCGACTCGATGCATTCTCTTCATGGTATTTGCCTCAATATCCCGTGCCCACGATTCGCAAGATTCCATGCGCGACAGTAGGGTCATTTTGGTCGAACAAATCGCATTGCAAAACGAAGTCTCCGGGCTTCAGTGGCCGCACGTAAGGGTCCATCTGCTCATATGCCTGCGGATCGAGGGGAATATTGGTCCACGGTGCGTTGGGATCCGGCGAGCCTCCACCACCCAGATCAACCGATCCATTCGGCTGCGAACTCTCACCCATGGTAACCACGACAGGATGATCACAATCATTCGACAATGACAATTTTATCTGTCGAAGGTCATTGACGGGCAACATACCCGCGTCGTATTGCGCGCAATTCGTCGTTCCCTTGCACGTCGTCCACCCTTCGCCCCCAACGCGCACGCTGCAATTGGCGGAAGGCGAATAAATCCCAGTGCCGTCGATCGGCGCAACATCCCCCTCCGAACCCACATCGTATTCGTAACACCCAGACAGAGCCAAAGAAATACCGCCCAACATCAGGACCTGGACCGTTCGAATCATGACTGCCTCCTTGGTCGAACCTTTTATGTCGAAATGCCATCCTTGCGCAATCCGACGATCAACGTATTCGCATCGAAGCGTCGAGGACGAGTCTCCGTGCAGTCGAAATGCAATACGGTGTAAATCGCATGCGGAGATCAATGGTATTCCGGAAGTTACCGAAGTCAGGGTTTGCTTCGAATTCGAACGTCGGCCGAAGGTTTACGTTGGGTATACGGGATTCACCGGATGGACGCGTTACGCCGGCCGATCATTGGCAAAGTGGATCGCAGCTCTTCTCCGTGTTGCCAATGCAGATACCGCTGACGCACGCGCAACTCTTGCAATCGGTGTTTTTCGAGCAGGAAGTTCCAGCAGACAAACACCCTGTGTGATCGGGAATCAGCTGGAACGTAGTCGAGTCACACACGAGGTAGCCACACGTGGCATTCGGATCCGGGTCGCAAAGATTGTGGGCGAGGGGAATGTTGCGTCCGCCGCATTCATTGACGCAATAGTACGAAGGCGCTTGACCCGGCGATGACCCTTCTTTGGGCATCACGCACGCCACCATTCCCACGCTCGTGCATTCGACGGCCGTTTGCCAACCCAAACACCCGCACACCATTACGCTTGTCGCGTCCGCGCTGCATTGGCGCTCGCCGAGTTTACACTCGCCAAACGACGACGAGCAAGCTTTGCACGCGCCTCCGGCACAATACGACATTGCGTCGCATGCATGACGCACGAGCATCGGCCCCGTGCCGCCTTGTTCGCAGACAAACTCGGCGCCTTCATCGCCAGGAGCGCAGGTTTTCGAGCCGATTGTACATGGACAAGCGTCTCCGGTACAGGCTGCTGCATCCACCTGCTCCGACGAATCAGGGATATCCGCATCGATTTCGGTGACGCCAGCATCGGATTCCATACCTGCGGCTTCAATTCCCCCATCGTTGAAAAAGCGCCCCAACCGGAGCTCGTCAGCTGCATCTCGACATCCGATCACCCCTAGCCCGAGAAGCGTCCCAATGATAATCTGCGAATGAATTTTCTGCATGTGTCTCATCCTTTAACGAGGCCGTCACAAGGGACAGGGGTTCTGGGTTGGACACGGCTTGGTCGTATTACCGACGCATACGTGCGTTGTAGGCGAGCAACTGCAACTCGCACATTCGCTGTCGGTCTTACACGTGTAGCCAGCGCCAAGACACGCGATATGGTCTCCTTCGAGCGTGCCGGTCGAGGCGTTGCAGTAGAGAATGCTGCACGGGACATTGGGGTCGAGCGAGCATTCCGAACTTTGCAAAACAATGCCGCGCCCGCCGCATTCATTGACGCAATAATCGAGGTTCGAGGACGGGCCGAAGGGCGGCTCGCTGCAATACATGTTTTTGTCGGCGCACGAGAAGTCCATGACCCACACGGAGGCATTGCAGCCTGAACCGGTGAGCTTTTGGCATCGTTCGACAAACCGTTTGTCACTGCTGCACCGGACTTGGCCAAGGATACATTCGTCAATGCACGATTCGCAGGAATCGGTCGTCGTATTGCAATACTTGAACGGCGGGCACGGGGAGAGCTGAAATTCGTAGTTTCCGCCGGAGGGGACGCAGGTTTGGATTTGTGTCGGGGCCTCGGGAATGCATCGCGTCGCGCCTGGGGGACACGAACAACCACCACCAACGGAATCGCACGATTCGCTTTCGCCATTGCACCAGGCCATATGTGCATAGACTCCTCCAGCGCAGACGAGGGATTCGTCGTCGTTACAGCAAAACGGCGCGCCGGGAAGACAAGAGGCTCCAGCTGCACACGCCATGGGTAGGCTCGGAGGTGGCAGTGGAGCATTCCCATATCCGCCAGTACCAGGGTATGTGCCGGTCGCGGATGAATAGGAAGACGAATCGCCTCCTGTCCCGCTAGGGTCGGGCGGAATGTCGCATTGGTAGGATCCATCATTGCAAGGGGGACAGCCGGTGGAGGCAATGGCGAGAACGACGCCGATCAGGAGAGAAAGTTGCCGCATGATGCTTGCTCCTTCTTTGATGCAGCCCGTGAGGTCTGTGGTGAGGAAGCGTTCGGCACTTTGTGGCTTTTTGCCATCCGGTGATGTTCGTATGAAAATGCTTTTTGGCCCAGTCAATCGGGCAATCGACGTATCGATAGGGGGTAGTTCGGGCACCCGACGAAAATGACCAAACCTCTCATCCCCGTTTGTCGTAGGTCGGACGAACCCCCTGGACAAACCGTCGAAAGATCCGTTAAAGATCTGTCCATGGCCTCGCGTAATACCCACCTATTCCCGGACGAACGGACAGCGGTCCGCGAAAAACTGTTGGCGATGGTCGACAATGACCAAGTGGATGAGTTGATCGAGCTCGTCGTCGCCTTGTTCGACCAAGCCAAAGACCCCGCTACAACACTTGTCGACGGTTTGCAAGATTTTTTGCGCCGGTTACCCGACCGCCTACGCGACAAACTCAGGGCTACGCCAAACGATTTTTTGCGCCAAACCACAGTCACGGAAACACAACAAGGGTCACGAAATGCCGAATGTTGTCCTCTTGTGCAAAAAATGCTGCGAAAAACGGAGGACGCTCGAATACGCGACATATTCGAATTGTCAAGTCTGATCGGGCGCCTCGATGAGCGCGAGATTCGCTTGGTGCTGGAATTGAGACCGAGAGAGGGGCGGGAGATTGTCGAACGGCTACGTGCCCACGAGATTGTACAGGTGCGCAACGGCGGGCTGAGTCTGGTTCCTCGATGCAGCCGAGTTATCGTCGACCATTTGCGATTGCACGAGTTGGTCCGGGCACGAGGACAGATTACGCGGATGCTGCCCATTCTCGAAGCAAATTTGGGTCGTGCCGGGCGGGCACGTGTACGAGCGCTGGGGCAGCTCTGCACGCTCGTTGGCAATGCGCCGTTGGAAGAGGCGGGGCGAAGGTTGAGCAAGAGCCGCGTGGCTCGAGCGCGAGACTGCGAAATCGAGGACGCGCTCGAGAGAATTAAAACAGTGGACGGGCGAGTGTCACGGGGGGTTGCGGCTCGGCTGGTTTCACGCGAACCGGCGTCGCTGGGGGTTTTGCATGGTGTCACGGGGGTCGAAGGGGCGCTCTTGCATATCGATATCGGGGAACACGACGGGCCTTCGCGGTTGCGCGGACTGGGATTCGACGGACTGAGGTCGGTGGTCGATGGCCTGCGTCCGTTTGTCGCGTCGCGCCCATTACGCGTGACACGGGTGTTCTTGCGGCCCGAGGATGCTCGACAGGTTTGTCACGCATTTAC
>DAOMZH010001054.1:0-3935 GCA_035437985.1 Polyangium sp. (in: bacteria) | reverse complement strand
CGGAGAAATCTTCGTCAGCGTCTGGGGCTACAATGACGGTTATGCATTGGTCACCTATTGTTATGACGGAGCTACCTGCAATCGATTTGCCGCGATGTACAAAGCCATCGTGCGCTCGAGTCACCCACAAGTCGTCTGTAAAACGCCCATTCAAGGTCTTTCCGCGAATCAAGTCGGCACATTTCGTTGGAGTGACGATCCCAAAGCCAATTTGCCCCAAGATGGCGACGTGGCTGCACAATGCGCACGCCTGAATGCGTGCATGATCGCCTCGGATCAATCGACGCCAGGCGATCCATTTCTCGAATGCCAAAAAGCCCCGGCGAAGTTCAAGACGAACTGCGCCAGCCGGTATCCGTGCGCCGAAGTCCTCGCTTGCATGGGGAAATGACACGCCGTCGTCATTTCGCTCTTCCCATCAAGAACGCATAGCGGTAGGGACAAGAAAAACGCGCTGTCCATCCAATGACTTCCCCGCCGCCAAACCCGCGTACGCCAGCGCTCGAGATGCTCGACATCGACAAGCGTTTTGGCGGCGTGCATGCCCTCGATCGCGCGAGCCTCGCGGCGTACGACGGCGAGATCCTCGGTCTCTGTGGCGAAAATGGCGCGGGCAAGTCGACCATCCTGAAGATTTTGTCGGGAGTGTATCCCGCAGGTTCCTACGGCGGCGAGGTACGTGTGCGCGGGCAAGTGCAACGTCTGCGCGGCGCCGCGGATGCGCAACGCGCAGGCATCGCGATGGTGCACCAAGAACTAATGCTCGTGCCCGAACTGTCTGTCGCGGAAAACCTTCTCCTCGGCCGTGAACCAGGCCGTTTCGGGCTCGTCGATACCCCGGCCCTCGAATCCGCAGCCCACCAAATGCTCGACCGTTATGGCTTCGCGAACGAGATCGATCCCGCTGCCCCGATTGGCTCCTTGGGCATCGGCATTCAGCAGCTCGTCGAAATCGTCCGCGCTCTCTCGCACAACGGACAAATCCTCATCCTGGACGAACCGACCGCGGCGCTCACTGCCCGCGAAGCCGATCGTTTGATGTCGTGGCTCCGCAATCTGCGCAGCGCAGGAACGACCTGCATTTACGTTTCGCATCGCATGGATGAAGTCTTCGCTCTCTGCGATCGCATCACGGTTCTCCGCAACGGACGAACTGCAGGCACGAAGCTCATGTCGGAAACGACCCCGCGGGAAGTGGTCGCGCTGATGGTCGGACGCAGCCTCGACGATCAGCCCATTGGTCTTGACAAACCAGCTGAGAATGCGCGCGTTGCCCTGCAAATCGTCGATTTGACCGTGGGTTTGCCCGGGACGAACAACACGCCCTCGTGGCCTGCACCGGACGAACGAGTCGCCGTCTCCAAGGTCTCGCTCGATGTGCGCGAAGGAGAAATCGTCGCGCTCGCTGGCGCCATGGGTTCGGGACGAACCGCGATCTTGTCCACGCTTTTCGGAGGAGCACTCGGTCCTGTACGCGGTGAGATTCGCATCGCTGGAGAACGAGTCGACATCGATTCTCCGCGCCGTGCATTCGCCCTCGGCTTGGCGTTGCTTCCCGAGGATCGCAAAGGTCGCGGCCTCGTTCTCGACATGTCCGTCGCGGAAAATCTCTCGCTGCCTTGGCTCGCTTCGCGCGACGTCATGGGAACCGATGCGACCTACGGACTCGTTGATGAAAACGTTGAAGCGCTCATGAGCGCACGGCGCATCGAAGAGCTGAAAATTCGAGGTTCGTCGCACGCTGCAGTTGGTACTTTGTCGGGCGGAAATCAACAAAAAGTGGTGCTCGGCAAGTGGCTTGCGCGTCCCCCGAAGGTGTTGCTCCTGGACGAACCTACGCGTGGAGTCGACATCGGAGCGCGAGAAGAAATTTATTCGATCCTGAACGATCTCGCCAAGCGAGGGATGGCGATCCTGATGGCTTCATCGGACCTCGTCGAAGTCCGGCGTCTCGCGCATCGCATCTTGGTTTTGCGACATGGACGCATCGTCGGCGAACTCGATCCGCGTACGGCCACCGAAGAGTCGATCGTCGAACTCTCGACGGGCGCCGCGGCAATCATGTCCCCCGTTCCTGGTCAAACCAACTCGCCCACGGTGAATGCTTCATGACCGAACGATCTCTGACCGCCTTGGCACCCAAGACGAACCCCCGTGGATGGCTGGGACTTTTGAAGTCGCGCTCGTTGCGGATGGTGCTTGTTTTGCTGGGCTTGTGGACGGTTCTCGGACTGCATCCGGAAACGAGCGACGCGTTTTTGACTGCCGGGAACTTCTCGAATCTCACGGCGCAGGTGTCCGAGATCGTGATCATCGGCGTGGGGATGACGCTGGTCGTGTTGATTCGCGGGATCGATCTTTCGGTGGGTGCGGGCATGGCGCTCACGGGCGTCATCGCGGCGAAGCTGCAGATCGACGCGCAGCAACCTGCGTTTGTCGCGGTACTCGCGGGTGTCGTTGCTGCGGCGGTGATCGGTCTTTGGCACGGTGTGCTCGTTACGCGTTTTGCGATTCCTCCGTTCATTGCCACGTTGAGTGGCTTTCTGGCGTATCGCGGCGCGGGGCTCGTTCTTTCGGACGCCCGGGGTTTGTCGCCGATGCGGGAAGATTTTTCCAAGCTGGCGACGGTTCTTCCAACGTCGATCTCCATGGCGATTTGCATTGGCGGAGCGCTGGTGGGTTTGGCGCTGCTGTTGGTGCAAGAGCGGCGACGCAAGCAGTTTTCGTTACCCACACACGATTCCAAAGCGCTCGGGCTGCTGGGCGTGGCGATTGTCGGAACGAGCGCGTTTTTCGCGACAATCTATCAACGGGGCATGCCCGTGCCGGTGTTGATCGCGGCGTTGGCGACGATGCTTGGCGCGGTTTTACTGGGACGCAGCCGATTGGGTCGTTATGCCGTGGCGATTGGCGGCAATGCGGAGGCTGCGCGGCTTTCGGGCGTGCCTGTCGAGCGCGTCACGGTGGCGATTTATTTGTTGACCGGAGTGCTCACCGCCATTGCGGGCATGGTCGCAACCGCGCGCACGAATGGCGTTACGCCTGGCAATGCGGGCGTGATGCGTGAATTGCACGTGATCAGCGCGGTGGTTATTGGCGGTACGAGCCTCACGGGAGGACGCGCGACAATGGTGGGGACAGTCGTTGGGGCCTTGATTTTCGGCACTTTGTCGAATGGCATGAACCTCATGAACATCAACTCGAATTGGCAATTGATATTTACGGGATTGATTCTCCTTGGCGCCTCGCTCCTCGATTCCCTTTCCACGAAGAAAACGACATGAAGAACCGTCTGATTTTCCGATTTGCGGCATTAGCCGCCCTCACGCTCGTTGGTTGCAACAAAGATTCCGCTTCCGCGAAAGCTTCAGGACCGAAAGTGGCGTTCCTCTTGTCGACGCTGCAAGAAGAGCGTTATCAAAAAGACAAGAAATACTTCGAAGAACAGGCCAAAAAGCTAGGCATCGATGCATTCACCTTGGCTGCCGACAACGACAATGCACGGCAATTATCCCAAGTCGAAGATGCCTTGTCGCGCGGGGCGAAGGTGCTCGTCATTCAACCAACCGATAGCGCGGCTGCTGCAGCGTATGTGAACAAGGCCCATACTGCGGGGGCCAAAGTCGTGGCGTACGACCGGTCAATCAATGGTGGTCCGGATTTTTACGTGGCCCACGATAGCCACAAGGTTGGAATGCTGCAAGCCGAAGCGGCCATCAAAGCCACGGGCGGCAAAGGCAATTTTATTATTCTCAACGGTCAATCGGGGCATTCCGTGGCCCTCGAAATCGCCCGTGGATACATGGATGTGCTCAAACCCTACATCGACAAAGGCGACATCAAAATTGTGGTCGAGAAAAACCATGATTCTTGGTCGCCCGAACAAGCCTTGAAAACGATGGAGGACGCGATTGCCAAGACGAGCGGCGAAATTG
>DAOMZH010001053.1:0-3937 GCA_035437985.1 Polyangium sp. (in: bacteria) | reverse complement strand
GCTCGAAACATTGGCGGCAGCGTACCCAGAACGAGCGCTGCGGTATGTAGATCATGACTTGATCGCGCCAGATGTCCATGTGGGTTATAACCTCGTCAATGCCGTGGGGAGATTGCCCGCAGAATGGGCGCGACCCCGACTTTTGCACATGAGCGCCGATATTCGCTGGTCCGAAGACGCCGTCAAGAAATGGTTTGCCCTGTTTGGCAATGAATGCCCCGTCGATCCTCTGGCCCACGTGCCCCAAGACCTGCTCGTGGGTCCGCCGAGTGAACGAATGCTCGCGAATCTGACGGCGCTGCGCGGGTCCCAAAAAGAGGCCCGTCACGCGCTGCTCGAGGTGCTTTGGCGTGACTTCCCGGAAATCGAAATGCCTCCAGAGACCCTCGAACCCCACCAACGAGAATCGCTGGCGCTCTTGATGTACGTGTTTCGCTCGGAACGCGTGATGTACGGACATCCGACGTTGGGTCGCATGTCCATAGAGGATTGGACGGTATTTTTTCTGAAGCGAGGGGGTAGGGGTGCCTTCGAGGTGCTGGCGCGCTGGGCGGAAGATGGAATTCGCGTAGGTGTGCACCGTGGTTGGCTAGTGATTCTAGCGAGCCACAAAGTGGTGACTTTGCTCGACACGGAGCAGTTGGAGCGGATTCGGGCCATCGCGCGAATTGGTTTGGAACGTCCGTGCATGTCTAGTGTGTCGGCAGCGGCGTCCATCTTCAGGGGGCTCTCTGCGCCGCTCGATTTGGGCGGACGATTGCTGGAAAATGTCTGGTGCGACGATCGGACCATGTGGGGGGCTTGGTTGGCGGAGGACGCGGCGCGGGCATTGACGAAAATGGAACCTTCGCCCGAATTGGATGAAGCGATTACGCGGGACCTCGAAAAGGCTTGGGAATTGCGGCGCGTGAAGGTTTGTCGTCGCTTGATCATGGCGGTGTGCGAGCGGCAGGTGTCGTGGGCGCTCGAGATGCTGATGGAGCGGATCCGGGGATACCAAGGGGCGGAAGACGTTCGGGAGATCGTGGGTTATGCATTCAATTCGTTGTATTGGGCAAAGCGAATCGACACGGAGATGATGGCGACGATCTTGGCGGATGGGGATCATCCGTTGTTTTCGATGGCGGCGGGGAACATTGTGAAACATAACGCTCCGGAGTTGATTGAAATCTTGTTCGGGCAGCTGGATTCACCGGCCCAAGGAGGGGCGACGGCGGGGGAGGCGTTGTATGCATTGCTGCGTAGTTATGCAATACCGCTCGATGACGCGCGTATCGAGCGGATTCTCGAGATTGCACCGTTGCGCGTGAGGGCAAACATTGGCGATGTGCTTCTGATGGATAAAGTGCCGCTCGCGCGTGTGTACGAGCACATGAAAGCGGGATTGTTGTCAGAGGACGAGCGGATATGGGGGCCATTGCTGGACATGTTTCTCAGTCGTCGACCGAAGGGAATGGCCGGATTGTTCGAGGAGGTTTTACCGAGGATAAAGTCGAAGATGTTGCGGACGGTGATGCAGCGGGAGCTGGGTTTGCCCGAGGACGCGGCGCAATATTGGAAAGACACGGATGACGAGGATGACGAGGAGCCTGAGGAGGATGACGACGATATGGAGGACGATGACGAGGACGAACGGTTGGGGGACGCGTAGGGTGGGGGCGTTGACCTCTTGATGGGACCATGGTAGAGGCGGTGAGCGTAGACGTTGCATTACAGCCGGAGCCCAAACATGTCGCAGCTGACGATCGAGGCAAAAGACTTTCGCGTCCTCGAACATATGAAGTGGTCGCCCTCTGGCGTATGTCTGTTGTGCGGTCCGAATGGGGCGGGAAAAACCACGACATTGCGGGTGTTCAAGTTCTTGCGAATGCTGTTTGAGCGGGGGCACGAGGCAGCATTCGCGGCGGTACAGGGACAGTTCTTCAAGCGAATCGGTTCGGCGGCGGAAGCGCCCGTGGTATTCGATGTTTCGCTCGGGGATATTCGGTGGACAACGCGTTTTCCCATGTCGGCCAAAGGGAGCAAAGGTACATACGGCGAAGAATTGCGCTTCAAGAACGAGGTCGTTTTGCGTGCCGAAATGTTCGACGAGGGATTTTATCATGGTAGCGAACGTCGGGCACACGACGAAGTTCGCTGTGGTGCCAAATGGTTATGGGATCGCGGCGAATCGGAATGGATGCGACCACTCGTCAATCTGCTTGGCGGGACAAGAATTTATGAATCCTATTGGATGAACCAGATCATAGGATACCCCGAATACGATCCGCGAGCAGCCTATCTTGCGGGAAATGGTCGGAATCTTTGGTCCGTGTTGGCCAATTGGAAACAATCACCCATTCGATTTCGGGACCAATACGACTGGGTCATGTCCGTGGCCCGACAGGCGTTTCCTGACTTGATTTCCGCACTGGAGTTCGACCGCGGGCTTGCCGTGATCTATCCCCCGGGTATCGTAGAATCAGATGATGGTCTTCCACCTGCGCTCATGGCGGAAGGTTTGTTGACGGGCTTGTTGCATTTGACTGCAATAGCCGGCGCGCGCGAAGGCTCCATCCTGTGTTTCGACGAAGTGGAGAATCAGCTCCATCCGCACGCGATTCGCAGCCTCATTCACGCAATGCGCGAACAAGCCGAACAAAAGAACTTGACGATTGTCCTGACCACCCATTCACCGGTCGTGCTGAATGCATTTCGAGACGAGCCGGAGCAGGTGTACGTGCTCGACAAGTCGAATTCCAGCGGATACGTGCCGGTGCCGATGTCCGATCTGCATTCCGAGGAATGGTTGGCGCAAGCGAAGTTGGGAACCCTCTACGAGCATCTTGCTTTCGCTTCTCCTCGTGTGGAATCGAAACCATGAGAATTGCGTTTCTGCCGACGGGACGCACAGAATGGAATGGTCTGGTTGACGCGTTCCGGGTCCTCTTTCCCGGTGAGCATCACGAATTCGATGTTCTCCCGAGCGACGGGGAGATGAGGTCGTTCCCCGACAAATATCCGTATCCTGGTTTTACGAGCAATCCACTGACGCTCGAGCACGAAACGGATCCCCCCGAAGCTGCGCTTGAATTGGTAGAGCGAGCCGCCCGTGAGGCTTTGGGGGACAAGCATCGCGAGGCCGCCGATTTGGTCATCGTACTCGATGATTTGGAGCCCGCGAACATGCACCAACCCGATAGGGTGGCGAAGGTGTTCCGCAACGTAGTCATCAAGCACGTGGCGGGTTTGCCCTCGCAAGCGACGCGAGAAAAAACGCAAGCGAAGCTTCTTGAACGGGTTTCATTTCACTTGCTCGTCCCGATGGTTGAAGCGCTGTTTTTTGCCGATCCGACGGCATTACATAATGCCGGCGTATCGGAGGAAGTGACCGAGGCATATCCGTCAGATCGAGACCCGGAGCAGTTCGAGATCGCGGACAGTGCCTACTTGAATGCCAGCGACGACGCCTGTTCTTGCTGGAAAGCGCTCGGTGCAAAGAAGAAGTCGCGCCCGAAGTGGCTGGGTTTGCCGTCGTGGTGGAATGCAAACGAACCCGATGAACAAGGTCGGGTCATCTCTTGGCGGCAAGGCCATCCGAAGGGGTATTTGCAGTGGCTCTGCAAGGACGGAAGCCATAAAAAGTGCACGACATACGACGAATCGATCGGCGGAGGTCGAGCGTTATCGAGTTTGTCATGGCCCGCGTTGTTGGGTCGCGAGAAGCATTTTGGATATTTACGGGCCTTGATCAGCGATGTATCGGCCAAGCTGCAACAAGATCCAGCTACCGGCAAAGTGGTGGGAACGATTGCCAATCTGACCGATCCTTTACAATACCGCCCTGATGCGGTTCTTCGGAACTTGTGACCAGATAGCGGCACATGCTGGGGGAATGACTTTTTACGGCGTCGTCGTGTCGCCTGGGGGGGCTTCTTCGGGGGGCTTGCGCCCGCGC
>DAOMZH010001052.1:0-3938 GCA_035437985.1 Polyangium sp. (in: bacteria) | reverse complement strand
GACAAAGAGCAACATGACAAACCCGAGCGTTTTTCGCTTGCGCGAGCCATCAAGCTCAGGAGGCGGAGAAATCCGGTCACCACTCGCTATCCCAGGGGCGGTCGTTGGCGATACGGCCGACGCAGCGACAGCCGGTGGCGGCGCCGCGACTGGCGCGAGGGGGAGCATCTCTGGTTGATAGACCGGGGCCCCAAGACTTGTATTGGATGTGCGCCCCTGGGGCGTACTAGCGACAGACGGCTCGGGCAACGGCGTTGCCTGCGACGCCGTGGATGCTTGCGCTTGAGGTAGTGGCGTCGCAACGGGCGCTGCATGTGCACTCGGGCGAGCGGCTGGGATCGGGTTTGGACTGACGGTTGGTGCGGTGACGGTTGACCCTGGGGCGGTTGCAGGGGTTGCGATGACTGGTGGGGCAACAGCTGCTCCCTCCGAACCTTCGTCGTCGAAATCGAAGTCGAAGTCGTCGATTTCCTGCTCGGCCATCGGCCCTGGGGCAGGTTCGACAACCCGTATGGCAACGGGTTCTGGCTGCGACGCCGTAGGCAATGCGGGCGGTCGCGCAACCGAAGCAGGCGGGGCTTGCGGGGAAGGATTGAGCCCGGGTTTGGTTCCGCGAACCGACGTGGGCCCAGGGGCGATTGGTGGTGGACGAACGGACGTGGGGCGTGGCGGTAGCGCTCCACGCATGGCTTCTGGAACGGACTGGACAACACGAGCCAGAGCCTCGGCTAATTCTCGCGCGCTTTGAAACCGCTTGTTTCGATCGCGATCACATGCCTTTGCGAACCACGCGTCGAACAGTGGCGAGACGCCAGGAAAAACCTTCGAGGGGACAGGGGGATCGGCGATCGAAATCTTGATGAGCAGATCGCCAACGCCTTCACTATCGAAGGGCAATTCGCCTACGACACATTGATAGGCGATGACGCCAATGGCCCAGAGATCCGTTCGGAAATCGACTTCCGACGTGCCCTTGACCTGCTCGGGACTCATGTAGTGCGGTGTGCCGATTAGCGTACCGATGCCGGTTTTCTGCATCGTCACTTTCGCGGGGTCAGTGACTTTCGCGACGCCGAAGTCGAGCACCTTGACGATCTCTTCGTCGTCGTTGTTGCAAAGAAAAACGTTTTCCGGCTTGAGATCGCGATGCACGATGCCCGCTGCATGTGCACGTGCTAGGGCACGACAAACTTGCGTGATGACCTTGGAGGTTTCGCGCAGCGATAGTCGGTCACGTTTGTCGAGACGCTCGAAAAGGTCCTCGCCTTCGAGCAGTTCCATGACGATGAACGGCTGCCCCTCGTCGATCCCGTGGTCTAGAATCTGCACGACGTGCGCGCTGCGAAGCTGAGCAGCCGCTGTTGCTTCACGCTTGAACCGTTCGCGCGCGTCTTCGCGTTTGGCCAGCTCAGGATCAATGAGCTTGACGGCAACGTGGGTATTGAGTGCCAGATGATCGGCAATCCAAACGGCACCCTGCGAACCCTGCCCGAGAGGTCGGACGAGCCGATAGCGATCGCTGAGAACTCGGCCTTCCTCGAGGTTCATGAGGGGTTCGTAGAGTAGTTTGGCACGAGGGTATCTGTCGAGAGCGGGGCGTGGAGATTCACCCTTTGGTTTCCTTCATCAGATCACGCCAAGCTTCGTATGTCAGCTCTGGGTAGATGTAGTCGCCTTCGAAATTCGTGTGATGAAGCATGCGCCGTGCGACATCAAAAATAAGTTGGCTCACGTCCTCACCAGGCTTAGCGGCGGCCAACTTGGCGGCATCTTCACGAATCATCGCGTGATGACGCATTGCCACGCCGACTTCCGCTCCCAAGCCTCGACGCTCGAGCGGTGGAAATACATTGCGCTCTTCGTAGGCCATGTGCCTCTCCATGGGTCCGCATAGAAAGGCGACAAGACTCGCTCGCTCCGCAGTTGCCGCATCACGAGAGGTTTGAGCGATCTTCATGAGGCGGCTCGCCATTTCGCGGGCGCGATCTTCTTCCTCGAACAGGGCGGCAAGTAATCGATCGTATTCCATGTCCAGATAACCTGCGTAGATTAGTTTTGGTTTGCTGGCGAGTGCTCGCGTTTCGGACCTGGGTCGTTTTCTTTTCGTTCGGCCGCTCGAGCCTTGGCAAGGGCCGCCAACCGACTCGTGACGCCCTGTGCTACCATGGTCAATACCTGCTTCTCGAGCGTTTTGGGATCTTTCGGGTCGCCTCCGAATGCAATGCGACTCTTGGCGCTCGGACCACCTTCGAGCCGGCCAATGACGGTACAGCGGATCCGCAGCACATCGCCCTTCTGCTCGACGACATATTCAGAGATGCGGGCGCGCACTAGCACTTTGCCGAACTTGCCAAAATCTGCTTTCCGACTCGCCTCCTTCAGCAACTGGTGCAGGGTCTTGGCCAATCGCGCGCCGTCTTTGGTTACGGTAGGAGCATCGACCCGGGTCCACTCGACGTCCGCTTTCGGCCGAGCAATGGCAAAAGTGGACGTAACAAACACCGGGAGCACAGCCAACAGAATGGTTGCGAGCAATCGAGACAAACGCAGCATAGGTTCATCTTAGGAAAATGAATTTGGATGGGCCAAAATTCTTGTTGATACCCCTACATGCTTTCAGCCCTGGGACGTCATTTTTGTGAGTTCGCTTGCTGGCGGATTTTGAGCTCCGCCACCCCTCCGCCTGGCGGCCGCCACCCCTCTCGCCATGAAAATGCCTTGATTTACCGCAGTTTTCGCATGGCACGCGATTCGCTTACTGCGTTTCGCCATGACGCAAGCTAGAACAATCATCCACGGTGCGACGTACTTCCTGACCCGACGTGTTCTCCATCGGAAACTGCTTCGGCCAGACCCGGCGCTAACAATCCTCATCCGGTATTCGCTCGCGATTGCAGTGAGTCGACACGAAGTCCAGATTCACGCTTTTTGCGCCAGTTCGACGCACATTCATTTGGTCGTGACTGATCCAAACAAGAGCCTTCCTCATTTCTTGCGCTGCTTCCACCATTTGGTTGCTATGGGAGTCAAGCGGCTGCACAACTGGAAAGGAGTTGTCTGGGACAATTCGCGCACCAGTGTTTTGCGGCTGCTCACAATGACGGCCATTAAGGAAAAGATAGCCTATACACTCGCAAATCCGGTCATCGTGGGCGCAGTATCGCACGCAGACGATTGGTCGGGCGCCAGGAGTCGGGTCAGCGATATGGGTACGGACATGAAGAGCATAGCGCTGCCCGATTTCTACTTTCGCTCCAAATCCAAGAAATGGCCGGCCCGAGTTGATTTGCCCATTTCGCTTCCCCCAGGCGTAACAGGTACCGCAGCGTTTCGTGAAGAAATTCAGAATGCGCTTGATCTCATAGAAGAGAAAAACCAAAATAGGAACAAGCAACGCAAACGCAAGAAGCAACGCAAGAAAGTGAATTCGAAGCCCAAGCGCAAGGTCATCAACACTTCGAGTCGCGTCGAAAACTCGACAATTGCTGCAGGTAATGGGCACGAAGACATTTTTGCCGCCGAATGCGCCGCAATGAAGGCATTTCGCTCATCGTATCGAAGTGCACTCGCACAATGGCGCACCGGAGATCGCTCTGCAAATTTCCCTCGGGGAACATGGTGGATGTGCGAGTTCCACAGAGCAAACATCGACGATTCACAACCCAAACCAGGCTATGTCTCATTACCCCATCAAGAGGGTCGAATTGGAGAAATGCTCATGCCCATTTGAACATCCGCAACGGGGCACTGCGCCGTAGTCACATTCGCACGCAAGGGCCGGGTTCGTTCAGAAGTATCTTCAACGAACCCAAACTCGAAGCGTCGTGTCGAGATGTGTGGAAAGTTAATTCGTTTACAAATTTGCAGTCTCCCGGCTGCTGATTGCGTCATATCCGCTCGCATCGGCAGCGCTCCCGCGCTATGGATCAAGAATCCAT
>DAOMZH010001051.1:0-3942 GCA_035437985.1 Polyangium sp. (in: bacteria) | reverse complement strand
GGGTCGGACACGCGTGTCTCGCGCATGATGCGCCTCGTCGAGGACGCGCAGACCGGCGATGCCCCGATCCAGCGCCTGGTCCACCGCATCTCGGCGATCTTCGTGCCGGTCGTGCTCGTGATCGTCGACGCGACGAGCTGCGCCGTCGTCGCGTTCTCTGCACGCCGCACGAGTGCCCGATGGAGCGAAGTTCCATCACGATGCACCCCGATCAACGGCGTTGCGCGTGCGCGATGCTCGTCCTGTTGTCGCACTTCCCTCGGTTGCGTGTAGCAGAGAACCGGGGCGTTCTCTGCGCAGAGAACTGCCCAGCGCGCAGAGAACATTTCACACGAATCGTCATCCGATCGACCCTTGTCGAAATTTGCGCCGCAACTCGTCGACCTGCATTGCTTTCTTGGGCTCCGCATGAATCAAGCGGTGGCAATTGGCGCATACGACAGCGAGGTCTTTCACGTTCGTAAGCTCCGGCGTTTCCATCAGCGCTACCTGCTTCTTGTGGTGGGCCTCCAGAACGCGTTCCCCCAGGCCGTCGAAGAGTTCCGAAAAATTCTTCTCGCACGTGTAGCACTTGCCTTTCGCAAGCCTCTTCGCCTCGTCGCGGAGCTTCTTGCTCCGACTCCGACTCAGGACCTCATGTTCTCGGCGAAACCCCTCTATCGCCTCGATTTCCGCTTTCTCTCGGGCTTGTGCCTGTTTCGCTTGAGAAACCGGGGGCACCTTCGCTTGCTCGGGTGCTCGCGCCTGTTTTGCTCGCAAAGCTCGGGGCAGTTCCGTTTCTAAAATATCGAGAAGTTTTTCAGATAGTGGTGCTTTCAAGGTCGTGTATTTGCGCGGATACCGAAGCCATGGCCAATCACGAATTTCTTCTACGGCGCTCGTTCTAAATTCTTCGAGATCAATGGTTCTCCCAAAGGGTCTGATCCTGCCGATTTGGGCGTCATACACGATTAGATCTCCGCGATTCTTTGGGCCGCTGGGATTGGTCAGAATTTCTCCCAGCGCGACAAACCCATTTTCACTTGGGAAAAACAGGACAATCTGTTCTCCCGGCTTTGCTTTCTTGGGTACGATCCAAAGGCCTGGCTCCTTGCCCGTGGCATTGCGGACGTCATCGAAGTGTTCCTTTTCGCTAATGAGCACGTGGAGCATGGGATTCCTTTTCGAGTCGAGGGAGTCAAGTTATTTCAGCATTGCAACTCGATTGTATTGACGCATTCGTCGCGTACGCGTGCGGTAATCATTCATTCGACGACTTTTCCGGCAATGGTTGGCAACAGAATAGGCGCGGATCGGCTGGCTTGATTTCGCCAACCGCTTCCCCGCCTATCGGTTCGCATTTCCCCGGCTCGTTTACGGCTCATTTTGCAGAAATGGCGCTCAAGGACCACGGCATGGCAATGATGCATTGTCCACCCGCGAAATCTTTGAAAAATGGTGCCGGGTTATCGCCGCACGCCGGATCTTGGTACGCCGAAAATGCGGCGATGCATTGTGATCCAATAGGTTCACCGCACGTGCATTCAGTGCATTCGCGTTTACCCTCCATTCGTTTGTAGAAAAGATGGCGCTCGGGAAATGCCGCTGGGCATTGTGGCAAATTTGCTTCGTCAATGGCATAGGGCTTGTACCGCAAGCAGTATTGAAAATCCGGGGGACGTGGCTCTGCATTAGGTACGCAACTATCGCCAGCTTTGCATTCACCATTAGCAGTACCATTACAGACTTTTCCAGCTTGTTTCCATCCGACCCCGCCAAAAATAAAGTCTGACCGCGGAGCCATTGCGCCGGGCGGTTTTATGGGCGGACTTGATAACGGCGTGCAATCCGTCACCGTCGCAGAGGGCAATGCAAACGAGGCAAAACTACCCACGGGCAATTTTGCCGAGGAAAAACACGACCCATCCCAATCGTTTGGCGCGGCATAATTATCCGAAATGCCACTCACGCACCCGAGTTGAGGATCAACACCAATGGCATGCGGTAAAACGCACGTGGGCGCGTTGCATTTACATTCCTCGCATTGAACGTCAACGACGAGATCCGCAAAATACATATCATCGTCTGGCGTCGGGGCTCGATCGGGGCATTTGGGTGCATCGTTTTCTTCCCCGCCAATCCATAATAAAACGGCGTCCGTTTCAAAATCACCGTTGCCTATTGCGACGCACGCGCCACCCTTGTCTTCGCACTTTAGCGATTGCGGCGCGATGCCAGTACCAGCATCGTCGCAGCACTCAGGAAAATTCGCGCAGTCGCCTCCGTCTGGATCGCAATACAATTTTTGCGGCCCAAAGTTCAGACCACAACCAACACCGAAAAGCACCGATGCAGAAATTCCCGACGTCGCGAGAAACAAAGCGCCAAGCAAACCATTCCGATTTATCAACATTACCCACAGCGTCCTTCCGTGGTGCTTTTTCATCGCTTTAACTCCAATCCTAATGAAATCGACAACAAAAACTGATTTTCTTTCCACACTGGCGTAAATCCATTTGGCCGGGGCATCACGAGCTCGACGTCATGCGCAAGTATCGTTGCGTCCGCATTGACATAGAAACCGACCCTCTTACCATAAGAATATCGACCGCCTATTCCGAATCCGATTCCAGGAGTCACCTGTGGCTCTATGTGAAATTTATCGGAAGTGGGTACAGTGGGAATCGACTGGACGATATTCATGCTGGCAAAGCCGCAAGCAACGAACCAATTTTCGCGAAAGCAGGGTCCAGCAAGACTCGTAAATGTGAATACGTCCAGCGGCCTTGCTTCAATCGGTCCAAATGCATACGCGCCACGAGCGCCAAGCATTGCCGACCAATTTCCCAATTTGTATGCACCCGAAATCGACAGCCCGTATGCGGGCGATGGAGCAACACCAAATACGACGTTCGGGCCAAACCATACGCTAATACGATTTTCATTCGATACAGGATCGGCAATGGGATTCTCTAACGGAATCGGTACGTGGACAATTTTGACCTTTTCTTTGCCCTTTTCGATTACAGTAATTGTTTTTGTGGGGGTAGTTGTTGCGGGCGCAAAATCGAAGCGGATTTCAATATCGTGGTCCCCTTTGCAATCCCACGACTGATGAACATCAGCACGACCTTCGAGTTTTGCGATGCCTTCACCTTTGCCTTTTTTCACGAATACGAAAAATGTGAGTAACTGCGTCTTGAAGCCGTCCCCTAAATCAATACGTGTATTCGCATCATTCGTGGTAATCGACAATTTGCATACGAGTCTTCGCATTCGCTTGTATGCAGCAAAAAAAGCGTCCTTCTCTTGGGTGGACGCACCGGCTGCGTCCGCTACCGCTTCGTAGAGCAAAGCTGCCGCGAGTTCGAATGCGCGTGGATCATCGAAGTACGAGATCGCGAGACCCCAACGTCCCATTATCAACGAATCCCGTCGAAGGTCGCTCGCCTCTCTGTACGCCTTCATCGCATCGTGTAGCCGCTTTTCCGCGAGCGCACGGTCACCTTCCGCCTTGAGCCTACGGAAGCGGGCATCATCCGTCTCGACGTTCGGGAGCGTGGAGGTTGACGGCGACGAACCGTCGGCTCGTGCGACGCGCACGCCCGCCACGCTCACGGACATGCCCGCAAGTAGCAGGAAAATCGCTCGCACACGGACAAACGGATGCATCGCGATCCGCGCTACCATGGAGGGCAAACGGTCGCAAGAGAAAAACCTGGCAGGATGGAAGAATGTGCGGTCCAGCCGAACCTACCGATCCGCTTGCGTCACGCGCGCAGTTCGTCGCGCGAACGGCGATCTTGCATCCTGTCGCGTACGCGCATCATTCCGGGAGCGCACGCGATAGCAAACGCTCCATTTGTTCGACCCGCTCGGGAGCATCAAGCATCGAGGCAACTTCACGGGTAAATTGGCGAATGCGATCGATGTTCATGTGGTGGCCGTGTAACGCGACGAGTC
>DAOMZH010001050.1:0-3961 GCA_035437985.1 Polyangium sp. (in: bacteria) | reverse complement strand
CTCTTTGGCTGCGCCAAAGAGACTGACCCTCCGGCTCTGCCCCCATACCCCCGGGAGAACAAGCCGAGGGTCCAAATCAGGTCTGGCCTCGAGTTCTATTCTCCAAACACCGCCACGAGTAGCGCGTCGAAAAGGCTGACGGCGACGGTGATCAAAAAGGCCGCGACAAGGCCCCACAAGAGTCCAATTCCACGGCGCGTCACCCATCCCCAACCAAGCATCGCAAGCGGACCGAAGTTGAGGAGCGCTTGGCCCAACGTGGCGCTGTTCCAACTACGCGCGCGTTGCTCGTCATCAAGACGTCCCCGGTCCCAACGTTGGACCGCAAGCGTCAGGAGCATCCCCAAGATCCACGTCACGAGAAGCCGGAAGGCTTGCATGGCCGAATGATGACCAAGGCGGCACGTACCTGGCCAGCATGGCGTTTCGAGGCTTGTTTAGCCGAGTGTCGCGCGGCTTGAAGCGCCGTCCGCAGTGCAAGTTCATTCGACGCATTGCGCCGTGCAGCAACCGATGAACACGTGGTCGTAAATAAGCCCCTGGTAAGGTTGCCCGAACACGGGTAGAGGGGATGTCCGCCCTTCGCTGGAGGCGCTGGACCTCGTACGCGTGAGGGGCGTGGACAGGAACCGACGATGACACCCACTGCGCCTAGCGACATCCGCAACGTTGCCCTGATTGGCCACAAAGGCTCCGGTAAGACGTCGCTCGCCGAAGCCATGCTTTACGTGGCCAAGGCGACGCCCAAGCTCGGAAAAGTCGACGACAAGTCGAGCATTTTGGACGACACGGCTGAAGAAAAAGACCACGCCTGCTCGCTCGAAGCGAGCATTGGGTACCTCGCGTGGGGCGGCAAAAAAGTAAACGTGATCGACACGCCTGGCGAAGGGAGCTTCCTCGCGGAAACCCGTCTCGCACTGGGTGCCGTCGACGCCGCCGTGCTTGTCGTGAGCGGCAAAGACGGCGTGCAACCGATCACCGAACGCGTCTTCGCTTGGGCGCGCTCGCAAAAACTTCCAATTCTCATCGTCGTCTCCAAAGTCGATGCGGAAAACGCGCGACCCGATGACGTGGTGAGCGAGATCAAATCGCGTCTCAAAGCTCCGCTCGCCGTCATGGAACACCACGTTGGTGAAGGTCTCACCTACGAAGGCATCATCACGCTGCGCACCAAGAAAGCTTGGCTTGGCAAACCCGAAGCGCCGAACGCCATCACCCCGAACGCCATCCCGGACAAACTCTCGGGTGAGCTCGACATGGGCCGCGGCAAGCTCGTCGATGATGTTGCCGGGACAAACGACGAACTCACCGAGAAATACCTCACCGAAGGCGACCTGACCCAGGACGAACTCGACCAGGGTCTGCGGGACGCAGTTCGTGAAGGCAAACTCGTGCCGGTGTACTTCGCTTCGGGCACGCGTCCGAGCGGCATCGCGGCGTTGCTCGATGGTCTGGTCGAGCTCGTGCCGGCACCGACCACGCACGCAGCTTGGAAAGGCACTGTTCCCGGCGGCAAAGTCGGCGCAGAACCCGTTGCTGCAGAACGCCCCAGCTCACCGGATGCGCCCGTGTCGGTATTCGTGTTCAAGACGTCGATCGATCCACATGCAGGTCGAACGTCCTTCGCTCGCGTCATGTCCGGCACCCTCAAGGGCGACAGCACGTTGCTCAACGCGGCGACTGGCAACACCGAACGCATCGGCAAGATTTTCAACATCGTCGGCAAAGACGCGAAAGCGATCGACGAAGCGAAAGCTGGCGACATCGTTGCTCTCGCCAAACTCAAGGCCACCTCGAGCGGGCACACGTTGTGCGACGAAAAGCATGGCTTCGCGTTCACGCCTCCGGATTTGCCCCCGGCTCTGTTCTCGCGCGGCGTGAAGTTCGAAGGCAAAGGCGCTGAAGAAAAAGTCAGCACCGCCCTCTACAAACTCACGGAAGAAGATCCCGGTTTGTCCGTGGCGATCGAAGAAACGACCCGCGAACTCGTCGTCTCGGGCCTCGGATCGCTGCACCTCGAGATCACGGTCGAACGCATTCGTCGCCGCATCGGCATCGATTGCCGCTTGGGTGCTCCGCACATTGCCTACAAGGAAACGATCACCAAGAAGGTCACGGGCATCGAAGGCAAACACAAGAAGCAGAGCGGTGGGCACGGACAGTTTGGTGTTTGCTACATCGACATGGAGCCCACGCCGCGCAACGCAGGGTTCATCTTCGAAGACGCGATCGTTGGCGGCTCGATTCCTCGGCAGTTCATCCCGTCCGTCGAGAAGGGCATCGTCAAGACGATGGCGAGG
This sequence comes from Polyangium sp. (in: bacteria), assembly GCA_035437985.1. GTDB lineage: Bacteria > Myxococcota_A > Polyangia > Polyangiales > Polyangiaceae > Polyangium. The sequence goes on along the minus strand of DAOMZH010001050.1, from coordinate 1,661 downwards.
GGCTTCTTGGCAGGCTTTCCGATCGTCGACTTCAAGGTGCGCGTGTACGACGGCAAGTACCACGACGTCGATTCTTCCGACGCAGCGTTCCAGCTCGCTGGAAGCAAAGCGTTCAAGGCGGCCATTGCCCAAGCCGGCCCCGTGCTCCTCGAGCCCATCGTGAAGCTCAACGTCATCGTGCCGAGCGTCGCGACCGGCGACGTCATCGGCGATATCAACAGCCGCCGCGGCCGCATCCTCGGAACCGATTCCGTTGATGATCAAACGATCGTCAATGCCTTCGTACCGCTCTCCGAAATCCTCGAATATGAGTCCAAGCTGAAGAGCATGACGCAGGGCAAAGGCACCTTCTCCATGGCCGTCGACCACTTGGCGATTTGTCCGCCACTCGTGCAAGAGAAGGTCATCAAAGACAGCGGCTTCAAGGCTGTCGAAGAAGAAGACTGATCATCTCGTCCACCGACGTGCGGGCCAGTTCCCCACTGGCCCGCGTCGTTCGTCCTCACGAACCCAGCAACAAATCGATTCACTTCTTGGCGGCGGAAACGTTCCACCAATCTTCCGCAAGCGAAGCATCTTCGGTCGTATCGATTTCCATATAGCCGCCGTAGGTATCGACGCGGTGCATGGCCTCGCCCTGTTCGAGCATGCGTTGGAGCAAGTCGATGAGGTACGCCTTTTCGAACGTGCGTCCTTCGCGGAATTCGCCTTGGGGGAACGCTGCGCGGGCTTCGTCGTATGCCGCGACGAACCTTTGGGATCCAGCTGCGGACAGTTTCATGACGCCAATGAACTCACCGGAAGCTCGTTCGGAAGCGATGCGGCGCGAAAGCTCCACGATGCGGTCACCTTCAGCGCGCATTTTTTCGGCATCGGTTTCAGGATGTTGCGATCGACCGATGTACCTGCGGCGCCAATCGGTGTCGCACGCGAGGGTGATGTCGTGCGGCGACTTGACGAGGTCCGCGACGATTTGCGGGCGGTAGACGATGTCGGCGTATGTCGAAACAAACCCGTCCTGGAGAAACTCGCGGGCGCAGAGGAGCGAGGCGAGGATGTTGTTGCGTTCCCAGTTGGTGTTCTCGACGTAGGTGAAGTCTGGGTAGCGGGCGCGGATGACGTCGGCTTTGTAGCCGCAGATGAAGACGATATCCTTTGAGGTGAAACCACCTGCGGCGAGGGCTTCGAGGATGCCGTCGAGCATGGGTCGTCCAAGGATGGGGACGAGTGTTTTGGGGATGTCGTCGGTGAGGTGTTTGAGGCGGCTGCCGCGGCCTGCGCCGATGATGATGGCTTTCACGCGGGCGTGGTTATCACGGCATACGGAGGGGAGCGAGTTTGGGGGAGGAGTGGTTCAGGGAGCGTCGTTGGAGCAAGCGGCGTACTGGGTGGCACACCCTGTGTTCCCGTTGAGGATGCAGTCTTGACACGGGGTATCGGGCGTTCCGTTCGTGCAGAGGTTGGCGTCGCAAACGTCTTTGCAGCCTGGAGGCGTACTGGTCGACGTCCGCACGCATGTGCAATCGTTCAACGTGTCGAAGAGCATCTGGCTGTCTGGATCGTTGGCACAAATAGGTGTGCCGTTGGTGACCGCGTCGGCGCAGAACATCGTGCACATGCCTCCGCCAGCGCCGCCCATGCCGGCGGCTCCGCCCGTGCCC
>DAOMZH010001049.1:0-3969 GCA_035437985.1 Polyangium sp. (in: bacteria) | reverse complement strand
GCTGCACAAACGCGAATGAACGACGTCGCGCCTTGCAAGGACCAGCCAAACCCCACATTGTCCCGCCCCGCGCTGCTCGAATAAGCCAGCGACAACCTTGGCGCCATACCTGCGCGACCTGCGGGAGCGTCGAGCGGAATATTGATTTGGTATTCGCCAGCGGGAGAAGCGCCGGATGCTTGCGGCAATGGGCCTACGGTGGAATCGGAGGGGACAATCGGTTTGGCCGGGACGGTTGGCGATACCAGGTCACTTTTCTTTTCGTACCGCGGCGAATCACCACATGCCGCGGCGACGAATACGACCAGCAAAGCGAACAAGATGCGGTACAGCATGGCCCCTCTGTTGGGTGAGGCGGTAGAAGATCACAGAGGTGCTTCGGAGGCAAACTTTTTGGGCGAGGGAAAGGTGCCCAATCGTTCGGCCACGAACTCGACCGATGACGTGGCGAATGAATGACGCTTGACCTTTGCGAATTCGCGTTGTTAACGTGCTCGTGATGGAGGGCAAGCGCATGGAAAAGGTTCTTGTGGTAGGGGCGGGTCCGGTCGGTCTGACGATGGCCATCGAGCTTTTGCGGCATGGTGTTCCGTGCCGGGTCATCGAACAACATCAAGAGAAACACACCCAATCGCGGGCCACGGATATTCACGCGCGGACGCTCGAAGTTTTTCAAAATATGGGCGTGGTCGACGAAATTCTGGAGCGCAGCAAGCATCGTTCGGGCGTGCGCATTTTCATCGATGGGCGCTGCACGCTCGAATATCGCTACGAAGACTTTGGAGGAGATACACCGTATTGTTACGACGTTGGATTGCTTCAGCACCACACCGAAGAAGTTTTGGAACATAGACTGGTCGAATTGGGTGGTCGTGTCGAACGTGGCACCAAGCTGGCCATTCAAACCCAAACCGAAGATTCGGTCAAAGCGACATTGCTTTATCCAAATGGCCAATGGGAAGAGGTCGAGTTTCCATGGCTCATTGCGTGCGACGGGGCCCGGAGCGCAGCTCGGCAATGGCTGCTCGATGTCCCGCTTGCAGGATCCACTTTTGAAGAAGAGTTTTTTCTGGCTGATGTGACATTCGAGTCCGATCCGTTCGTGGACGTCATCACGATTTATACGGGACCGCGCGGAATGCTCTGTATTTTGCCAGTGCCTGGGGATCGCACACATCGAATTTTTGGTGAATTGGAGGTGGGCAGTTCCATCACCGAAATGACCTTGGCGACTTGCCAAACCCTCATGGACGACCGTGTGGGGCAACATGTAAAAATCGAATCCGCCGGCTGGAATGCACTCTTTCGGGTGCACACCAGAATGGTCAAACAATATCGTCACGGACGCGTGTTTCTCGTTGGCGACGCAGCGCATATCCATAGTCCCGTTGGCGGACACGGCATGAACGTCGGAATCCTCGATGCCTACAACCTCGCCTGGAAACTCGCCCTCGTTTGTCGCGGCAAAGCGCATTCCAACTTGCTCGATACCTACGACCCCGAACGATCTCCCGTCGCGCGGGCGATGCTCGAAGACACCGATACCATGACGAAAAACCTCATGCTTCGCGGTGGTATTGCCCAGCTGCTACTTTCGCGAGCCTTGCCAATCCTCAATAAATTGCCGCCCCAACGACGAAAAGCGATCGAAACCATGCTCGATATTGGATTCAATTACCGAGCAAGTCCGCTCGCCGAAGAACATGTCGGCAGCGTCCTCAAGATCCGCCTGCGATCGACGGACCAGGACGAACTCGCATCTTTCCGAGAACGAATCGACTTTTCGAGTGGTCCACAACCCGGCGATCGTGCTCCCAACGTAAAAATGAATCACATCGGCGTGAGCAATCTCTTCGATTTGATGCTGGGTACGCAGCAAGTGTTGTTCCTGTTCGATGGCCAAGCAGCTACGTCCGAAGGATATACGACGCTGGCCGCCATTGCGAAAACAGTGGGCAAAAGCTGGGGATCGTTGATAAAAACGTATATTGTCGTCCCTCGTTCCTCGCGTCCTCCCGAGCTTGGTTCCGAGGTCGACGAAGTCGCGCAAGTATTGCTAGACCCGGACAATGCAATCCATCGACGTTATGGCGCGACGAAAGAATGTCTGTACCTGATCCGTCCCGACGGTCACGTGGGTTTTCGTTCGCAACCAGCCGACAAGGTGTCTCTCGTGGCGTATTTGGAGAAGTGGTATCGGGTTGATGCGTGAGCGCCGCGTCCGGACATGACTGTTCGCATAACGTTGACCTTCATCGGGGTGGATCACCGCGCAAAAACCTTTGCAGCCATAGGTGCGTAAACGCGCGCAATGCGCCGCGTGACGCAGCGTGGCGACAGCGCGCAAATGATTCCACAGTCGAATGTCAAAAATCTTCCCGTCGAACATCAATCTTGCCAGCGAGCTGAACTTTCTTGTATGCTGGGAGAGCGGTCATTTGCGGCACGCACGATCTTCGAGTTCCAAGGAGCACGACGATGCATCAAACGGGGGTCCAAGTAGGCGACACACTATTGGGCAAATACCGCGTCGAGCACGTTCTTGGACAGGGCGGAATGGGCGTCGTCGTCGCCACTCGACACACGCAGCTCAACGAATTGTTTGCGATCAAAATGATGTTGCCCGAGGCGCTCGCGCATCCTGGCGCGATCGAGCGATTTCTTCGTGAAGCGCAGGCGTGTGCGCGTCTCAAGGGTGAACACATCGCGCGGGTGCACGACGTCGGGAGCTTGGAAAACGGCGCGCCGTACATGGTAATGGAGTATCTTTCGGGCGAAGATCTCGGCCAAATCGTGCAAAATCGCGGCGCACTTTCTTTGGAAGACACGGCGCTCTACGTGTACCAAGCCTGCGAAGCGATCGCGGAAGCTCACGCAAATGGCATCATTCACCGCGATCTGAAGCCTTCGAACCTGTTTCTGACTCGGCGCTCCAACGGCACGCCTTGTATCAAAGTGCTCGATTTCGGCATCTCGAAGGAGATGGATGCGAACTATCGCGTGACGCCAAACCTCACAAAAACAGGCACGTGCATGGGTTCGCCCGTGTACATGCCGCCCGAGCAAATGGCCAACGCGAAATCGTCGGACGCACGAAGCGACATCTGGTCACTCGGCGTGATCTTGTACGAGCTCGTCACGGGCATGTTGCCGTTTGCCGCGGAACTCATGACCGAGATCGTGACGAAAGTGCTTACGGAACAGCCCAAACCTCCGAGTAAGGTTCGTCCGGGCGTACCCTCGGCGTTCGATGCCGTGGTGATGAAGTGCCTCGACAAACGACCTCGGCAACGTTACCAATCGGTGCAAGAGTTGATGCAGGCGCTTGGTCCGTTCATGCCCAGAAACGCGCAGCAGCCGCTGTGGGCGCAGCAGACGCTGCCGGTACACATGACGCAGACGACCAGCGAGTGGAGCCACACGGGCCCTGTGATCCCGACGAACACCAAGAAGCAATGGGTGACGGCGTTGGCTGTGCTGGGCGTGGTGGCGTTGTTTGGAGCAGCGGCGTCGTTTGCCGCGCGGTCCAATACGGACAAACCTGCCATCGGTGGGCAACAAGCAGCGATGACAGTGCCCACGACGGCATCACCGGCGAAGCAGGCCGAACCTGAATCGAAAGATCAAGGTACGACGACGACGACGAAAGAGATGGCCGCCGCCGTCGAGCCGGTGGCTCCTGAGTCGACTGCGGCACCCTCGACGAATGCTCAGCCGCCAGCAACCACGAAGCGCGCTACGACTGGATCGGTGCAAAAGCCGAATTCCGCTGGGGCCGCAACCGCACGCACGTCGACGCCCAAGAGCGGCGTGCTTCTGGTGCCGAGGTGAAGACAATGCGTTCAGAAGGTGTCTATCAGCATAGACGGCCGAATCCAGGTTTGTCCGCCCCGGGAGGGTTCGATTTTACGGCATCGCGGCACCCCGAACTCGCCCGCTGCGCGGGCTCAAACAGCGGGGTCCCCGCCG
>DAOMZH010001048.1:0-3981 GCA_035437985.1 Polyangium sp. (in: bacteria) | reverse complement strand
CGCAATCGATCGCGAAATCGTCCCAGGTAATCTTCGCGGAGCGACAAGACGACGCGCACGGTGCGGAGGGGCATGTCCACGAGTTCTTCGATGCAATCGAAAAACGGCTGGGTTTCTTCGGAAGGCCGGTGCGTGAAGAGCAATTGTTCGAGTTGGTCCAGGTAAATCACGAGCGGCCTCGATGACGCGCGTGCTGCGCTTCGTGCCGTTCGAATGACGACATCACGTGCTGGTTCGTCCTCGGGCAAACCCGAGATGCCCATTTCGGCGGTCATGGCGGTGGCGAGCCATTTGGTTGGTTCTTCGCCTTCCGGCCACGCATCCACACGTAACACGCGGGCGTCATTGCGTTCTACCAACATGGGTAAAACCGCGGCTTGTAGGAGCGACGATTTCCCCGCGCCGCTCGGTCCGTGCACGGTCATGCAACGACTGGCGAGAATGGAACCGCGGAGTTTATGGGCCATATCGGTGCGGCCGAAAAAGCGATCGCGGTCTTCGAGGCGATAAGGTCGCGGTCCTGGAAACGGATTGGCGGACATCACGCGCCACCTTTCGCGAAGGTTTGGAGTTCGTGAGCCAAATCATTCGATTCTTCGATGATGGCCGCGATCCGCGACGTTCCCGGCAATCCTCCGCCCGTATCCCAGATTTCCGGTTCGCTCGGATCGACGGTGGGTGGCAGAATCGCCAAACTGTCTTTTGGCGCCGGACGTTGATCGTAAAGCCACCGCAACAGGAGGCGATTGCGCCAATCGAGGACCGACAACCCCAAGAACAACCCTGGTTGCGTTCGGGGCCAAGCGAGCAATTCTTCCAGCCATTGCGGTGGGCGTTCACCGAGCAATCCGTGAATGTGGTCGTCTTCGGTGAGGACGGGTTGCGAAAAAATGGGTCGCGATTCCGGAGAATACCCGCCATACATGCGTAAAATGATGATATCGCGATCGACGTCGAATCGCTTGGGCATCATGGGTTCCATTTTCCAACTAGAGGCTCCCGCGGCGCGTTTGACGGTACGTGGCTTGGCGTTGCTGCTGGTCATGGAAACCTGAATCGCATAGAGTGTTTTGTCGGGCTGTTGTTCGGCGATCGAGCGTTCGAGGTGCGGGCGCCATAAAAGCGTGACGTGTACGCCTGGAGGAACCAATGCGCCCATTGCATCGAGAAGGAGCGGTCGCTCATCCTGTGGCGACGAGGCAATGGCTTGCTGAAACAAGGATTGGAGCACTTCTTCGCCGAATTTGAGCATGCAACGTTGGGTGATCACACTGAGGGGCAAGGTGGGGTCGGGGGTGTCACCATTTTCGTGCAAGAATGCCAATAACTCTTTGCGCAAGAGTTCTCGATCTTCGTCGATATCGCCGACCACGAGCGTAAACGGCGGCTTCTCCAAAAGCATTTGCAAAGGTGGCGCAAGGGCCCGACCGCGACGTTTTCCGCTGGGTTTTGTGACTTTGCGGCGAGAAAAATCAAAAAGTATGGAATCGGAACCGCGCAAAAAGAGAATCGGCGAGAAGGCTTCGGCGCCTTGCGTCAACATCGTGCGTCGAGCTGCCGTGATACTGGTACCAATGTCACCGGACGACGACGTGGACGTCAACGAGCGATACAATTCCGTGGAGCACAATCGGGCGACGTCGGCTTTTACCGGCCATAAATGCGCAATGACGGCGTCGGCTCCGGCTTTGGCCAATTCTTCCGCAGCGCTGCCGAATACCCCTGCTTTGGCTCCTTCACACGCTTCGAGGATCACCAGACGCAAACCTTCGAAGAAATGAGGCGTCAATTCTCGGGCCAATGCTTCCGCCGTCATCCATACTTCTTCGCCGTCGTCATCGTCCGCGAGGCGTAAAGAAGGACGACCTTTCATATCGACGCCGCCGTGTCCGACGAAATGCACGATGTTGGGTGTTTTTCCACGACGCAGGCGATCAAATAAGACTTTGGGGGAAATGTCGGATCCGGCAATGGGTTCGAGCCATTCGACCTCTCCGGCGTCGATCGCCGGTGCCAGGCTGGTCCGTAAAACCTGAACCATTGCCGCCTCGTTTCCCGGCGCAATCACAAGAATACTCACCGCTCCCATGACTTCGCGAGGAACGAGGGGATCGGGCGAATGAATGCCGCGGGCAACGACCAAACGCGGGTCGATCCCCCAATGACCTTCCGTCGTGCCGGGTTTGCACAAGGCTTCCCACGGAATGCCCAGCAACGCTCGATCCCGCAAAAACAGACGGATGAGAACGCGGTTTGTCCGCGCGTCCTTGGAAGGATCGGTCATGCGGACGAGAATGTCGCGCAGTTCGTTTTTCAACACTTCGGCGTAAATGCTTTGGGACAATTCGACAACCGGAGGGTCGAGTTCTTTACGGGCGCGGATGGCGCGGGCGACCTTGTTGCTGAAGTTGTTCAGCGTATCGAGACCTTGGTCGGGGGCGAGTTTTTGGGGAGCTGGTCGTTCACCTCGGGAACCTCGAGCGGAAACGGTGAGATCTTCCCCTTGGGTATCGATTTCAATTTCGAGCCAGTTCATCGGATGTCTCGCAATCGTGGATCTGACGGCGTCTCGAACGAGATTCGACCGCGATCTTTCGCGTTACATGATGTTGGGCCCGTTGACCATGACACGGCTTGACACGGGGGGAGGACGTGCCAAAGAGGCATAGGCTTTGGGGGCCCAAAGCACAAATCGGCCAAGCATGGGTCTTCAAGGCACGGAGCGACGCGTAAGTCATGCCGTGTAATGGACACTTGCGGGCATTTGGGCCTCGGTGCTATCGCCCTTCAAAAAACGCGTAAAAGAAACCAGCCCCGGCTCCGCAGCTGTCCGCCCCCGACCTCGAGGGCATCTATCCGTTCATTGACATCTTTCCACCGATTGCGGGGGTGGTCGATTTGGTGGGAACTGCGGTACAGTGGTGCGATTCGGTATTCGATGACGCACATGGTGAGCGCCTCACGGTCAAAGCCGCGAAGCGCGTTTCGTTCTGGGACGCGATGATTCGTGCGTGCACCAATGCTTATGCAGGTCGAGATCGGTTTGTCGAAACGTGCGGTCGCACGACGGAAGCCGTTTGGTGCGCACAGCGATATGGCCAAACGCTCACCCTTTTTCCCCGACGGTCGAGCCATCCAAATCGGCGGTGAGCACGAAGATTATTACGATGCGGACTTTTGCATCTACAACGATGTTTTCGTGCACAAGCGTGATGGCTCGATTGCCGTGTACGGTTATCCCGAATCGGTTTTTCCGCCTACCGACTTTCATACGGCAACGTTGATAGGCGAATACATTTACGTCATTGGCTCGGCCGGATATCAGGAGCAGCGCCAATTGGAAAAAACGCTCGTGTACCGATTGCACATTCACACGTTGCGCATGGAGCGGCGCTATACGCATGGTGAGGGGCCCGGGGCCATTTACAAGCATCGGGTGTCGGTTATGAATCCGCACGAAATTCGAGTATGGGGAGGAAAAACGATGACAAGAGACGGCGACGAGGAAAAACACGAAGACAATCAGGATGTGTTCGTGCTCGATGTGGAAAAACTACTGTGGTATCGAAAAGGACATTCGGGCGAGAAGCAGGACTGATTCAATCGTTGTGCGTCAAATAATAGAGGATGTAGCCGGAAAATCGCAGTTCGCCGTTTGCCTCGGCTGCTTTGATATCCGCCTCGACCTCGCGATGGTCTTTGTAAGGTGTTGGAAAGCGACTCGCCGTGGCGAAGCGAAAAAGGCGATCCGCATCAAAGCCGTCGTATTCTCCATTGTCACCAAAATCAATATCAATTGCTCCACCGTCGAATTTGATTGCGACACCGAAACCGTGTTTGAAGTATTGAAGGCCATCGTCGATTTCTTGTCGATAAGGAATATCGAGACCGACCCATTCGACATTCGTGATGGGCAGCTTGAAACCAAGGGTCTTCGAAAGCTGGGGAATCAACTCGGCTGCTTTGGCGCAATAGGCATCG
>DAOMZH010001047.1:1272-3984 GCA_035437985.1 Polyangium sp. (in: bacteria) | reverse complement strand
CAAACTTTGGAAGTAGTCGTTGGGCAACAGCCTGAGCAATTCTAGCGGCAACGCGAGCACTTGCTGCTCGCGGTCGAGCCCTTGCAAACGTTGTTCGGGCGCGAGCCCTTGCAAACGTTGTTCGGGCGTGGCCAGCGCCATCCAGTGTTCAACCGGGACAACCGCACGCAACATCTCTTCGTAGTCTTCGCAATCTTGCACGGACATCCCCGCCTCCTTCGAGCCGATCAGTTCCGCCAGAAACCTATATGCCTTGCCTACCTTGAACGTTCCACTACCTAGCCCGTAGAGTACATCGTCTTGTTCTGAAACGCCAGCAACATCCAGCTCCACGACGTACAGCACAAACACACTGCCCACCAGGCGATGATATCCGTCGCCCAGATTCTCCCACGAAAAACCCAGCTCCCGCACGTCCGCAAGAAGACTCGGCGTCACGTGCGGCACGGCAAGCACCCCACAAAGGTCGAGGCGATTCTTGCCCTCGTTCTCTTCCTTCACAAAGTACCCGTGCACATACACGATGAGTTTGTCAAGGTCACGTCGTCGATACGGACGACGGGGACTCTTGTATTCGAGTATCGCAAAAAGCGGCAACATCGGCCACAGCTTCTTCAACGTCCCCGCTTGGTGTTCGTCATGGACACCTGGCGTACGACGTAACAACAAAAAGTCCGCTCGCCACGGTTCATCCGCCAAAACGACTTCTTCCCGCACCTCGAACGACAATGGCGCCTCCCGCCTCAAATGCCGACTCATTCCAATATGCAACACCCAACGCTTCGCACCCATCAACATACATTCGTTTGTCGAGACCATGAAGGCAAGCTCGGGCAAACACCTTGCGTCATTCACGCAATCTTGGACGAACCTTGGGAGTTTGGCGATGGAACCCTGGACGAACAAAGTGCTTGCGCGCTCTGAGAATTCGGCGTATGATGGGGTTTGCAAGGACCAACCATGGCAACCATCGCGGATCATGCGCATTTTTTCCTGACCATCGACGGGCTTTCCTCCTTCACGTACGTCGTACGCTTCGAGGGTACGGAGGCGATTTCGGAGCCGTTTCGGTTCGAGGTGCTTTTTTCGAGCGAAGACCACGAAATACGTTTGGCTGATGTCGTGGGCAAACCTGCGACGTTGACGATGCAATCCGCCGAAGGCGCGCCGCGGCATATAAATGGGATCGTCGGCCGTTTTCGGCACATCGAGGATGGGAAAAACGTCAGCATCTATCAGGCGACGATCGTTCCGAAACTTTGGCGCTCGCAACATCGGCACGATTCACGCATTTTTCAAGAGATGGCCGTCCCTGATATCCTGAAGCAAGTGCTCGACGGGACGGGTTTGTCCGGCAAAGAATACCGCTTGGCATTGTCCGGGTCGTATTCGTCGCGGGAATACTGCGTGCAATACCGCGAATCAGACATGACGTTCTCGAGTCGCCTGATGGAAGAAGAAGGTATTTGTTATTTTTTCGAGTATACCGATGACAATCACGTGCTCGTGATAGCAGACTCGAATGACGCAACCGTGCCGATTGCTGCGCCGAATACAATTGGATTTCGAGCGACGTTGGGAGCGATGGCGGGAAGCGAAAGTGTGTCGCGGTTTTCCTGTGCCGAAGAAGTTTTGCCGGGCAAGATTACGCTGACCGATTTCAACTTCAAGAAGCCGAGTTTGTCGCTGATGGAGAGTGCGTCGGGGTCGCTCGATTCGGACCTCGAGGTGTACGACTATCCTGGGGAATATGATGTACCGGGCGACGGAAAAACGTTGGCGAAGGTGCGGCTCGAGGAATGGCAAGCGCGGCGGGTCGTTGCCGATGGCGAAAGTGGCTGCATTCGATTGACGCCGGGGTACAGATTCACGATGTCGGATCGGGTGCGCGAGGACGAAAATCGCGAATATTTGATTACACGCGTGGTGCACAAAGGCGCGCAGCCGCAAATGGGCGAGGTAGGGACGGGCGAGCGTCACGGTTATACGAATACGTTCCAATGCATGCCGAGCGACGTGCCGTATCGACCGGAGCGGCGGACGGCGCGGCCCGCGATCAAGGGAGTGCAAACGGCGATTGTGACGGGTCCTGCGGGCGAGGAAGTGCACACGGACGAGCATGGGCGCGTGAAGGTGCATTTTCATTGGGATCGCTTGGGGGCGATGGACGACAAGAGCTCGTGCTGGATTCGGGTGAGTCAGATTTGGGCTGGTTCGGGCTGGGGCGCGATGTGGATTCCGCGGATTGGGCACGAGGTGGTGGTGGATTTCATCGAGGGTGACCCGGACCGGCCACTGATCGTGGGGCGGGTGTATCACGGGACGAACGTGCCTCCGTATCCGTTGCCGGCCGAAAAAACGAAAAGCACGATCAAGAGCAATTCATCGAAAGGCGGGGGCGGGTCGAATGAATTGCGGTTCGAGGACAAAAAGGGGCAGGAAGAAATCTTTTTGCATGGGCAAAAGGATTGGAACATCAAGATCGAGCATGACGAATCGGAAGATGTCGGCAATGACATGACGATTCACATTGGGCATGACCGGGCAAAACGGGTGGACAATGACCAGCTCGAATCGATCGGGGGGAACAAGACGATCGAGGTGGAGAAAAACCACACGGAGACGATTGATGGGGACGAATCGATCACGGTGCACGGGAACGAAACGGTACAGATTGACCAGAACCGGACGCACACGGTGATTTTGAATGAC
>DAOMZH010001047.1:0-1172 GCA_035437985.1 Polyangium sp. (in: bacteria) | reverse complement strand
GGCAAGGTGACCGTGGAAGCAAAAACCATCGAGGTAAAGGCCGATGGTCCGGTGAAGGTGAATGGGAAGAAGCTGCAAGTGAAGAGCGACGGGGCGGTGGATGTGAAGGCGTCGGGGAACGTGACGGTCAAGGGCGGGCAGGTGAAGATGAATTGAGCGGGTGGGGTTTGGATCTGATACAGTTATAGGAGTGATTGGTCATGGCGGACGTATTCGCAAACAATCGGTCGATATTGCACAAGGGTGATGGGCTTCAACACGTGGCTGCGCCGCCGGACACATGCAAGACGCCCACGCCTGGAGGTCCGGCGCCGCTTCCGTATCCGAATATGGCGATGAGTTCGGCGCTTGCCAAAGGGACGAAGAAGGTCAAGATTGACGGCCAATCGGTGGCGACCGAGGCAGCAAACCTGAGCACGAGCACGGGAGACGAACCGGGTACGGCAGGTGGTGGCGTCATCTCGAATAAGTTCAAGGGGAAGATGACGTGGGGCACCTCGAGCACGGACGTGAAGTTCGAGGGCAAAGGTGTGGCGAGGTTTTCCGACGTCACGCAGCACAATAACAACACGTATAATACGGCGTTTATTGCCCTTGGCGAAGGCAATACGGGCGTTGCGTACGCGGATGATTTCGACGGTACGTGCGAGATTTGTGAGAAAGGCCCAAGTGAGCACCGTATTTTTGAAACTAGAGATTCGGTAGAGTTTTGCAAGCAGATTATCGCAAAGCTCCAAGAGCTTTCAAAAAAATATAGAAATCCCCTGTCCGGGGAATCACTGGATTTTGATAAACTCATTCAATATGGCGGGGAGCGCGAACTTAGCAAGGACGAGAAAAGCACCCTTGCGCGACACCGTGAAAATAGTAATCTTGTTCGAGATTCCTTCATGGTAGGTGTGGCCATATGCACATGCAAGACCGTATATACGGCTAAAAGCGGTGCACCGAGCCAGGACGCATTCGAGAGAATCGCGCTTGAAGTTTCGGGGGTTCATAAAGCTGTCAAGACTCAGAAAGTGGGTGAAAAAAAATTCATAGAGTCAAATAATTTTACGGGTAAACCCAAAGTAGACATCCCCAGTTTTATCGGACAACGTTGGAAAGCGATGCAAACACGAAAGGACAATGGCGACAAGGAATATAGTCACAGTGGTACATGCGCGGCAATA
>DAOMZH010001046.1:0-3988 GCA_035437985.1 Polyangium sp. (in: bacteria) | reverse complement strand
TCTGCGCCACTGAGGTTTGCGCCACTGAGGTCTGCGCCACTGAGGCTTGCACCACTGAGGTTTGCGCCACGGAGGTTTGCGATACTCAGGTCTGCGATACCCAGGTTTGCGCCAGTGAGGTCTGCGCCACGGAGGTCTGCGTGACTGAGGTCTGCATGACTGAGGTTTGCGCCACGGAGGTCTGCGCCAAAGAGGTTTGCGCCAAAGAGGTCTGCGCCACTGAGGTCTGCGCCACGGAGGTCTGTGTTGACGAGATACGTGAACCTGGGAAATTCACCTCCAGGACGCCCCGATGCACTCGCAATGCGGGCTTGAATGCGTCGAAAACCATCTGACTTCCCCGGGCCGCCAGGAGCAAACCGCCGAATCGTGATTCCCCGGGCCTGCTGTCCTTGGGCCACAAAAAAATGCACCATGGCCGTCAATTGGCACAATCCATCGCCCAAATGGGCATCCACGTTGGTCGTACTTTCCAGCGGCGTTTTTTCCGTCTTGTTCTCCGCCGCCGCCCAGTCGATCATCTCCAGCACATAAGGGGGCTCTTGCGTGGTCTTTGTTCGCTGTTGCACGATCTGCGGCCGCAAGTGGGCGCCATCGACCCACCATCCAAGATCAGCACATACCGCGACAAACCGGGGGCACCTCCCCACGGCGTGTGAAACACGTCGCCACCGCGCAGCATGTCTTTGGGCCGGGCAATCGGTAATTCTTCGGCGCGATCGTCGTCGATCAGTTCCAAGGCGTCTTGCAGCGCCGCAAACAACGAATTTCCGAGGTGCAGACGTTTGAAACGAATACGCAGCGGATGAAAACCTTCCTCCCACAATTTCGCGCACAAGCGCAACGTGAACGACGATTTGCCTGCGCCCGCAATGCCTTGCACCACGATGGCCTCGCGAAACTTCACGTCTTTGATGTACTCCATGACGGTCGTGAGTAAATCGTGGCGGCCGCCATGGTTTTCCGAGAATGGATCGTAGCTCGTCTGCGGCGCCATTTCGCGCCCATGCCCTGGTTTGTCCTGGGCGGGGCGAATGTCTTTCCAGGTCAGCTTGCCGCATTCCGTTTCGACGTAGACGTCTTTCAGGGCATAGGGCTCGCGCTTGAATAGCGGTTCGGTCTCGTATTGGGCAATTTGGTATTTCGCGTGCAAATGCAACGCCACGAGCGCTTGCCGTTCGTCGCTGCCGCTGTCGAGAAATGCCTTGAACGAAGCGAACTTGGGAGCCGTTTTCGTATCGGCCAACAAGTTTTTCAATTCGGGGACAAACCCGTCGTGAATCATGTCGAAAATGCGGCGACGTTCGTCGTCTTTGAATTGGCACGCGATCATCAGTTCTTCGAGGATCTTGTCGGCACGGCGTAAGAAGGCATGTTGGAACGCGTTGTCATACGAGAAGGTGCTGAGGTCCGCAGCTTCGGCGGGGGGCAAGGCTTTGATTCGCGCAGCCGCTCGATCATCGATTTGAATCGCCTCTCCATACTGCAATGCGGATGTACACACGGCTCGAATGGCTTTGTCCGCCAGTTTTTGATACACGAGCGTGCAAGCGACGGCGCCGACCTCGGCGGGATGCGTTGCTTTGGGCAGCCATTTCTCGAGCAATTTGGCCACGAAATTGGCCAGAGGGAGCGCTTCGGCGGCGGACTCGGCGATATCTTTCAGCCAAGGAGCGGCGTGGAGGATGGCCTCGGCCAAACCTTTGCCTTTGGCGAGAAACTCTGCCGTTTTACCGGCATAGTCGCTCACCGTGCTGGCTTTTTCCAACAACGTCTGGATGCGTTCTTGTTCGGCTTTGCTGAGGAGAATATCGTTGCCCGATGAACTCATGCCGACCTCGAAGACTCGGCATGGGTTTGTCCCAGGCCGCGCGGAAATAGAATGCCTGTTGGCCCGTCGCTGTTACTTTGTTTTCGCGTTGGTGGCAAGCGTCGCGGTCGAATTTTCGTAGTCGCGATTCAGGTCAATGCCCCATACACAAGGGCGCCGATGATGATGAACAATCCCACACCGATCAGCAACAGTCCACCCGTGTATTCGTCATCCAATTCATCCAAAAGGCGTTCCGCGGTTTTATTGGACAAAAGTAGTTCTTGTTTTCCTTCCGTTGGGTGAAAAAGTTCCAACGGACGATTGCCCGAGGCTCGATAAATATTGTTATTTGCCGCGTCCACGCCGCGTCGTGAAGGCCCGAGGGCATACGCGAAATCACCCGGAGCGATCGTTTCTTCGTAAAAAACGAGGTCTCTTTTTTCGATCGATGAATCTGATACCAGGAGCGACTGTCCGTGCGCTTTGGCGAATGCCTCGATATGCGGCGGAACATCATGGAATGTGTCGCTACGGCCGATTTCTTTGATTTCAACGACAACGTGTGCCCCCGTGGGGATGACGTGGGCGACTTCTCCAGAATCGTCGCTTATCAAGAAGGGTCGGCCATCGACTTCCGTAGCCAAGGCGAGAGAATCGGGCTTGCCACCCGTTTCCGGTCTTTGAATGGTTGCACGATACCAAACGACTTTACGCTGACTCAAGGGAGCAATGACGACGCCATCTTCGTCGGAAACCACGCGCCCCGCGAGCGCCACAATGCCACCACCTGGCGTATTGACGATTGATTTCGCCGTGGTTGCGCGTATGCGTCGCCGCCGCGCGAGATTGTGCAGGTTCGTCACCACGTTGTGGAGACCCGCAACGACCGTACAGACGCCGAAGAATACGAACCAGGCGAGGGACGCGTGCATTGAGAGGCAACGATGGTACACGGGCTAGTGACAAGCCGCAACATTTCATTATCGTCGGGCTCAGCGAACGAACAATCGCTAGCAGACCGGGCCTGACCCATGCGGCGACGCGGCTTTCCAAAAAATCGACCGAGGTTTTGCATTTCGAACGCAACTGGAGTCCTCGCCAAACGATGGACCTTGTAGAGCCATGCGAACGCCCAGCGGCATGGCCCGAAAGGACCCGTCATGCCTACGCGAAAGAAATCCGCTCGCCATAACGAACTGGTGGAAGATGCCGATGGTGCGCTGCGGGCGTTGTCCCGGCGTTTTCCCGAGGCTTTGCCGCAGACGAGGTTGCGCCCTGGCGAACAGCTGGCATCGGCACGATGGCGGGAAACGCAGGTGGCTGTGCCGCAGTTCCGAATGGACCGGGTGCTCGAGGTGGAGTTGGTCGGAGGTTCGTCTCGGCTGTTGCATAGCGAATGGACCGAACGGCTCACGGGCCAGGTGCTGCGACGGATGGGAAAGTATCACCTTGCGGTGGCGTTGGCGGAGCAGGTGGATGTGGAGGCGGCCGAAAAATGCTGGCAAGGTGCAGAAGAACGGCAGAGACTGGAATCGATGATCGTAGTTTTACGGGGCCGAAAAAAACCATGGCCCCGAGAAGGGGCTTTTCGCACGACCCCGAACGATACGAAGTTTGGCGGGGCGTGGTTTTACATTGACCCGGTGTATCAGCGAACCGTGGAGGAATTGGAGGCACGGGGCAGTCCATTTTGGTTGGCGTTCGTCCCTCTCGCAATCGATGCGAATGAGGAAAAACTCCGCACGATCATCAAAGGCTTGCGAAACCGGGTCGACGAGGAGGACTTCGACGAACTCGTGGGCACGATGTTGTCACTCACGAGGTTAAAAAAAGATCCCCAACCGTTCACGGATGTGATAAGGTCGGCAGCAAAGAAGGAGAAGCCCATGCACCCATTCATGAGACTTGGCCTTGAAGACGGAATGAAGGAAGGTCTGCAGCAAGGTCTGCAACAAGGTCTGCAACAAGGTCTGCAGCAAGGTCTGCAACAAGGCCGCACGAAAGGACTTGCAGTTCTTGTTCGTGTACTCGAACGGCGTTTGGGTCGTTCAGTAACCGACATGGAACGACATCGACTCGGCGAACGTTTCGAGAAAGACGGGCCGGACTTGGTCGGTGATGCAATCATCGACTTGTCGCCCGAACAACTCACCAGGTGGCTAGCCCCACGAAAAT
>DAOMZH010001045.1:0-3990 GCA_035437985.1 Polyangium sp. (in: bacteria) | reverse complement strand
CTTCGAGTTTTCGGGCCAAATCGTCGCGACCATAAAAGAGGCGACGATCCGTCGCACGATAAGGCTGCGGTCCAGGGAAGGGATTTTTGATCATCGGTTGCCTCCTCGCTCGAATGTTTCGAGCAGCGGAGCGAGTTGCTCTGGATCCTCCCTAATCGCGCCGATGCGTCCATTTCCCGGGAGACCGCCACCACCTTCCCAGATTTCGTCCTCGTGCGGATCCGCGTTTGGCGCCAAAATGGCCAAGCTATCTTTTGGAGCAGGTCGGCGATCGTAGAGCCAGCGTAAAAACACACGATGGCGCAGGTCCAGGCTCGACAAACCCCAAAAAAGTGCCGGCTGAATGCGCGGTCTGGCGAAAAGCTCCTCCATCCACGACGGAGGACGCAGCCCTTCTGATCCGACAAACCCGTCGAAATGATCGTCTTCAGTGAGCAATGGTGGCGAAAAGATGGGTCGCGGTTCGGCGGAATAACCTCCATATGGCCGCAAAATGACGATGTCGTCATCGACGTCGAAACGTTTCGGCATCACCGGTTCCATTTTCCACGTCGTCGTCCCCGCAGCGCGTTTGACGATGCGCGGTTTGCCCGAACCAAACGATGGTTGAATGGCGTAAATCGTTCGGTCGGGATGTTTATCGGCGACGGCTCTTTCCAAATACGGTCGCCACAACAAGGTAATATGCATACCAGGCGGCAATTGCCGCGCAAAAGCGTCGATGATCGGAGGTGGAGCGGTCGTCAATGTCGCCGAAAGCGCCTGCTGAAATAGTGAATGCAAGACCTCTTGCCCAAATCGGAGCGCACATCGTTGCGTAATGACGCTAAGGGAAGCCCCTTCCGGGGGTTTGTCCCCATTTTCCTCCAAAAATGTGGTGAACTCTTTGAGCAACGTCACGCGATCTTCATCGAGATCCCCGAGCACGAACGTGAAGGGATTTTCCAGCAATGCTTGCAGCGCTGGCGCTAAGTTTCGAGCTTTTTTGGCGCCGCCTGGTTTGGTCACCCGCCGCCCCTCGAAATTGAAAAGCACCGAATCGGACCCACGCAAATACAATACCGGGGAAAACGCCTCCGCACTTTGCGCAAGCACCGTTCGGCGCACAGCCGCGATGCTCGCCCCAATATCTCCCTGCGTCCGGTCTGCACCCGTGAGCGAGCGATAAAGTTCGATAGAACAATTCTGGGCCGTATCCGCACGCACGGGCCACAAATGGGCGACGACTGCATCGGCGCCAGCTTTGACCAAGATCTCCGCCGCACTGCCCAATGCCCCAGCTTTGGCGCCTTCGCAAGCCTCCAAGATCACGAGCCGCAATTCTTCATAAAAACTAGCGCTCAATTCACGGGCAAACGATTCTGCCGTAATCCAAACCTCTTCACCATCCTTGTCGTCCGCCAAACGCAAGACGGGTTTTCCCGACATGTCCACACTGCCGTGACCAATGAAATGAACGATATGAGGAGTTTTTCCGCGCCGAAGACGATCGAACAAGAACTTCGCACTGACCTCGGGACCCGCGATCGGCTCTAGCCATTCGATTTCACCCGCATCGATTACGGGGCCGAGCACTCCGCGCAATGCATCGATGGTGTGCGTTTCGCTACCCGGACCAATCACCAATACCCGTACGGCTCCGCGAACTTCCCGAGGTTCCCACGGCTCCGAGGAATTGACGCCCCGCGCGACAATCAGGCGTGGGTTCGTCCCCAAGAACCCTTCCGTCGTTCCTGGTTGACATAGAGCTTCCCAGGGCACCCCCTGGAGCGACCCGTCGTGGATGAAAAGGCGAATGAGGAGAGGTTTGTCTTTGCCAGCTTCGAGCAGCCGCTGCATCACGTCGCGTAGTTCGCCTTGATAAACCGAGCCATACAACGCTTGTGCAGCTTCCACCATCGGCGCATCAAGGAGTTTTGCCTGACGAACGTAGCGGCCGATCTTGCTGGCAAAGGTCGACAAAGCATCGAAAGATTGGTCCGAGGCCATCATATGCGGCGCAGGTCGTTCCCCGCGGCTTCCGCGACCCGCAATCCGGACGTTTTCCCCTTGGGGCTCGACCTCGATTTCAATCCACATTCAGGATGCTCCGCTCGTCACCCGCGCCCATGCGTGCACCTACGCGTGTACACGAGTTTTTGGCGGAAGGAAAGGAAATGATGATGAGGAGGGGGTCAGTTTTCGCCCGAGCAAAGGACGACGAGCGTCGAACCTTGTGCAGGTTCGGCTTTTCCGACGAGCCGAATGCGCCGACGTTCGGTTTCAGGGCACGCGGCAACATGGATCGGATTGCCAATCGTTGGTTCGGTCGTCGCATCGATATAGCAAAACCCATCGACGGATTCACCGGACGACGTCAATGGTGCATCCGAGATTTCATTTTGGCATTGTTTCAACTCCTCTTTGACGAGTTGCGGAATTTCGCAGAAACAATCCCAATCGTTCCCGGGCGAACGCTCTTTTGCCAATTCGATCGCCGGCTGGTGAATGGGATCCACGGACAAACGCGCTTGCGCCGGATCACACGAACATTCACCACCCGTATTCCGCGCTTCGATGAGCAGACAAGGCACCTGTCCTGCAGGGTCACGATCGAGTGTTCTTGGTAAACATGGCCCATTGATCTTCGTCTTGAGCTGATTCACCAATGCGCCGATCGCTGCCCGGTAGCCATAATCGGCATCTTGCCGCTCCGCGGCCTGTTGCGGACAAACTGAGGCCACGATTCCTTGGGTACTCAAACCTCGCAAAACGTCGAGCTGTCGTAAGCCGGGATAAGCTTTCGCCCGCACGAGCTGCTGCGGATAATTGGGATCGCAGAGCGGATTGTCCGTTGTCGTCGTCGCACATTCGCAATTCCCGTCGCCATTACACGAGACCGGGGCGGGCAAATCGAAAATGCAAGCATACTCCAAATCGGTTCCGTTCGTGGTGCGCTCGTGACCATTGATCGAATTGCCTAGAGGCGTTGCAGGTGTGACGTCCGTCGGTTCGTTCGTGATCGGATTGACGCCCGTACGCGGATTCGTCGATTCCCACATCAATGGATCGCTCGGCAATCTTCCATTTTTGGGATCACCCAAGATCACATTCCACGTGCCATCGCCATCCATTTCCTTCGCCGTCTTGAAACCTTCGCTCACGTCCTCGGGGTTTCGCGCGATGTCTTGCCAGGGCACACCCACGATTCCAGCGAGAAAAACCATGTCCGGCGTGCGCGTGAATCGAACTCCCATTTCCGGGTTCGGTTTCGGGAACAATGGATTCTCTACGACATTACCGTGCCGATCGGCAATCGTCGTTTCTGAAAATGCTTTGACGTATCGATCCGTTGGATACAGGAAATCCACCCCAAACCGCCGCTTTTGATCAAAACAGCGCAGCGTTATCGGGTCTTCTTCCGCGGTCAAGATCTTGGTTTGTCCGTCGCCATCAATGCACGTCGGATCGGCAGGACAATCTGCAGGAGCCTTCGCTCCACAACTCGTACAGCACCGATCATTCGGGTTTTCGGCACAAATCGCGCGCGGCCTCGGTAATCGCCCCGAATTCGAGATCAGATACCCTTGTCCGCTTTCCTTGATCGAACAATCGTTTTCATCGGAGAGCATGAGCACTGCCACCAAGGAATCCGGGCGCAAAAAGGCTGCTCGCTGCGCCAAAAGATTCATGTCCGTTCCTTCCGTCCGCACCCGACCGTCCACCACCGAAATCGTCGCATAAGGATCCGGTTCGACCAAAAATCGATAAATGCTCTCGAGTTGCGACTCGTATCCGCATCCGCGTTGACCCACGCCCTGAACCATATCCGCGAATGCCGGGACCAACCCTGGTTTCGATCCATCGAGCGTCCCCAATTCTTTCTCACCCGGAGGATTGAGCACTTGTTGCGGATCCCAAGCCAAAAATCCCTTGCCTTCGTAGGTCGGCAAGTCATTTCCCAGGGAACACGCGTCCTTGCGGGCGACGAGTTGCCCATGATCATTGAGC
>DAOMZH010001044.1:0-3991 GCA_035437985.1 Polyangium sp. (in: bacteria) | reverse complement strand
CCCCCGCATGGGTGAGCAAGTCTCTGTCCTCATCGCGTCCGCGACGTCTCCACTGACCGCCGCGTTCGCCACGGTGTCGCAAGAGAGCCAAGGTGGTGGGGCCGCAGTGCTCGATCCCGATCTCGCCGCGCGCACGGGGCGTGGTGGATGTCCCGCGATCGATAGTGCAGGCAACGTTCTTGGAATCATCACCGCGGGACCTCATGCCGGTCGCGGCGTGAACGAGCGCTCGTGTCGCTTGCTTCCTGTTGGGTTTGTCTCGCGCGACATGCGCCCGTTCGAGGTTCCCGCATCGGACATTGGTGAGCGCACCTTGGTTTATCGTTGTCCCGCGTGCTCCGAACCTTTCACTGCGGAAAACGATCGTTGTCACGCGTGTGGCGCGCTTCTTCCGCATGCCTTCGAGGTGCCGCCGAGCATGATGAGTGCCGAGCGCGTTGCACGTGATGCTTTGTCAGGGCTCGACATCATCTCGAATCGCGTGCGTATCGGGCCACGTGCGTGGCGCGTGTTGCATCGTGCCCCCGGTAAGGATGGACCACCGGCCGAAGTCTTCGTGCGGATCGACGACGCCGCGCTGCAGATCATTTTGCGGGTAGCTGTCGCGCGTCTTCCCGCGACAAACCATGAACCGTTTTATCGCTTGCTCCTCACGGCCAACGATCTGTCGACTGGACCATGCAAGCTCTCGCTTTCCGGAGACACCGTGATGCTCTCGTTCGCCGAGCCGGTCGTGGCGTTCGCGAGCGAGCATGACGTAGCGGGTTTGTTTCACGAGATCGTACAGTTGGCGCAGCAATACCGGGCAGTGTTGTCCGATCATTTCGGCGCGGAAGTCGTTCGGGACGGTGACGCCTGATTCGCGTCGGTGCGTGTAGTCTTCGCCCATGATCAGCACGCAATCGCTCGAACTCGAGGACGTGACGCTTTCTTGTCTGGTCGCCGGTCATGGCCCCGTCGTGCTTTGTGCCCACGGTTTTCCCGACGACGCCCGCACCTTTCGTCATCAAATCGGGCCGCTTGTTTCCCGAGGATTCCGCGTAGTTTGTCCGACCATGCGCGGATATGCCCCGAGCAGCGTGGCCTACGACGCTCGTTACGACGCAGAAGCTCTGGGCAAAGATCTTTGCGGCCTTGCCGATCGCTTTTCTCCCAACGCTCCGGTGCGCATCATCGGCCACGATTGGGGTGCTGTCGCGGCCTATGCAGCCACCGCCATGGCCCCGCATCGTTTTTCTCAGGTCGTCACGATGGCCGTGCCGCACCTTCGAAGCACGGCAACACGCCTCTTCTTGCCCGATCAAATGCGCCGCTCTTGGTACATCTGGATGTTTCAACTTCGTACGATCGCGGAAATGCGTCTGGCCGAGGATGACCTGGCGCTCATCGATCGTCTGTGGCGTGATTGGTCACCCAGCCATGTCGCGTCGAAGGAAGATCTGGACTCGATCAAACGCGGGATCGCTACGCGCATGCCCGAGGTGATCGGGTACTACCGCGCGTTTTTCTCCAAGACGTCGATTCTGGGTGCACCACGTCGGTTGCTCTTCGCCAAAACGTCCGTTCCGGCGCTTTACATCCACGGAGAAGAAGATGGCTGTGTGGGAGTGCATTTGGCCGATGGCGTCGAGAAACATTTCACGGCGGGCGTTTCCGTGCAGCGTATCTCCGGGGCAGGACACTTCGTTCATCTGGAAAAACCAGACGTCGTCAACTCGCTCGTGCTCGACTTTTTCGGCTCGGCGACCTGATCAAGCCGTTTTCGGTTTGGGATCGCGGATGCGGGCGAGCACTCGTGCGATGCCCACGAGGTTCCACAAAGAAAAACCTACGAAGAGGGCGACCAACGCCGTTGCCCAACGCGACGCGCGCGGCGAACATCCGTCAATCAGCACCCACGCGTCTTCGGGGACTTGCGTTTCCGTTTGTGCTCGAACGGATTCGGGCAACCGCGCATGACGCACACCGGCTTTTTTGAAGGGCACGAGGCGCCCGGCAAAGTTCGTCGGTGGTACGAAACGCGGCCCTTCGAAGCCTTCCGGCACGCGAATCTCGACCCAAATCTTGTTGTTGCCAGCAATCGGCGCGAGGCGGAACGAATCGCCTTCCGCGGCTCGTCCGTAACGAATCGCGCCGGTCGTTCCCAAAAGACCCGAAGCCCGCACATACCGATTGTCGAGGTCGGCTGTGGGATGCAGCGTCGCGAGATCCGCAACGTCCGTGAGTTGCCCGGGCATGAGCGCATATCGCGCTTCACCGAGCAGCACGAAAGACATCCATGCAGCCGCGAGAGCCGTCACCGCCATCATCGCAACCGTTGCGGTACGCTCACCTTTTGGCGGCCCTGGCAAAGCGACCAGAGCCGGATCCTGACCGAGGGCATCCAGCTCGGGTGCATGCGGAGCAGTCAGGGTGGAAGATGAGTCGCGGGGCACGTGGATGTCGTAGGTTTGCTCAGACAAACCGAGCGGCAAGAGATTGCGGTCGGCGTCGATTCATCATGACGCGCGTCGTCGTTCGTCGCCCATCAGAATCTGACGTTGGGAAGCGAGTATACCCATTGCCCAAGGTGGATGGCACCTTTCGTGGGCAATCTTGGAACTCAGCAGTCGATCACTTGCCCTCGGCCCTCGGCTTTTCTAGCCTACGCGCGAATGTCATCACCGGCGAAGAAGTCCTCCATGGTTTGCCCTGCGTGCGGTGTGACCAACTCACCGGTCGCGCCGAGCCGTAGATGCGCTTCGTGTGGTTCGCCCATGGATGCGCATCGTTCGAGTCGTTCCGAAACGGACGAATATGGTCGGCGCGACGGTGGATTCAGCTTCTTGTGGGGTGGTGTGGCGCTGCTCGTTCAAGTGGTGCTGACGGCGGCGATCGTCGTGGGTTTGCCCATGGTCATGCCCAAGCTCGACTTCGAAGGGCGTTACGGGATGATGATCGCGCTCCCGGTCTGGTTTGTCGGTGGCGTTCTTCTCGGCATGATTTCTCCGGGCAAACGAGTCTCTGAACCGGTTATCGCGACGATCATCGTTGCTGTTCCCACGATTTGGCATCTCGTTCGTACGCAAACGGTTCGCACGATGCCGACCTTCATGTACGTGATCTTGTCGATCGTCGGCGTGATGTTCACGCTCGTAGGTTCGTACGTGGGTGAACGAATTCAGATGGGCCCTCCGCCCAAGCGTGCAGGGATCGATTGATCCAGCGCCTCGTGTTTCTCTCGTCGCTCGTGGTCCTCGTTGGAGGCTGCACGTCGGCGGAAGCTCGAGAAGAACGTGCGGTGATCGCGGCCATTGGAAACCTTCGCGATTCGTCGGCAGACGACCTGGTCAAACGGCGCGAGCTGATTGCCGCGCTTTCCAAGGTGCCCGTGACGACTCCGCTCGCCCGTAAAGCTCGGGATGCATGTGCGGAAACGTATCAATTGATGCTCGAAGGTCGCGAAGGCATGGAGAAAATCAAGGCGGACATGGCGCGGCTGGGGACGGCTCCGAAAAACGCCGTGGAAGATCTCGCGGCGGCCAAGGAAAAGGTCGACAAGAGCGAGACGTCGATGAAGGCGTGCCAAGAGGCGGCGGCCGAGCTGGCCATGAAGCGGCATTAGGCCGTACGGCGGGTCGAACCGCGTCCTGCTTCGGAAAATGAAAACGCGTCACGCAGATCTACGGAAGCGCGCGACGTCGTGCTAAAGAGCGATTCCGTATGTTCGACACGCTTACCCGCGGTTTCCGCCAAGCTCGCAACCGTCTCGCCGGACTCACCGAGCTGACCGAATCCAACATCGAAGCTGCACTCCGTGAAGTTCGGCTCAGCCTACTCGAAGCGGACGTCGAACTCGGCGTCGTCAAAGCGTTTTTGAGTCGCGTCAAAGAGAAGGCGATCGGACGAACCGTCGAAGCTCGCGTCAAGCACGAAGGCTCCACGCATCAGGTCTCGGCAAGCGACCACTTCGTCAAGATTTGTCACGACGAACTCGAAGCCATGATGCGTC
>DAOMZH010001043.1:0-3996 GCA_035437985.1 Polyangium sp. (in: bacteria) | reverse complement strand
CGGGTTTGTCGCCGACCGGAGGCATGAAATTGCCGGCAAAAAGGCCAATATGCTGACCGGCATCGGGGTCGTCGGGTCGTGGATCCGAGCCGGGAACATGCGTGACGAGCCCTTGCATCCATGCGCCATCGCGCTTGGGCTCGCGAGGCCATAGGTCGACGTAAAATGATGCTCCGCGCCGCCCGTCGCTTTCGACCATGCGATACGCCGTGACGCTGGCATCCCAAACTGGAGCGTCGTTCCATGGTTCGATGTTCACGCCATAAAGGCGCGACGCAATGGTGAAAACGCCAGCGAGGACCGAATCTGCTGGAAAATATGGGCGCAGTGATTCGTCATCGAAATCATATTTGGCGCGACGCAGTTTTTCCGCGTAATATGAAATATCCCAAGGTTCGAGGGGGGCCGCCGATGAGCCCGCAATATCTTTGCTGAAGGCTTCGAGCTCCGCGTTCTCCTGTTGAAATTGAGCCCAAGCGCGCTGCCGCAAGGTATCCACGAATTTCCGAGCCGTTTCTCCACGATGCGCCATGCGATCTTCCAAGACCAAATCCGCAAACGACGCAAATCCCAACAATTTGGCCTTTTCTTTGCGCAAATCCAAGATCTGACGCACCAGCGGCCGATTGTCGTATTCCCCCTTCGCCGCTTTCTCCACATTCGCCCGATATAGTTTTTCTCGTATTTCTCGATTATCGAGAAACGTCATGACTGCCGTGTAACTAGGCGCCTGAAGCGTGAATCGATACCCCGCGAGCCCTTTCGCTTCCGCGCTCGCTTTCGCCGCCGCAATGGCTCCCTCGGGCAAACCCGCGAGTTTGTCGAGGTCCTCGACCACAAGCTCGAACGCATTCGTCGCATCGAGGACATTCTGCGAATACTTCAACGTGATCTGGGCAAGCTCGATGTTGATCTGGGCCAAACGTTTCTTGCCTTCGGGACCAAGCTCGGCGCCATGCCTCCGAAACTCGGCGATCGTCTTGTCGAGAAACCGACGTTTCGTTCCAGTCAACGCTCGCGCCTCGTCTGTCTCGGCAAACTCCCGCAACACGCGCCAAACTCCCTCGGACAACGTGATGCTCGTAAAAAACTCGCTGACTGGCGACTGCACGGCCGCGTAGGCATCTCGCAGTTCAGGCGTCGTCGCGACCGCTTCGAGATGCGAGATCACGCCAAGCGCGCGCTCCAGATCCTCGGTGAGTCGTTCGAGAGCAAGCAACGTGTTGGCATAGGTGCGCGGCTCTTTGGAGGCTTCGAGCGCTGCAAGTCGTGCCCGCGCTTCCGCGAGCAATGCATGCACAGCGGGCTCGACATGTTCACCACGAATGCGATCGAACGGGACGAGGGTCTTGAGGCGCAGGAGCGGATTTTCAAACGAGTCGGCCATGGATTTTCTTTCGGTACGACACGAACCAGGTATCGGCTTTACCTACGACGAAGACACGCGCACCGCAAATCCTGTCCGGCGTGCAATCTTCCGGTTACCCTCGCGCACGTGAACGTTTCCCTCTTCTTGATTGGTCTCGGCAAAATTCTCTTCGGGGTCATCGTTGGTGCAGCCGGAGTCTGGCTTGGCGCGCGCCTGCTGGAACGACTGCTTCGAAGCGGCGAGATGGATGCCGAACTCGAGAAGGGAAACGTTGCCGCTGCAGTGCTTGCGGCAGCGGGGCTTTTGTCGCTGGGGCTGCTGACGAAGCAAGCGGTCACCGCGACGTTCGCCGCGATCGATTTTTTGTTTCGAGGTCAAACGATTTCTGGATCAGCCCTGGGAAAGCTGGCTTTTTATGGGTTTGTCCATGCAGCATTGTCGCTCGCCGTCGGGGCCGCGACACTCGCGATCGGCACCTTCTTGTTCAGTCGGCTGACGCGCGGAGTGGACGAACTGGCGCAGATTCGCAAAGGCAACGTAGCTCCTGCGCTCGTGCTTGGCGCGGTGATGGTGGTCATTGCGCTCGTGGTCGCCCCGGGGCTGGAAACAGCGCTCGATGGACTCTTGCCGCTGCCGACGTTGGCGCGTGACGAGGTGGTGGCGCCTTCATGAAGCACGGACAAACCTCGATTTTTTCGGTGGTTTTGGCCCTGTTCGTCACGGGTTGCTGTTGCAACTTTCCTGATCTGTCGACGTTCCTGATCCCCGAAGAAGCCGAACCTTCCGACTCGACACCGGGCGCGGATCTAGGACTCGCCGCGTATCCACCCACTGCGCCAGAAGCGAGCGCAACGAAGTACTCGTGGCGCGATCGAAGGCTCGATCCACCGGTTTATCGCGCGCGTTATGCGCTTGGCGCGGATGCGCAAAAGGCGGTGGACGACGCGCATATGGCGCTGGCGAAGCGGGTGAAGTTCAAGGATCAAGGCAACGGGAATTTTCGTTGGACGCCGCCGCGTGGATGCGACGTGCACATGCAATGCATCTTCGAAGACCTCGCGGAAGAGAGCAAAGACGAGATCGATCCGCTCGCTGCGCGCTTCAAAGCTCGGGTTCGGGAAGCCAAACTCGACGCGACGCAAGCGGTGGAACTGGTGACGTCGTACGTGCAAGCGATCCCTTACGAGATTCCGAAAGAGCGTCCTTTTGGCCTTTTGCCTCCGGCACTCGTTGCAGCTCAAAAGAAAGGCGATTGCGATTCGAAGGCGCTGCTCTTGCACATGTTGCTCGATTCGCTGGGCGTCGACAGCGTGATGCTCACCTCGGACGCGCATCGACACTCGATGCTCGGCGTCGCGATACCGTCTCAAGGCACGAAGGTGAAGCATGATGGTCGTTGGTACGCGTTCGTCGAGACAACCGCAAAAAATGCGCCGATTGGGTGGATTTCCAAGGATCTTTTGACGCCAAACGATTGGGTGGTGGTGCCGGTGCAAGTGCGTGGTCGGGGTAGCTCGACGTCGAGTACGACGGCGACGGGCAAGGCGAGTGAAGAAGTGTCGGGTCCGCAGCCCCGGAAGAAGCGTTAGCGCGCGAATTTGCGCTTGGAATCGGCACGTCCCTTTGCAAGGGGCGAGGTTCGATTCAAGATGCGGGCATGGTTTTCGGACGCAAGACGACGATGGCAACGAAGGAAAACGCTCTGCCTGGGCGGAGCGACGCGATGCGAGTTTCCGGCGCGCATCATGTTCTCGGAACGAGTTA
The DNA here is from genome assembly GCA_035437985.1 of Polyangium sp. (in: bacteria). Taxonomy (GTDB): domain Bacteria; phylum Myxococcota_A; class Polyangia; order Polyangiales; family Polyangiaceae; genus Polyangium. The sequence continues at coordinate 863 of DAOMZH010001043.1, read as the reverse complement.
CGTTCCGCCATTTCCGGCTGGTCAAGAGCTGGCGATGTTCGGCATGGGATGTTTTTGGGGTGCCGAGCGGAAGTTTTGGAAGACGAAGGGGGTCCGGTCGACGGCGGTGGGTTATGCGGCGGGATTCACGCCCAACGCCACTTATGAAGAGGTGTGTACAGGACGAACGGGACACACCGAGGTAGTGCTCGTGGTTTTCGATCCGCAGCAGGTTTCTTATGAAGAACTCTTGCGGGTGTTTTGGGAAAACCATGATCCGACGCAGGGTATGCGGCAGGGCAACGATGTCGGGACGCAGTATCGTTCGGGGATTTATTGTTATGGTCCGGCACAACGGGCCAAGGCTGAAAAATCACGTGACGAATACCAAAAAGCGCTGACGAAAGAAGGTCATGGCGCGATTACGACCGAAATCATCGATGCTCCAACGCTTTATTACGCTGAAGAATACCACCAGCAATATTTGTCGAAAAACCCCGACGGATATTGTGGGCTCGGCGGTACGGGCGTGAGTTGCCCAATTGGTTTGGGCGTCTCCGGCTGACGAATCGAGTCAGACGCTCGCAATCTGCGTTCGGGCCAAACTCATTTTCGGGACGGTGAAATAAAACGTAGTCCCCTCCCCGAGGCGACTTTGTACCCACATCATTCCTCCGTGGGATTCGACGATTCCTTTGGCGATCGATAATCCTAGCCCCACTCCCCCGGAACGGGTGCGCGTAGATCGTTGATATGCCTCGAATACACGGGGCAATTCAGTCGGCGCAATGCCGCATCCGGTATCGGCAACGGAAAACTCGACATTCGAGTCGCCCTCGACGGCGGCAATGCAGAGGCCTACCTGAACCGGGGCGAAGCCAAAC
>DAOMZH010001042.1:0-3997 GCA_035437985.1 Polyangium sp. (in: bacteria) | reverse complement strand
ACCGCGTAATGCGCTCGCTCGTGCCATCGAGATTCGTTTGCGTTTGGCGAAATGGGTTCGTCGCAACCTGTGAGTGAAGGGGGCATAGCTGCAAATGTTTTCCCGGCTATACACAGGGCCAAATGGTCAAGGGCGCGCTGGTAGTCTTTCTGGCTCATGGATTCTGAAATGCACAACTCGCCCCCGATTTCGCCATGAGACATATCGTGGACGGCGTGCAAGACGAGCACTTGCGCTTGCCTCGACGAGATACCTTGAGCGGCATTTTTAATCGCGCACCGTGCCTGATTTCGACGCGCGCACCGTTCGGGGGACGGGTCGGATGCTGCATAATCGTCAACGTTTGGGTAATACCCGGAAAAACGATTCAAGTATCGTTTCAATTCGCGCCAATAGTTTCGAATGACGTTCACGGCAACGCCCTTGGCCCATTGGTCGAATTCGCCATCTTCAGGCCGAAACGATCCGATGCGCTTGACGATATTGGTCAGTGTTTCTTGCGTGAGGTCCTCGACGTCTTGGTCAGGTATGCCGTACACGCGGCACGTCCTGGCGACGTATTTGGCGATACCGTCTCGAAAGGTAGGCTCTTGGAGCCGAAGGGCAGGGGCGGGCATGTAGGACCTCCATGGTACCTTATTGTCCGCAACCCCGGAAAGTCGGACAGGGGGTCCGAAAAAAAGTCGACGTCCCCGGCGACACACTCCCCGGCCCTCTTCCCTCCTAGGGTGCGAACGAGGGCAAATCCCGAAACTTTTCTTCGAAGGCCGGTCGATTTTTTCGGATGCGGTGACATGACCCACGGACGGGCTTGTCTCCCATGTCTCGGGGGGCCTTGCCTCACGGGAGACAGCACCAGGCGCTCCGGACAGCTACTACGGGTCCTTTCCCGCGCTGGTTACTACTGTAGTAACGGTGCGACGCACTTGGCGCCCCCTCGACAGGACGTCGGCGATATCGAAACTCGTCAAGACGGTGGCCAATCGAGAACGGGCTTTCGAGAACGAATTTCGAGAATCGCAACGTATTGATTTTCCGTGCGGCCCAAGGTGCCTTGGCGGTCTTCTCGTAAATCTTCGTTTGCGAGAAGAAGGTGGCAGTCTGCTTTCGACCCTTCTAGGCGACGACCAAATATCGGCTATGTGACATGGGATGGCTGGGCTAGCGCTTGGTTTTTCAGGATCGTGCATAGCTCGGTAACGACAACACGCAGTTGTCGAAGATTCACATAGTATTCTGTCGCGGGTAAGGGGTGCTTTCCATCAGCATAACGAAACGTATCCGACCCTTGATCGATATCATGGAATTCCATGAGCCTGTCCTTGGCCCATTGTATGAATTTGCCGTTATACTTGAATTGGATTGCATCAATGAGTTTTCCTAAGTCGTGTGAATCATTCTTGTTCGGCACCAGAAGTTTCAGAAAGCACTCCAAGGCGTGACGGTACATAAAGAATATCGGGTAAGCAAACTCGTAAGCCATATCTAACTTGAGAGCACGCTCGACGAGTTCGTTACCAGCAGTCTGGTACGCTTCGGCAATGCGAAGACTGGCCGAAGAATGCTCCTCTCGCATGCCTCCGACGACTATGATATCGCGTTGATCCTCGCTGATGGACTCGAAGTCGGTTCGAAACAGCGGAGTGTGCAAATAAGCCAATCGAGTATACTTTTCGCCGTGTTGTTCACGGCAATTAAGATTGGCGCATATGTTCTCATAATCGGGCTCAAAATTGGGCGTGGATTCCCAGTGATCGGCTACCAACGCGAACACCTTCAGGTCTTCAGCGAAAAACTGGCGCTCCTCGTTTTGGGCTCGCCCCGCGTCCGGAACAAGATACTCTTGGAAACGATAGATCCATAAATTTACCTCTTTGAGTTCAACGCCGAAAAGCTTTGCAATGTAGCTTTTCGTCAGTGCGACATGGTGCTTGTGCATGTGTGCTCCTCCCGTTTATGCGATACTTGAAAAGCCGCGCGTTAGCCCGCAGGAGCCTAACGACGCGAATCGTCAATTCGTTCGCCTATAACCACCCACTCTTTCCCGCGCAACATCACGTCCGGGAAGCTTCTTCTTCTCGGACGTCATGTCCGACCCATTGAAGACGTCCGCGAAGTCCCACTTACCGCACGGCAGGTGCACCAGCACGCTTACGAAAAAATCGTGCGACTCGCCCATTCCATTTGATGTTCTGCTGCATGAAGAGACCATGGCAATCAACGCCGCTCGTTCTTGCAAGATAAAACACGTTTACTGCAACGATGTCCAATGGCGATGTTCTGGGCAAAAGTCACAAAACTAGCGTGTTTGCTTATCGGATCGATCCGATAAGCAAACCTCGGTCCAGATCACATTCTGGACTAGGAGACGATTCCGATGCGAAGGCACAGAATGAAAATGACAGTGCGATATTTCTCGGTCTATTGGGATCGGGAGGTTCCAGCACATGCAGGTGCTGTGGGTCTTTTGCAAATCGAAAGCCTAAAGGAGGACACCATGGACGTATCGAATCTTATCGATCAAGGGCTCTTCTTTGACGAAAAGGACCGAGTCGATCGCCTTTGCAAACTGCTTGCAAAGAATCTTGGGTGCTCAATCGATGAAATTGAGATCGATGAACCCAACGAGGAATAGTTTCAATATTGGAATCCCGGTATCGGCACCGGGATTCCGATTTTTGATATGGCCTGGGTGAGCTAACAAGATGCAATCTGAACAGAGAGGCAGTCAAATGGAAGCAGACTATTCATGGATTTGCGACACATGTCGGCAGTTGATCGAAAACATCGACGAAGGGTGTGTGGAATGGATTAATCAGATCGGCAATAACAAAAAACGCATTCGTCGGGATCTCCGACTGGTTCATAGGCAAGCGAGTCCTCATCGTGAAAGCGTTTATGAATGCCAGTTCAATACGGACCACGAATTTCAGAAAGACCGCGGTACCGTTAGCGATCGACCATTGGAGGACTTTCTCGGTCCAAATGGCTTGATATCCTTGCTCGCTATGATCGAATTCGATAACCCCGCGTTCTCCGCGTGTGTTGTGGAAATGATCAAGCGCCTGCATATCCCCGGCTATGAACACGCGCGCGCCCACTTCGATGCCGCGATTCGCGAGGGGGTTATTGAGCCGAAAATGCGCCAAGGGTTTTATTCCATGGGACAAATTGAGGCAACGCTGGCGTTCGCAGCAGAGCGCGGCGACGAGTAGCATCACGTTACACATGCGGCACATTTGGAGTTGGGCCACGCTGTCGCTCCCTTCTCACAAACCAACCTTTCCGATAACCTTGCCGGCGCACCTCGAGCGGCACGCAAAATCAATACGTTGCGCTTCTCGAAATTCGTTCTCGATTGGCTCTTCTCGATTGTCAACCATCCGGACGAGTTTCGATACCATCGACGTCGTTTGAATTGGGCCCAATGATTCCGATCGATTGAATCGTTTTTTCGATTGTCCCACACGACCCTACGAGGCCGCGGAAGTACTCTGCACGGGGACAGTACTCTGCGCAGAGTACTGTCCCCCAAAATCGATAGCTTCTCCCGAGAAATGAAGCCTTCCGACAGTACTCTGCACGGCCTCTGCACAACGAGCGGTTTTGCGTCGCTCCGGTCTTCGTGCCGCTGGGGGGTAAACGTTACCGGAACCAATTACCCGCTAGCAACCCAATTCCCTTGTTTCACTGATGAAATCGATGGGTCGCCTAATTAATTCCTGTCAGGGGGTTCTTTAATTCGGCTCGTTTCGTTGAACGAAAACTTGTTCTCGGGTAAACCATATTCATGGGGCGACCTGCGCGCGCTGAAATCGCATCGACAAGACACGTTGGCTTCCGACTCACCCAAGACGAAGAAGCCCGACTCGATCAACTCGTCATTGAGCAAGGTCACAAAGACCGATCGGCACTACTGCGCGCATGGTTAGAGCAGGGTGGACCCGCGACGACGACGCCCTCTCCGCGGACAAACCATGCGTCGACACCCACGACG
>DAOMZH010001041.1:0-3998 GCA_035437985.1 Polyangium sp. (in: bacteria) | reverse complement strand
GATGAGATCGCCATCGTCGACAAGGCCGTTGGTGGCGTCGAGCTCGATCCAGCCCGGCTGCGCGCCTTCCGGCAGACGCTCGGGTGGTGCCAGCCCGACCCGGCGGTGCTGCGCGGCCTGCCGCAGCCGGCCCACCAGCGCCTGAGCGAGCGGCTCCTCCAGCCGCCATCGGACTCTGCAGTTGACTGAGCCTGGCTGCCAATTTGGCAAGCAGGGCAGGCGACCCGGGCCGCCGCTTTTGCCAATTTGTCAGGCGGACGCGCGGCGGCGCGGGCGGCGGTTTGCGCTGGGGCTCGATAACCCGGCGCGACTCTTGGAGCTGCGGCGGCCCGCTGAAGCTGGCACCGTGATTGCATCGTTTGGTCGTGCGGAGTCACGGAAATGATGCTCAAGAAATATCTGTGGGTGTTCAACCTGGTCGGGATCGCCCTGTGCGCGATCCTCGTCGGGCGCGCCGCTGCCAGCGTGCTGGTCTCGACGGTGCTGTCGGGGGATGGGCCGAAGATGCCGCGCCGCGAGGTCGGCACCCAGGTGGTCACGCCGCCGCAGCGCACCAAGGACATCGAGGCGATCCTCGACCGCAACATCTTCTGCAGCACCTGCGCGCCGCTGGTGCTCACCCCCGAGAAGCAGGACGCCGGGCCGATCGACACGACGCCGCAGCGGAGCAGCCTCAATCTGCAGCTCCTGGCGACCATGGTCTCGCCCAACGACTTCGACTGGTCGATGGCGGTGGTGCGCGACAACGTCGACGAGCGCAAGGCGGTCAAGATCTACAAGCGCGGCGATGCGCTGCCCCAGGGCGGCGCGATCGTCGCCCAGGTCGTCGAGGGCCGGGTCTACTTCGTCGTCGGCAAGCGCATCGAGTACCTCGACGAGAGCAACGCCCCGCCGCCGCCACCGGTGGTCGCCGCCGCCGAGCCGGTGCCCGGCGAGACCACCGGCCTCGAGAAGGACATCGACAAGGGCGTGCGCTGCAGCGGCTCGAACTGCGAGGTCGACAAGAGCCTGATCGACAAAGTGCTGGCCAACACCACGGCGCTGGCGACGAGCGCCCGCTTCGTGCCTTCGATCAAGGACGGCAAGCCCAACGGGTTTAAGCTTTACGCCATCCGGCCGGGCTCGATGTTCGCCAAGATCGGGATGCAGAACGCCGACCTGATCAAGGCGATAAACGGCCTGGACATGTCGACTCCGGATAAGGCCCTGGAGGCGTACACCAAGCTCAAGAGTGCCTCGCACCTGACCGTGATGCTCGAGCGGCGGAACGAGAACATTACCCTCGACTACCAGATTCGGTGACGGATACAAGTGATGATGAAGTTCCAAAAGACCATTTCGGCTGTCACGGCGACCGCGTTCCTGCTGGCGACCTTCGGTATCGGGAGCCAGGCGGCGGCGCAGACCGGCAAGGCGGGCGTCCTCGCCGATAGCAAAGAACAATTCTGGCGCAACGCTTGGTCCGTGCGCATCATGCGCGAAGGCAAGAGTATCGACATGCACGACGGATGTACGAGTCCATTTGTCCATTTGTACGACGTCTCCTCCGAAAACAAGCCTGATTTCACGTTTCCCACGACGCGCAAGGCGCTCGCATCGTTTCCCGAAGTTGCCGACATTGGTCTCGTCGAGTTCTACCAAGACCGACGACGTCTCGGCATTACCGTCAAAAGCAAGGCGCAGGGCGAAGCCATCATCGCTCATATCAAAAACACGATGCCCAAGGAAAACCCCCGGCTCATTTGTTATCAACCCGAAAAACCGCGAGTCATCGACATACAGGCCAAGGGCAAATGAGCGAGCGAAGTACACCCCTATTTCAGCTGGCACCCGGATCGCGTCTCGCGTCGAGCATTGGAACGAAGTGGTCGCTCGTCCCGCTGTGTATTCCCGGAGGATGGGGCGTTCGGCACAACGGGATCGACGCGCGGGTTTTACCTTCTGGAATGATTGAATCGAACGACTCGGAAGACTTGTTCTGGGCCGTCAAACTACCTCCGCCCGATACTCATGTGTATTCGACGGATCCCGCTTCGCCGTGGCGCGAGATCTCGATCGATGCTGGCTGGTATCGCGATCATTTTCGCATCGTCATGCTCGATCCGGATTGGGATCACGTGCGACGGTCGTATCGCACGCCGTCTTTCGAGGATTTTGTTATGCGTTTGGAAGCATGGTTGCTCGAGATTCTGGCTCATGGTGACGTGAAAATCTTCGACGGGAACAAAGCCTGAAACGTGTTGTCCGTCCTTGTTCACGATGTTCTCGGATGCATGTTTGGGGTGGCGATGACGACGTTGCCGCACGCAGAACCTGATGCGAAGCCAGAGCGGCACGTGCGCAAGGCCGTGTACGCGATTGCGGCGATGTTTGTCCTGGCTGTGGTGACTTTGGCGGTGTTGAATGCGATGGCGGCCCTCCGGATAAGGCGCATCAATAATCACGGGGGCCTGGTGAAATCGTGGTCCGAGACCGTATTTGCGCCGCTTGTTTATCCGCTTGGTTACCGCGTTGTGGATTGGTACGAAGACCATTTCGTTCTTCGGCGTCAATACGAGGTTTATTTCGGCGATACCGAACCTGCCGTAGGTTGCGGCAGTGGCGTGACGTTATGGTTGTCGCCCACGCGCGACATCGATGCGGGTGATGAAAGCCTTCGTTTGGTCAAAGACTTGCAAGGCGTATACGTTTTATCTCTTTTGCATACTTCGGTCACCGATGCCGGGCTTGTGCACCTACGCGAGATGCCGGGGCTCGTGCAACTGGATTTGGGCTGGACCAAAATCCAAGGCCCAGGCCTTGGCTATTTACGCGGTTTGCCGCTTCAAGAATTGTCCCTTCATAAAGCGCCCGTCGATGACGTGGGGCTTGCGTCTCTTCCAGAAATGCCCTCGTTGAAGACTTTGGATCTGGGCGGAACGAAGGTGACGGGTGCGGGTTTGGCCCACTTGCGCCATTATCGATCCCTCACGTCACTCGGTCTGAGCAGCACTCAGATCGTGGATCACGACATTCGACAGCTCGTCGATTTACCCCTCGAATCGTTGAATCTGTACAATACCCTGATTACCGACGCCGTGCTGCCGTACCTTGAAAAGATGACCCATTTGCAAAGTGTGCATTTGTGCGGGACGAAGGTGACGAAGACGGCCGCATCCGCGTCGTCGAGTGCCCCGGTGCGGGAGTGGGTATCGACGAAAGAGGCCATTTGTAAGCAAATCGGGCACGGTCTTCGTCCGTGACCGTCATTGAATCGGAATGCATTGCCCAGGCGCGAGCAGATTCGGAATCGAGCCGGGTGGGCAATTGAGCATTTTTGGCAAACCGCCAGGGGAGGGCGTTTGTCCGGCCGGAGCATTGAGCATCGGGAGGCACAGGCCGAACACCGATACTTGACCAGCTGGACAAGGGCTTGAAGGTATGCTGGGCATAGGTCCTGACGGCGGAACCGAAGGCGGTCCTCCTGCGTCGGACATACGCACGCGATAGGCGCGACGCATATGTGTGCGGAGCATTGAATCGGGAATCCAGAGATACCCACCGAGGCCCCAATCCGTTCCCCAACTGTTTTGAAATAAAAATTCGCGCCCGGTCGGCCCCATACGATATCCTTGCAGCACGACCGCATGGCCCACGCCTTCTTGCGGCGGATAATACGGCAGATATCCCGACGTCACGCTGCTCGTGCGCCACGCGCGATCATTAAAAGCGAGGGAGATCCAAATGGCTTCTCCTTCGGCTAACAAAAGCGCTATTTGATCGATATGTTCGGGTCCCATGTGTTCGAGCGCGTCGATTCGATACGTCCCGTAAGAATCAGCGCGAGCTTTTTCGCCGAGCAGATAAGGATCGTTAATGCCTGAACCAGGAAAAACCCCGAGTTCCGATTGACAATCTCCGCCATGTTGCGTCGACGAAAGTCGGCAAGCCTTGATGCGATCGAAAGGCCACACTTGTTCGACCGTCAACGATCTTCCCGTCAGAGCGCCCAGGTCATT
>DAOMZH010001040.1:0-3999 GCA_035437985.1 Polyangium sp. (in: bacteria) | reverse complement strand
GAAGCTCGAAGCTTGCGAAACCCTGGACGCGATTCGTGCCGACGATCAGAAATGCGTGCGGATGCTTTTGCGTATTGCAATGGGCGACAAGCCCGCTGAGGTTGCTCGCGAGATTGGCAGGCATGAGAATACGATTCGATCGGCGGTGAATCGAGGGCGCAATAAGGTGAGGCAGAAGCACCGAAACGCCAAAGGCTGAGCTCAGCTTCCTGCGTTTTTCTTCCCACGCGGTTTGCGGGGCATCGCAGCCGGTCTCGTGCTGCCGCTCTCGAGGAGCTTTGTGGTGGCCGCCAAATCGTCGAGGTAACGCTCCGATGTAGTGGGCGACGTCGTAGACCTTTTGCCTACGGTGGCAGTTGTTTGACTTTGGGTAAGCTCAGCTTGAAGTTCGCAAGCGACGCCGTCGCAGCGCACACATCCATCCCTCGTCAACGCCGCGTCAAACGGGCAATCACGGTGCGACGACTGCATACTCCAGCCACGAAGCCCTGTTGTGGCGTCAAGAACCACATGTCGTGCGACCTGTTGCTGCGCAAGCGACAATTCAATGGTTGCATCCCATAAAATCTACTGAAACTCCCTTGGCATTCGCTGTGCATTCTCACCCAGGACGACACGGTGTCGTCGGCAAAGAATGTGTCAATGCGAATGAGACTGCGATGCGCTTACCGCGGGAGCCCGCGCTTCGCACCATCGCCGCATCGCCGCATCCACGCATCCACGCACAATCTCCAAACCGCTTCCGGAGGATATTCACCAATGGCCATTCGCGCTGTCATTTTTGATCGCGACGGGGTGCTGACCTATTTCGATCTCGTACCGGCAATGAATATCATTGGGCTGTTTCCCGGCATTACATTCGATCAACTGCGGCGTCATTGGGCCGACTGGTATGCGACGCACGAGACACCCAAAACAACCGAATCCGAGCGTAATTTCCTATCAAAATTTTGGGAGCACGTGGTGGAAACCTGGTCGATTGGCGCGGAGACGCACACGTACCTGAAAACATTCGATTACCTGACGATGATCCGAGCCTTCGACGACGCGAGGCCCACGCTCATTACGCTGCGCCGCCAAGGACTAAAGATTGGTGTGCTCTCGAATTTTCCTCTGCCAAGTATCGAAGAATCGCTCGTCGCCGCGGGACTTGCGGACCTCGTCGATGCTGCCGCGTCAGCGCCCGTGATTGGTTTCGCCAAACCCGCTGCGCATGCATACCTGCATATGACGCGGAAACTCGGCATTGAACCACACGAAGCATTGATGGTCGATGACAAGATTCAGAATGTGGAAGGAGCACGCGCAATCGGAATGCAAGCGCTCCTCCTGTTGCGCAATAAGGCCGACTCGATATCGAGCGTGCCGGGCCTCGAGGCCGTTGTCGAATTCATAAAGGAGGGTTGAACATGTCCACGATTCTTTCTGCACAGCCCATGGGCCCCTCGACAAACCCTGGTGCACACGTGAAATTCCCAGACCAATTCCGGGGTATCTTCGCCCGCACGAAATCGCAATTTGCCCCCATGCTCGGCGAAGCCCGGGAAACCTTGCGGGCGTTGCCTGTGCGAACCGAGGTATTTCCGTATTATTCGTACGGAGTTCTCGAACATCAACAACCGTCCTTCATGCTGCTCCCGCTCATGTATCTGTCCTTGGCGGATCATGCGGGAGGGATTGGGATTCGGCATAAACGCCATTTACCGTGGCTGATGCTCGCCATGGAAGCGTGCGCAATCCTCGATGATACGGTGGACGAAACCCCACGGCGCTCGGGTCGACCTTCATATCCCGGACGATTCGGAGCAGCATCGGCCGCCTCTTTTTCGGCGTTTCTCATTAGCACCATCGTCGAGCAAACTGCGACACACGAGCCAATGGTTTTGCCTTTGGTCCTCGACATGTTCAAAACCCTTTGCGCCCTCGAAACGTGGGAATTCGGTTCGCGATATCCAACGGTCGACGAATCCACGCTCGCTCATTGGCTAGACTGCCGGTATTCCGAGGTGACTCCGGCCGTTGCTTATGGTTTGGACAGCGCGCTTTTGCTTTGTGACCTTCCGCCATTGCCTCCCCGCGTTTCGCGGCTCTTTGCGGAGATTTTCCAAGACGTCGACGATGTGGTGAATTCAGCGGAGATACGCGAGCAGAGCGGCGAAAACAACGATTTGAAAATGGGCATGGTCACGCACCTGCTTTTGGCATCCGTGCGCGCTGAGCCGTCTCTCGCGCCCGCGGTCGACGCATTTTGGCAGGAATGCCAACGCGCCCAATCCTCGCAGCTCTCGACGCTGCATTCTCACATTGTCTTCGAGGCGATTGCGAACGTCGGAGTGCCAGCCACCGTCGCTAAAATCATTTCCGATGCGGATCAGTGCATTGAGTTGACACCTGCATCTCTTCGTCCCGCGCTGGAAGAAATGGTTCTGACCTTCATCGACCGGCTTCGGAGAATCGATTCGTTACGAAATGAAGTCGATCGTCATTCCCATCGATGACGATTTCGCATCCATGAAAAGTTCATGCAAGCAAGGAGTACGTCGTGCATCCACCTATTTTGATTCTTGGCGTTCCGCGTAGTGGAACATCACTCACCGCGCAGCTCGTTCATGCCTGGGGTGCCTATTCAGGCGAGATGCGGGAGTTGCACAAGGCGGACGAATGGAACAAGGCCGGGTATTACGAACATTTGTCCGTCTGTGCGCTCATCAAGCGCATGCTCGACGGTCACTTGGTACCCACCGATTCGAGATTCGAGGTTTTCGAAGAACCGGCGCGCGAATTGGTCCGATCCATGATGAAAGCTTGTCCTTCGGATCGACCGTGGTTTTGGAAAGTCCCCGAAATGACGCCGCTGTTTCCATTCTGGAAACAACGAGTCGAAGAAGTGACGGGGACGTCGCCCATTTGCATCGTGGTCTTGCGTAACCCGGCGAATTCGGCGCATTCGCAAAAACGGTATTTCGAGCAGAAAGCTCTCAAAGCCGAAGCGCCGGATTTCCCATTCGGCCACGCACTGATGGTTTGGCAATACTACATGGCATTTCTGCTGAACAATACGGATCCCGACCGAACGATTTATGTGTCGATGGAGGATTTGTTGTCCCACGAGCAAGCCGTCATGCGCCTCGAGAACTTCCTGGACCAGACGTACGGCTGCAATGGTACGGCCGTCATGGCGTCGATCCCGCAGGAAGCTCTCGTCAATCAACGAGACAATGACCTCACGTTGTTGACGCCGAAGCAGCGGGAACTGTACACGATTTTGCAGAGACAAACCCAATCGCCGACACTGCCGGATGGCATTTGGCCGAGCTTGATGCCCACAGCGGATGAGTGTGGAGAAATTCAGGCTATCGAGCAATGGGTGGCCGGGAAAGTCGCTGCCAAGGTGGGGTAGACGGGCGGCTGGCCCCTGGACCCGCGCGTGTTGATAACGTATCATCGCGATGTCGCCTCCGAGTCGACAACCATTCGATGGTTGTCGCTCCCCAGGCCGCAGCGTTCGCTTCTGGCGTGGAGTAGACGGCCGCACCAATGGGGTTGGCACGTCGGATGCTCTGTGCGTCATGAGAACCGCCGTCATGACGCCTGCGGTTGGTCGCTCTTCGAGGACAAAATCATGTTGCGAAACTTCATGGCGGATCAATCACTGCGTGATTTTCCCCACACGAGGCCGAGATCATGATGACCTCCTATTTCCTGTAACACGAAAGTTCAATGGTGATGGTGATGGTGATGGTAATGAGTACCCGTGTGCGGCGATGGTGGGTCATCGCGTTAATTGGAATGGCCACTTCGATGTCGTGCGGGGATACCGCACCCAACGATTTCCCCACGGCAACAGATGCAACGGAGACGGCTCACGAAGCCTCGACAGGCAACGCTCCGATGACGCCCGAGTTGCGATCCACATACATCGCGGCCGTGCAAAACGACGCGGGCGCGACGTACCATGCCGAGCGGGAGGTTTCCGGGGCAGCTCGGTTTGTCCACCCA
>DAOMZH010001039.1:0-4003 GCA_035437985.1 Polyangium sp. (in: bacteria) | reverse complement strand
GGTCATATCGCACATCCTGCACGAGCCACGCATTCGTTTCGACGCGACCCATTCCAATGGTTTGCACCTCGGGACCCAGCATGCGTTGTTGAATCGTGCGTCCCGACGAATCCAATACCGTTTCGACTTCTCCATGCCCCGGCGTCGATTGCAAGACGCGCGTCGTCCACACGCCATTCTTGACGCGCGTTGTGGCGATCGTCGTAATCGATCCGTTGGGCGCATGTTGTTCGACCGTTTGGCCAAACGTATCAATACGTTGTTTTGTGACGAGGCCATTGGCGTCCCGCACGGACAGCGGCACGCCCAAGCCAGGGTGATAAAGAATAAACGACGTGTGACCAACGGCATTCCGAGTGGCCCAAGGAAACGTGCCTGTCGGCTCGTACGTCCTACAAGCCTCGCGATGATTGCCGAATTCGTCATCGCTGATGACATTTGTGATATTGCCGTATGCGTCACGAAGGAAATACGTCACGAGATGCGCGGTCGAATCCTCCGGTGCACGCACCTGCCGATAAACTTCGCCGCGCGAATTGAATTGGTTTGTCGAAGTACGACACAACGTCTCCCCGAGGGCGGTGCTACAGGTCGTTTCTTGTTCTGCTAAGCCAAGAAGCCAATGCGTCTGGTCATTTCGGACGACGCGCGTCGACGTCGTGATCAGGTCTACGCCATCGCTGCCCGAGCGCGATAACAAGACATGACCAAAATCATCCATATCGTCGACGATGTTCCACGAGCGTTCCAGCATATTGGCGCCGTCCATGCGGATCTTGTCGGTGCTGCGGGTCATGACGAAATAGGTTTTGCCTTCATTCGTCGGCACCACCTCCGGCACGATGCTCGTTATGGTTTGCAACGTGGTCGTGGGTAATGGCGTCGTGATGGTCGTTTCCAGCGGCATTCCCACAAAAGGAAACGTCCGCAAGGTATCGTCGAACGTCACATTGTCAAAACGTTGGCTTGTCAAAATGCCCGTATCGACGTCCAGCGTTTGCACTTCGCCAAACCCCAACGCACCTCGTCCGAGTCGATGCGCGCGACCATCGCGGTAATGCTTTGTGAACCTGCGCGGCTCGTTTTGGCCATTGTTCAAGGTATACGACTTGACCACGGCTTGACCACCCACCACACACGCGCGCGGGTAGTTGCACTCATTACGCGCATTCCAACGTGCGAGGTAGGTCTGTTCGTCCAAGTCTCCAGACCCTACGTGGGCTGCGCCATCCACGAGATTGCCATATTCAATGGTGACATCAGGCAAATACCCGGCGTCCTCGGCATCGAGGGGATTACGGCCTGTCGTTATCGACGTTAATAGATTCTGCTTGCTTTGGTTTTCGAAGACCGACATCTGATGCATGATGGCGGTCGGATGCACGATATCCACCATCGAATCGAGATTCGTGTCTGCGGTCTTGAGCAAATATTGTGGCGCGAGGCTTTCGCCACCTGGATTCTCGAACGGAATGTCGGTGCGAATGGGCGTGGCGTTTTCGCCGAGCAGGCCGCTTTCAAAAATGACGTAACAGGCGTCAGCTTCGGTTCTCCGGCACGCGCCCCCAACGGGCAAAATCAGGTCATCTCGGCCATCGCCCGAATAATCGAACACTCGCGCGTAGGGGCCGAAGTAGAACGTCGCGCTGTTATCGTCCAGGTCGCTGTAGGGAAACAAGAAACTTTGATTTTCGTCCAGCACTTCGGAGGTCGCGGTGCGGCCTTGGTTCACGATACCAAACGGCTGGATACCAACCCCAGCCGGCCCCGTATAGAGTTGGTCCGGGTACCCGTCGCCATTCAAATCGGGAAACAGCGCTCGCAGGGCAATCCAATCCGTCTCCATCGTGCGGGCATGATTTTGCGTCAATGGAAAGCCGACCATTTTGGCGACAGGATCGTCGGCGACAGTTACCCCAAGCACGTTCGGCAGCACGAAAAAGAGTGGTTCGCTCTCCCATTGCAAGGACGGCACGTCCAATCGATGTATCCACCAATGCCCGTCTTTGCCTGCGGTAACCAAGTCCGTTTGCCCATCGGCGTCCCAATCGACGGCCCCGAAAAACCGTTTCATGGTCCAGCACGAAACGCCATCCAGCGCTTCGATATGCCGTTCCCGCGCTTCAAACCCGCCATCACGCCACATATGTGCGCTCCAGCGCGCAAGCGACGGCTGACAGTCGGCAAAACCATCGCAATTGTCCGGCACATATTCGCCTATGCCGTACCATGTGCGCAAGTCCCGACACGTAATGAAGTCATTCATGCCATCGGCATCGAGGTCCGCAAGGGCATAACCCGAATGACTGTCCACGGTAAATTCGGACGCGCGAAATGGGCTCGTGCGGGGAACGTTGGTCGCAACCAATTCAAAATGCGGGGATGGTTCGGCCACCGAACGTAACACATGGAAAGTGTCCCATAAAACGGGATCGGGTTGATCGATCACGAGATCAATGCGGCCATCCCCATTTTCGTCAACGGGGACGATTTGCCATTGCTTTTCAAAACCTCGCGGAAATGGCGCCGTAAACCATTCGACTGGAGATGCAAAGCTGCCCTCGCCCTGGTTTTCATATACGAACCAGCGATTCACTTCGGAATCCGGACGCATCGTCGAGGTGACGATATCCGCAGTGCCATCCCCAGTTACGTCCGCGAGCGTCCACGAGAATCGTGCATCCTCGCTTTTCGTCGGTACAGATACGTTGACCGGATGCTTTGAAAAACCTTTGGCCCCGCGTTGCCAATCGAATGTCGTCGCAGGTTTGCATTGCTCGAGGTCACCTTGTGCGCATTCGTCGATGCGGGCGAGTAGTGATTCATTCGTTGCGGGATCATCTTCGTAATGGAGTGAGTACGACCGCACGGGCAAACCATTCTTACGCATGTCGATACGTACGAGCCGCTCTCGTCGGCTGATTTCATCGCCTTGGAAAAAAAGTGTGCCGTAACGGGGGTCGTCGTTGTATTCGAAATCGATGACGGTGTCGCCCGGTGTTTCGACGTTGCGGTCGTCGATGAATCCGGCATAGGTCATCGTGTCAATGACGTGTTCCTGAGTCGTACCGTGCGCGCCTCCGCCGAGGGATGCGTATGTAGTTCGAATCGTGTTTCCGCGCCGATCGACTTCCAATTCTTTATGCCACGACCGTGTTACGGCATCACGCCACACGGTGAGTGCATTCGCGGACTTGCCATAATGGACTTTGTCGCCATTGGGCAAATACGCGATAAAATACGTCACATCAAAGTCATTGCCCGTAGGTGCACCATACCCGAGCACGCGGATATTTGCATCCGGCCAAAGTCGATATTCGGCAAAGGTGCCAATGTTATCACGGCCTGTGCCAATTTGCCGTAGGCGTGCACTGTCGAGGCAATAATGATCTGCATTCGATAACGAGACACCTTGAATGTGTTCATCTTGTGCCAAATTGGATCCGCAACGATGAATGGACGAGAGTCCCGCAATGCCAAACCCTTTGCCCAGTGTGCTGCTCGGCGCGTGGCTGTTGTACACGATGCCCAAACTGGGAGATTCTCGCGCGGGTGGAATGGTCAAAGGAATGGAGTACTGGGAACTTCCGAGGGAATCCGTCGAATAGACGCCGTTTATGGCTCCGGTTGGAGAACCATTGACGCTTGGAAGCGGAGCCATTTCGGGAAAAGCATCCGCCGCATAAGCAGGACAAACCAATTCAGGTGTGGGCAAGGGGCCATCGATTGGCGTGTCCGGCGCACCCCCGGGCAGGCCATCATCGTTTCCGCAACCAAGAGGAAGCGCCAACAAAACAGGGAGCAACCCCAGCGCCGAACGAAGTGTGTGCATGACCGGACCCTCCGGTGGGCAGCGTACATGCGGGAGCGTGGTGAGGTCAAGGGGAAGGTGCAGCGGCGTGTCGAGGTCGAATAGCGCCTGCCTGCCAGCTGAAAAGCATTAAACGATTACGGCGTCGTCGTGTCGCCTGGGGGGGCTTCTTCGGGGGGCTTGCGCCCGCGC
>DAOMZH010001038.1:0-4005 GCA_035437985.1 Polyangium sp. (in: bacteria) | reverse complement strand
GGAGGACTGGACCAGCTTGAACGAAAGCAGCGAACTGCCAGTGACGTTTGCTGGGCGGGCGGCTGAGCATGCTTCAGGTTGGGCGACACGCAGCGACCGCATTCCCGTGTTGCCCGGACGCAAGGACCGGATCTCGGCGCTTCCAGGGCGTGGTTCAGGCATGTCGGCGTTGCCCGGTCGCAAGGATCGGATCTCGGCGCTTCCAGCGCGTCCCGGATCGATTCCCGATACACCTGCCGCGGCTCTCGACCTCCCCGAACCAAAAGCACCTTCGGCTCCCAAACAAACGCCTGCGCAAGTGCACATCCCTGGTCCAAAAGCATCAGGAGATGAAAACTCTTCGCCCCTACGACCATTAAAGGCGCCTGTGCCGTGGCGTGTGCGACGAACTGCACCCGGAGCAAATCGCGCCAATGGTGGGCAAGGTGGCGGGCAGCAACTCGACACAGTCCCGCAAGACAACTCGCGCATGTACTACGTCGTGGCCGTGCTCGTGGTGCTCATCGTGGCCGCCGTGATTCTGATCATGCGGCTGGCCAAACCGTCCTAGAACGAGCCGCGAACCAACGCTCCGTTTGGTCCGACGAACACCCGGAATGCTGTTTCGGATTCCGGCTTTTTGTCGGCGGCTGGTCCCAAGAGCAATCCGGTAACCCCTAGACCAACCCCGACGACGCCCAGGGCAAACGCTACGTTGGACACGTTCGCCAAGGTATACGCCCGGTCGTGGATGGGTTTGGCCTGGTTGATGTCCGTTTGGCTTGGACAGGTTCCCTTGGGACAAATCTTCTCCACTTCGCTCGCCCCGGAGAGCGACAAACCACCCGTGATGGCGCCAGCGATGAGCCCGACTCCGCCAAGACCAAAACCCACGAAGACCAGCGGCGAAGTCCGACGTACTGGTTTGGCTGTATCCGACGACGCGGAGCCATCACCAAACGTGAGCGTGCGTTTTTCGTTTTCACTGACGGTGACGGTTCGAGATTCCGGCTCGCCTCCCGAAGGCACGAGCACGACCTCGTGTTTGCCCGGATCAACCGGAATCGGATCCCGAATCTCTTCACTCGGCAAGATCCGACCATCGATTTTCAACTCGACCGTGGCCGCGCTCAGCGCGCCTTTCATCTCGATCGTGAGTCGCGGAATTCGGGTCTCGAGCGCATCCGCGAGCAGCTGCGCATCTGATCGCGCCTCGGTGAACGGCTTGGGTTCACGAGGTTTGACGGGCATGCGGGCGACTTCGAGCGCCACCTTGCGCGCTTCGACGAGGTGCCGGAGTTTCGCCTCCATGCGGGCAACTTCGATACCTGTCGTCGGCACGTTCATGATCGTGTGCGCCGCACGGTAGGACCGCAGCGCACCCTTGGCGTCGCCCCGTTCGAGCTGCGCATCGCCTTCATCCATGAGACTACGCGCCATCTCGATTTCGGTTCTTGTTTGTCCTGAAGCTTCGTTCGGAAAGACGAACGCTACGCTCACGAGGAGCGAGAGCAGGAGGCCCGAACGATTTGGCAAACGCAACGCCACGTCAGAAACCTCGATCCCGCCGTGGTTTTACGGTGGGGTTTGACTTGACCGTCGGCGTGGTTTTCGAACTCGTGCCGGTATCCGCGGCTGATGCTGCCACAACTGGAGCAGCAGGAGGAATTGCCGCTGTCGTCGCTTCGGTTGGAGGCGGTGCAGCGGCAACCGTGGACGTGCCGCCGGGTGATGCAGCCGCTGCAGGTTCCGTTTGTGGGCCCTTCAAAACGAGCACGATCGCCAACGTCAAAACCAGCGCCAAAATTCCTATACCTGCCGACACGAGGGCAATCATGGCCCGCCGCGACGAACCTCCTCGTTCGGCGTGGGTGACCGAAGCACCTGGAAACGTTTGATGTGCAACGGGTTGCTGCGCAACGCTCGAAGCCTGCCAAGCAGGTGACAACATGGGTGGCGCAGGTGGCTCGAGCGGTGGTGGTGGTCCTGGCGGCGCAGGTGGCATGACCGACGTTCCCAAATTGGGCACTTGGGGCGCGGGCAATGCGGTGGACGATATGTGCGGCACAGGTGCGACGGCCAGCGCTGGGTTTGTCGGATTGGTACCCCAGGGATTGGAGGCCGACGGAGGCGGAGGTAGGGGGGCACCAACGGGCGGCAAACTCGCTTGTGGCGCGCGAAAAACGGCTGACGTGTGCGCTCCATCGTCCGCGACGGCGACAAACGATTCGGCCATCTCTTTGGCGGATTGAAATCGTTGGATGGGTTCGCGAGCGAGCGCGCGGGAAAACCAACTATCCACAGCCGGCGAAACATCGGGACGACGTTGCGAAACTGGAACGAACGTTGCTCGTTCAATCGCGACGCACACTGCACCAAGTGTTTCACCTTGAAACGGAACCGCACCCGTGAGCGCGCGGTACATCACGACTCCGACAGACCACAAATCAGCGCGATGATCGACCCGTCGAGCACTCAGGATCTGCTCGGGACTCATGTAGTGCGGCGTTCCGACCATCGCGCCTGTTTCGGTCATGCCAAACTCCGTGTCTTGGGCGGCATGTTTGGCGACGCCGAAGTCCAGCACTTTGATGAACGGTTCACCGTCGTGTTCGACGAGGAAAATATTGTCGGGTTTGATGTCGCGATGAACGATGCCAGCAGCGTGGGCTTTCGACAGAGCACGCGCGAGCTGCACGACGACATGCGCTGCATCGCGTACCGCAATCGGCCCTGTTCGTGCCAGCCGCGTACGGAGATCTTCCCCTTCCAGCAGCTCCATCACGATGTACGGTGTTCCATCGGCGACGCCGCTGTCGAAGACCTGCACGACGTGCGGACTTTTGATCTGCGCACTCGCCATTGCTTCACGGGCGAAACGTTCGACGTACTCGCGATCTTCTGCGAGTCGCTCGGCCATGAACTTGACGGCAACCTGCATCCGCAGCGTTTGATGCTCGGCAACCCACACGCTCCCCATCCCGCCGCGTTTGAGCGGACGCACGAGGCGAATGTTGTTACCGACGAGCGCGCCGGCCTCCAGGTTCACGGACAGAACTTATCACGCGGCTTTTCGCAGCGGCTCATTTGTGACGGAGATCAAACACCGGATTTGCCGCCCTGCCCTGCACCTTCGGTTCGAATTTCGCGCAGGATTTCCTCCACGCGATGGGCGCTGTCTTGTCCCGCGTCATAGATGAATCGCAGTTCAGGTGCCCGGCGCAACGCCACAGCACGCGCGACTTCTTTGCGTAGTCGTCCACTCGCCGACTCGAAACCTTTGAGCAGCGACTTTCTCGCGGCTTGGGACATCTCGCCAGCTTGCTCGTGACGCACGAAAACTTTGGCGGTTTGCAAGTCGTCGGTCATCTCGACCCGCGACACGAAAACGCCTTGCAAACGAGGGTCGGACAACGAGCGCATAAGCACGGCCAACTCTTCTTGCACCCGCGCAGCCACACGCGCGGCTCGCATACCTGTCATGGTGACCCTCCTTCGTCGTCGTCATTGGATGTGCTGAAGAGCTGCTCGATCCCGCCCTGAATGCCTCGTCCACCATCACCGAAACTGACGATCTCCGTCGCGCGATCCGTCAGCACTGCATCAGGCAACGTCGACGCGATACTCATCACGCTCGACATGACCTGGTCACAAACCGTGTGCGAGTTGGACACGACCGCAACACCCAGCGTGGCGCGGCGAGGATCGTCGAGCACGCCGATCTCGGCGATGGAGACCTTGAGGCGGCCCTGGATGCGTTCTTTGGCCGAACGCACGACGCTGCGTTTGTCCTTCAAGGACCGCGATCCGGGGACATCCAGACTGAATCTCAAGACGCCGACAAACATAAATGACGAGGACGAACCTCGGGCGACTGGCCAGAGCTAGCCGCCCGTTGATGGTTGGATGTGTCGTACTGGGTTTTGGTTGCGGATTTCAGGTGAGCTTCGTCTTGATCTCTTCGATCTCGAACGATTCGACGACATCGTTTTCTTTGATGTCCTGGAAGTTTTCGAGCGAAATGCC
>DAOMZH010001037.1:0-4009 GCA_035437985.1 Polyangium sp. (in: bacteria) | reverse complement strand
ACCAACATCGTCGCTCGTTTTGGCGGCGCGCGCCGCCGCGGGAAGCGTTCCTCCCATGAGGAATGTGGGCGGCACGAGGACGAACGCCGCAAGCAACAAACGAACGACGGTTCCGGCCGACATTCCCAACGTGATCGTGCCCCCGAACCCTGAATAGATAGCTCGAATTGCGTCGAGCACCAGCGGACTCACCGCCGCCAACAATGCAACGCCGAGCTCCAAGTTCGCATAAAGCATCAAAGGGTCGCGGCGTTTGTCCACGCGACGTCCGAGAATCAATCCGCCGGCCCCAAGACCGCCCATGAACATCGCGAGCACAGCCGCCGACGCTGCCGTCGAAGCCCCAAACACAAGTCGAAATTGGCGCACCCAGACAACCTGGTAAAGGAGCGCGCAGGCCCCCGAACAAAACAACAGCGGCGCAATCTTCAAGACGGGGCGCGGCGATTCGGAACTGCGAGATTGACTCATGGCGTTTGGAACAATAGAGCACGGCATTGCAACAAAGCGCAACTCCATATCGCGCGGAAAATTTCGGAGAGCAAGATCGGTTTCATTCGGACCGTTTGGACGCCGGTTTGGGATTGTCTGCGGGCGCGCCTGTCGAGACAAACGAGCGCAACTCATCCGGCCTACATCACGATATGTGTTTCAAAATTCTTCACCCGTTCGTCGCCAACCGTGATAGGCATTTCGGCATGTTGCCTATCTCCTACTTCGCCTCGATCTGCCATTTCACAACCTTGGCCCTTGCGAGCATTGCAATTTCCGCGTGCAGCGCGCCGCCCTCGGATCTAGGAACGAGCAGCACGGGCGCAAGTAGCAGTTCTGGCGAAGCGGGAATGGGAGGAACCTCGGGCTCATCGAGCGGCAGCACAGGAATGGGTGGGTTTGGCGGGACAGCCGCCGGAGGTTCGGGAGGCAACGGCCCCGGAACGGGTGGTATGGGCACAGGTGGCGCCGGAATGGGTGGAACCGGGGGCGGGACGTGTATTGGCGAACCCACATGTGTTTGTCCCGAGCATGGTCCCATTGCTGGATATTCCGAGCACGATGGTCTGCGTGAAATCGATCCTGCACACTTCGACCTGGTGGATACAGGCACGTGGAACGCTTATGCGGCAGCCGTCGATGCGCTGGGATTACCTTATGTTGCGCTCGACGCCCTCAACCTCAATCGCACCGCAACCAAGCCAGATACCGCGCTCGCCGCCAATCTCGCGACCGTCGTGGGTTATCAAGCCGCATTCGAATGGGAAGCCGGCGATCAAAACGTCACGTATTGGGTACCGCAAGGACTTACTGGAGGAAAAGCCGGCAATCGTGACTACGTCCTCGTGTCCTGGCATTACGACGAAACGAATATCGCCGCGGACCCCAACCCACCCGCGAGCGGCGACAAGGGAATTCGTCTGTCTTTGGCTGACGTTACTACGATTGGCGGCAATGTGCCCTATCGTCACGCGTTGTTCGTCGAACCCAAAGGAGCCGCAGGGTTCGTCTCGGTTGACATACACGCCGGAGGCATGGCGCTTTATGGCTCCTACTTGTACGTAGCCGATACGTCCCGTGGTGTGCGCGTTTTCGATATGACCCGAATCATGTCGGTCTCCACGTCGGCGATATGCAGCGCCCAGATTGGCAAAGTCGGCGCGGAGACGTGCGCCTATGGATATGCGTACGCGATTCCTCAAGTCGGCGGATTTTATTATCCCACGGGTACGGATTCGACTTGTCGGGCAAAGTTTTCGTATCTATCGCTCGATACGACGTCAAACCCGCCTTCCCTCATTTCAGGCGAATACGACAACGACGTAAACGTTGGCATTTATAGCCGTCTGCTCCGGTTTCCCCTCGACGCAACCACGCACAAGCTGTTGGTGGATGCGAAAAACGTCGTCCACGCCAATGGCGCGTGGTATGCAGGCAATCGGAACGTCCAAGGCGCCACGGCCATCAATGGCAAGTTTTTCCTGAACGCCACGCGATACAATGGTTCACTCTTCACGGGGCTTCAAAATCAAGCCAGCAAAGTCTATCTTTCAGCCGACGGCAAATGGGGGTACATGCCCGAAGGTATTCATTACATCCCTGAAAACGGACGCCTTTTCATCAATACCGAGGGGCATACAAACATGCCGCGCATCGTTTACGCCGTAAAAGCATCCAGCGTGCCGTAATCAGTCACGCGCGAGCGCCGTCAAACCACGCTCCCCGAAAACACGCCCATATCCAGACACAACGCCCGAACACGTCGTTCGGCGCGTACACGTGCGACAAACCAATCCAAACTCCAGCGGGTCACGCTCCCGAGTGCCGAGCACCGGCGCAATCTTGATGCGTAACCCATTTGGAACTGCGCAATACGGTATCCCGACCATACTGGCCACGGCATCTGCAGCATCTGCATCACTCTTCTCGAGTTCCGAGTGCAGTTCGTCAAGCGGAGTCAATTTGTCATCCGCGTGGAGCAACGCACGATCCGGGACAAACGCCGCGAGTTCGACGCGCCAACCACGTTCTTTCACAAAAGCCAACGTTTTCACGAGCGAACGCACGGCGCGCCGCGTGAGCACCACGCTGAGCACCACCCGCACCCCAGCCACTTGTAGGTTTTCGAGCGCATTCAAGAGCCGACCGTGGGCCCCTCGCGCCCCAACCATGGCGTCGTGTTCGTCGGGATCCGCCGATTGCAACGTCGTCGCCACCCATTCGAGCCCGGGAAGCGCCGCGATACGCCGAGCCAAACTCGTCGACTCGAACGCCAACGAGGGCCCTTGAAGGCGAATCCGCGTCTTTTCGCAATTCTCCAGGATCCGCAGCAAGTGCTCCCGATGAGGGTGCCGCGTCCAATCGTGTCCCGTTACGCGCACGGGCAAACCGTACTCCGTTGTCAAAAGGACCAATTCACGAAAAATGCCCGTGGAGACGACATCAAGGTGCGCGTCGTGTTGCAGCACCAAGAGGCGTTGCGCCGCTCGCCGATGCAGAAAATCGCGTTTTTGCGGCTCTTCACAAAACTCACAAGCTTGGGCACACGCTGATTCGAAATAAATCTGCACCTCGGAGGGCGGAGGCATCGCCGACATTTCCGCGGCAAATGCATCGCGCACCGCACGTGCCACGGAACCCGCGCCAGGCCAAGCTCGCGCTACACGAATCGAAATCGTACTTTCTCGCCAAAACAAGGGCCGCCCCGATTCTGGGCGAACGACGGGCACTTCGACAAACTCACGGGCGGCTCGAGTTATGTGCTCCTCGTTATGCATCCACGAATTGATCACCCGCTGCTCGAACGCCGAAGAAGACGTTTCGGGCGGCGGACGATACGCAAACGCCAAATATTGCCCCGATTTGTAAGCTTTTCGAGAAGTATTCCGCTCCCAAAACTCGAGGATATGGGCAGTTCCCTCTTGATCCTGCAAACGCACGACGAAAATGTCTTTTTCACGAGTTACGGAAGCGACGTGCATTGGTTCCGACAAACCGGACAACAATGCTTCACGAAGCGCGTTCATGAAGCATGCTCCACAGGCTCATTTCCCATTCGCCCCTTTTCAAGCCGAAAACTGAAGACCTCAAAATGCGAGATTCCAGCCTAGAACCCGCTCCTCGAATCTCACCCCGCACAGGACCCGCGTGGCCCCGAAGCGGATCAACACCGAGCCCTCGGCGTGATCGAGATAGTCGAGCTCGATCTCGATCGGACGGAGCTGGTCGGGGCCGCGGCCGTCGGCGCGAGCGCGCCGGGCCTGCCGGGGAGCCCGGGCGGGTGTCGAGGAGGATCGCGCCATGGCCGGCCGGATAGCAGCCGATCCCCGGGCCGACAATTTTTCGGCGCTCCCCCTAATGCAGCGTCGCAAAACGGGCGATACGGTGTCAGCCGCGACCGTCGCGACTCTGGAATCGGGTCGAGGAATCGTGCCATGGTCCGGGCTGGCGCTTCGGGCCCCAAGCGGGCCGGGGCGATGAGGACGACACGGGAATGCCGACGAACGGGTCATTTCAA
>DAOMZH010001036.1:0-4011 GCA_035437985.1 Polyangium sp. (in: bacteria) | reverse complement strand
ATCGACATTGATTTCGCGCACGACCGCAAGGATGACGTCGTGCAACTCATCCTGTTTTGTTTGGACAATCCCGAAGCCCGTGGGCCCATCAATGCGGTCGCGCCAAACCCGGTCACCAACGCCGAGCTTTCCAAAGCAATCGGCCGGGCCATGCATCGTCCGTCATGGCTCCGAGTTCCCACGACGGCCATCAAAGTCGCCATGGGCGAAGCCTCCGAGTTCCTCACGACGGGACAACGCGTCCTGCCCCATCGGGCCACCGAATTGGGCTACAAGTTTCGTTGGCCAAACCTCGATCCCGCCCTAGCCTCGATCCTCGGAAAATAGTTTGCCCACAAAACAACTCGGCCACCGGGAGTCGCCGGAATGTCGACCTCTTGTCGAGCAGCGAGCCTCCCGGGGGCCGTGACGGCTTTACCCCCCCACTGTGTCCCCCCCAGGACACAGGCCGTCTTCGAGTACAGAAATAGACCTCCCGAAAATGGAATTCGCTTGGGAAGAACCGGATAAACCGTACAGAAATCTCCCTACGCAAGGTTGCGTATGGCAGAGCGAAAACCACGCAAAACTGCGTAAAATGAGCTTGATCAGCTCACGCCGCGGGCACGGAAAATTTCACGGACAGCGGCTTTCGCAGTCTCGGACAAACTCGATTGCGCGCTTTTCGCGACGTCGATGAACTTCATGCCGCGGGCTTTGCGTAACGATTCGACGGCCGCTTTTTGTTCGTCTCGGCCATCGTGTTCGATGATCGAGAGAAGAAGCTCGGCAGCTTCGAGCGTGTCGATATGCGCGAGGGCTCGCACGGCAGACGCACGGATCGTGGGGCTTTGAGCCTCCCGATAAATGCGCGCGAGGGGATCGAAGGCATGCGGAAAACGAAGGTCTTCGATGGCTTTGGCCGACTCTTGCACCACGTTTGCATCTGGATCACTCAGCGCGTCGCGCAAGGTGATGAACGTGCGTTTGTAGAGGAAGCGCGAGAGAGCGCGCACGACTGCTGCGCGAACCATGGGATCCGGTCGTCGAAACAAACGTTCCAGAGGGGAAAGGATTGTGTAGAGCTCGACTTGGGCGAGTTGTTCGGCGAGCGTGACGTACAGTTGAGCGTTTGCCCCGTGCATCGGGGACGAACGTTCTTGTGTTTCGATGGCCAGCGAAGTGAGGCGGGCGAGCAAGGCGCGACGACGCGTGATCTCGGCCCAACCCGTAGGTTCGAGGATCACATCGCCCGTTGCTTCGGTGGCACTGCCGCGTTGTTCCCACTCGACGAGATCGACGTGCCACACATCGGGAAAACCTACTTCGTGGCGCAGATGCGCGGGCAGCGGTTGACTCTCGATCCGGGCGTCTGCGGCTTCGACGTATCGTTTCCGCGCGGATGCATAATGTTTGCGGCGAGCTTGTTCGACTTCGAGGGTCGCGAGTTTGTCGTAGACGAATCCTACGCGTCCGTACTGACCCACTTCGCCCAAAGAAATCACTGCCGCGAGCAAGGCGTTTTCCGCAATCGACGGGGGCGAACCTCGAGCCAGTGCAGCTTCGGCGACCTCTTGCCACAAACGCGCTTGGGCAAACGTGGCGAAGTTGGCGACGGCTGCGAGACCTTCCTTGCGCGCATACGCGCTCATCTCGCGCGCCAGCGTGGCCGCAGCCGAGACTTCTTTCTGCTTTTCCGCGGCCGACAAGGCTTCTTCGTAGGATTGGAGCGCGTAATAACGGAGGTGATCCTCGCGCAGGATCCGAATGACGTTCACGTACCCTTCGAGCACGTGTTCGAACTCGCCGCTCT
Source organism: Polyangium sp. (in: bacteria) (assembly GCA_035437985.1). Classification (GTDB taxonomy): domain Bacteria; phylum Myxococcota_A; class Polyangia; order Polyangiales; family Polyangiaceae; genus Polyangium. The sequence goes on along the minus strand of DAOMZH010001036.1, from coordinate 2,219 downwards.
CGCGTCCAATGGCGATGAGCACCTGGTAACAATCGAAAGCGCGTTCGCGTTGTCCTACGGTTTCGTAACGATCGGCAGCTTCTTCGAGGAGGTGCACGGACGACACGACGGCTTCGCGTGCTGCTGCTGGTTCGCCGGTTCGTAAGGACGTACGAGCCAGATTGAACCGAGCAAGTCCTGCGGCATAGAAGTCGCCGCCTGATCCCGTGAGCAGTTGCGCCAGACGCGACCACAAGGCGCGGGCGCGATACAAGTCGCCTCCTCGTTCGCGGGCGATGGCGGCTTGCGCGACGAGCCCTGCCGCTTCGTATTCGTCGGCAGCATTGGCATAAAGCGCTTGTTTGCGACCGGGTTCTTCGGCGCGATCGGCCCACGCGAGTAACGTGCGTGCGCGATCGATCGGCGGCACACGCGTGACCAGATCCTTCTGCCCGCGATCGTTTCCCGCGTACCAATCCAGCGTCAGAGCACCGCGAAAATCGCCAATGTTGATCAACAGATCCCGCAGCTCGCGCGTGACCGAGACGTACTCCTCTTCGCGCACTTTCGTATCGCCAAGCGCTCCAAGAAGCGCATGCCGGGCACGTTCGGAATCACCTCGCGAAGCAGCAGCTCGAGCATCTTCACGCAGCTCCTGAAGGGACCGAGCGCTCATGCTTGGGCTCCTTTCGCGACAGCTTCCTCGGATGCAGTTGCTTTTGTTTGATCGAGGATGGATCGAGCCGCGTTTGCCCGGGCTGAACCACTCGACAAGGTCGCGTGATCGACGACCCAGTGCGCATCGAGCAAGTCGAGGTAGTCGAGGTCGAGTTTGCCGCCGGAAGGCAGGATGAACACGCCGGCGATATGCGCAAAACGGCGCACTGCCTGCACCATTTCACGCGGGATGTAGAGCGCTGCGTGCGTGAAGAGATGAATGACGGGGGAGCGAGGATCGCGTTGCCGCATCAAGTCGAGGTCCGTGGACAACTCTGCAAAAACTCGGGCCGGGTTACGACCTCGTTCACCTTTGAACGAAAGAACATGGGCGGTCGGGAGTTTGTCCCCGTGGGCGCGATGTATTTCGTAGAGACGCGCATCGAAGAAGCGAAACGCGACGTCTTCACCTTCGAGCAAGAGTTTCTTCGCGGTGGCGATGGCCATACCTCGGGCAAACGTTTGGCGATCGCCACGCATCGAGGCGGAAGCGTCGATGAGCATGTAGTGCACACGGCGTTGCTCGTCGCGAGATTGTTCACGCGCGTAATAAAGCACTTCGTTGTCGGCCAGACGTCGCGCGAGTTCGAGGTCGTCCCAGGCGAGTTCGGTGAGGACGAGGCTATCGATGGAGCCGCGGGTACCGATGCCGTTGTAGCCGTGAGCAGCGGTGGTGCCGGCAGCGCGTCGGGTCTTCGTTTCGAGAACGCTTGGGAGAATCTCCAAGGAGAAGTTGACGACGTCGTTGGCTTCGGGGGACTGAAATGCAGCGAGCAGGTCGACTTGGGCGAGAGCTCCGCCAGTGCCGTCAGCACCGAGCATTCCGAAGAGGCGCAAGGTATCGAGGTCGAGGGCGTCGGTCATGGTGAGTACGTAGAGACGCGACGTTTCGAGGGCTTGGAGTGCAGACATTTCGAAGCTGCGGCGCACGGTGCTGAAGAGAGTGGGGAGTTGAGCTTCGAGGCGATTGAAGAGGGAGGCATCGATCGGTATGGCGGCGCGATAGGCGGGGGCGACGTTGATGCGGGAGGTGAGGCCTCCGAGAAGGCGCGAGAGCAGGACGATGACGAGGTCGTCGCCCATTTTGAGTTCGGAGGCGCGGCGTACGACTTCGCTTTGTGCGAGTTCGTCGAGGACGCGGCGGTACGAGTCGGACAAACGGAGGAGATCGGGCAATCCGCGGGCGATCGAGGACGGTTCACAACGCGGGGCAATTTCCAAATGGTCGCGGGAGGCGGCGAAGAGCAGGCCGATGTCGTGGACCAGGGAAAACGGCAGGACGACACCTAGCCGCGCCAAACCTTCGTGCCACTTCGCGGCGCGCAGCGCGAGCACCGTGCTGCCCGGGCGCACATGAGAAAGTGCGAGGGAGCCGAGAGGTCCCGTCACAGACGGGTCGCCGAGAAGATTTTCGGGGACCGGCACGGCCGCAGAAGGTAGCAAGGTTTCGGGTCGAATTCGGGGGGTTTGGGGGGCGGAGCAGTCTGCCCGTCTTTTTGCGCAGCAAAAAGACTCGAGGGGCA
>DAOMZH010001035.1:0-4012 GCA_035437985.1 Polyangium sp. (in: bacteria) | reverse complement strand
GGCGAGGAAATACTTCGTGAGGGAAAAGTAGGCGGCTCGGATGGACGCGACGAACTCGATGGAGTGACAAACGGCAAGTCTCGCGCGGCGACGGGGGGACCTACAGGAGCAGGAGGCGCTGGTGGCGCCACCATTTGCGGTGGAGTGATGGGTGGCCGCGATGGTGGAGCAAGTGGTGGCGGCGCGATTGGGGGGCGCGGGGGAACCGGAAAAACAGCCGAATCAAAGGGTGTTGCTGGGTTTGGCGGCGTGGAGAACGGCAAATCACGTGCTCCTGACGCTGGAGCAGGTGGTGGAGCAAAGGGCAAACCTGGGGAGGAAGGAGCACGCACCGGCGCGGCAAATGGCAATGCTTTGTCGACTGCAGCCTGCGGAACATTCGAATGGCGGTCATTCGAAGCATGGGGTGACGCGACAAACGGGAGCGTGGCGGTCTTCACGTCGTCATCCTGGACAAACGTGATCGCATCGTCCTCCATGAATGCGGGATCATCCGGGAGATCAAACGTTTCCGGGGCGGCGATCGTTTGGGGGTCAAACGGAGTCACGGGGCGACTCTTGCCGTGTAGATTCACGCTGACCGTCGCGCCAGCATCGGGGCCCGTGGAAGGCATGGGCATCGCCAACAACGCTGGATCGATTCGGGCAAATACGCGGCTCGTCTCTGGCGCGCCGAGCGTCACGACAATCCGGCCCGTATCCGCGGGCTGCGTCAACGCGAGACTCGCGCGCCACGTCACGGTGCACAATCGTCGGTTCGTATCGATCCACAACGTATCGGCCCGCAAACGAAGCGGATCCCGTTTGCCATTCACGCGCTCGACAACCGCTTGCGGCAGGAGTGAAGGTAGCTGCGTGACAAACCGCGGTTGATCCGCCATCAACCCTTCGAGGACAATTCGTTCGTCCGGACGAATCTCACGCAACCGCTGATCTGGTGGGGCGACGTTGAAGAACGACGGATCGATGTCATCGGGCAACGCATCGTCGAACCAATGCGTTGGAGAGAACGTCGCGGCCCAATGTCCGAGTCGACTCGTACGTGTGGGCCAATCGGGGGCAATTGGGCCGTATCCCACGGGTTCGGAGAGTTCGTCCGGGCGCGTGACGTGAAGGCCAGGTGGTTGCAAGCTGGCCATCGCGATGGACCCGAAAAGATCCTTCTTGTCGTGGCGCATACCCACAGGGTTTGTCGTGCCTGGCCCTCCCACGGCTCGTTCGTAGCGCAAACGAGCGCGCGAGATCTTTGGTCCGTCACGCAGTTCGCCATGAGGCGTGTACAGCCGGTCCCCGAAGACTTCGACGCACTTGTCGACGTCCCCGACGCACAAGCGGGTCATGATCGAGCGTGCGGGTTGACCTCCGGGGGCAAACGCATGGCCCACGAGAACCACGTCGGCGTCGCGTTTGAAGGGAACGATGTCGCTGGGGGCGAAGACGCTGCGGTCGGGTTTGTCGTCCCAACGTTGGTCAATTTCGTGAATGGGCTCGGGCGCGGCGCCGAAAGTCGCCGTCGAGGGGGTGAGCTGAAAGGTGCCTTTGCAGATGACGAGAACGAAACGCGCTCCACGTACCGTGCGGTACGGTCGACTTGCAACGAGCAGGGGACAATGAGAGACGATTTCCATGGTTTGTCGAGGCACCAGTGCTTCGCGAGAGGGCACCGCTGACGGTTGCTCGACGTTCCGTCAGCCTTGCCTCTTGTATCGGGCGTAAGCCGTCGCCATTTTCGTGTGATATCCGCCTGATGCGTAGTCGGGACCGTTGTAGCCGCGAGCAAATGCGGCCCAGTTGTGGGTCTTCAGATACGGCGTGATGTTCGCGGCACGGCAATAGCCGAGGAACGCGCGCAAGTGTTGGGCTTCCGATTCGAACATGTCGTAGACGAACTGCCGCACGTTTTTCCAGCCACACATCTTGTAGTTGCTGCCGAGCACCTGAAACATGCCCCAAGAAGCACTTTTCACAGCCGCGTCAGGGTCGAGGGCAAACGCTTCGTGAATGACGACCCATTGGTCGCGGTTGTAACTCGCGCGTCGTCGCGGGCTCGAATAAGGCGCTGACAGATGCGGGTGACTCTTGTCGTATCGATGTTTGGTGTTGTCGCGAAACAGGTGAATCTCGAACAAGATCTTCGGCCGTTTCTTGGTGTCGAAGCCTGTTCTTCCACCTGATTCCACGTCGGCGACGGCACGTACTGCCGCGGTTTCACAGCCCAAACTCTTTGCAGCTGCTGCGAAATCGCTCACGGCCAAACGCCTGGCCGCGCCGTTTTTCGGCAATTGCCAAGGCCCCGTGGCTGGTGGTCCGCCCTGGGATGTTCCCGTCGGGGCAGAAGTTCCGCCCGTAGAACCCGTCGGCTGCTGTGGTGCAGGTGCGGTCGGCGTAGCCGTCGGAATTTTAATTTGTTGTCCAACGAAAATCTGATTGGGATTCTTGATTTGCGGGTTCGCAGCGAGAATGGCTTGCACCGTCGTGTCATGTCGACTGGCAATCGCAGCGAGCGTATCCCCCGATTTGACGACGTAGTTCATTGGCGTCCCAGCGCGTTTGCGCGAAAGATCCGCATTCCTTCGTGTCGGCGATCCGTTGAACGACCGACCTCGACGAATATCACAAGTGCTCGCCAACGACGATCATTGACCACCGGTGCGCATGTCGGGATGATTCTCGTCGTGTGGCGACAGGAGGACGACGCGCTGCTCGCGCGGCTCACGGATGAAGTTGCATTCGAGCGCCTCGTCCACGCCCAACTGGGCAACGACGCCCAAGTGCCGTGGCATGCCGCTGGCCTCTGTGCCGCGATTCGTCAGGTACCCGGCGGCGCCGAAGCGGTTGACAAAGCCCGCTCTGGCAATCCGAACGATCTCATCGCGCTGCTCGATCCGACTCGATATCTCGACGGCGCACCCGAGCTGCTGCACCACCTCGCACTGCATCACGCTCGCATCGGAAAACTCAAGCAAGATCCAGAATCCTCCGTGCGCTCGATGGTCGCGTGGCTCGCGCTCGTGCGCGAGGAACGCTACCTCCGCGAACTTGGCGAAGCGATCGTGGGCGGAGCGCTGCCTCGAACCGATCTCGACAACACGCTTGCCGATGTTCCGATGTGGCCCCTCGAAGAGCTCGGCGAACGCGCGCGAAGTGGAGCGCGAGATCTCACGCTTCCTGCGCAACAAGCGTTGTCTATTTTACGTCGAGTTCCCGAGGTTTGTCACGCCGCACGCGTAGCTCCAGAGCTCGAGAAAAAGGCTGCGCGACGTGCGGATACGCTCATCGCATCGGCGATCGAAGATGCGCTCACTCCTATTTTGACGGCCATCGCCGAGACTTCGTCCAAGGGAGAACCCTCGGCCCAAGAAGGTGCCGCATTGATGCGGAGGTTTGTCGCGGTCTGGCAGTGGTCGGGGTACGACGAGTCCGTGGAGATCGCCATGGTCGACGAAGCGACGCCGCTGGGTTGGAATCATTGCCGGCAAAGTCGTTGGGGAGATCTAGGGATCCTGATCGAGCCGATTTGGCCCATGGTCGATTCGTTGACGAAACGAATCGAAACGGATCCGACCAAAGTCGCGTACGCCGGACGTTGTGCACAAATGTTGGTGTTCAAAGCAGATGTGGCACGTACGGATGCAGAAACGATGGCCATTGCCGAGCGTGCGTTGAAGATCTGTCCGTCGCATCGCAACACGCGTCTGACGTTGGCTCATTCTCTTTGCGAACAGGCGCTCCGCTTATTGCCCGGGGCACGAGCACCAACGCATCAAGGTGTCGCGACCGCCGAAGGCATGATCAATCGGGCAGAATCGCTCTATCCGTCGCTGACGCGTTTGCCCGAAGCGCAGAAGCGTCTTCTTGAAGCCAAAAAGCTTCTGGGGATCGCGTCATGAAGGAATCGAGCTCCAATCCCTTCGAACGATTCGGCATCGATCCGAAAGAAGGTCCGCGAGCGATCACGGAACGTCTTCGCGAGCTTGCGGCTGTCCTCGCCCATGCTCGCGGACACGTCGAG
>DAOMZH010001034.1:0-4013 GCA_035437985.1 Polyangium sp. (in: bacteria) | reverse complement strand
GGCGTGTTGGCGAAGCGCCGCGTTTGTTGCCGAAGAAGGGAGTTGCGAATGGTCGATGTCGCATCATCGACCCAATCTTCCGAGCCTGCGGCAAACGGAGGATCTTGGCTGGACCAGCCGAGGATGTCGTCTTTTGCGCCCGGAGGAATTTCCGTCGTGAGGCGCGAGAAACCACGGAGTTTGTCGCACTGGGTTACGACGAGATAAACCGGCACGTTCATGCCGAGCATTTGTTGTGCAAGGACGAGCGCCGAACGCAGGATGCCCGCTTTTCGTTTTCGTTCGTTCTGGGTCGCGCGAGCGTTGGGCGTCAGATCGTTGCACGGCGCGGCGAGAAGAATTCCGTCGATGGGTCGCGAGGGACTGAGTTTTTTGAGCTCCGCGAGCAGCGCGCGGTAACCCGCATCCGGGGCCGCTGTGCCGCCTTCTTGAATGAGCAAACGACCCGCGACATCCACCACGATGGCTTGATCGATGAGCCACAAGTTGACGGCGGATCCGTCGCCAACGACGGGATCCTTGCCTTCGACGAGTTGCCGGCTGAGTCCACTGCCCGCCAGCATGGCCGTTTTTCCGGACGAAGGTTCGCCGAGCAAAAGAAACGTCGGGACATTGTCCCGGGCGATCTTGTCGGGAAACTTCTTGGCGAGTGCGGGTTTGGCTTTGCTGAATGCGAGACGCACTTCAGCAACGGGATCGAGGGCGCCGTCTTTTTTGGCGGCTTCGAGCAACTTGGCGGCTTGCTTTTTGCGCGCGGCGACGACCGCATAAGCGACAACGCCCAAGGCGACAAGGCCCGCGATTCCCCCAAGGATCTTCAGTAGCGTTCCAACCGTCATGAGGCGTCCAGGATCTGGTTGAGCACTTCGGAAAGCTGCGATGTTTGATAGAGCCAGAGAATCTCGCCCAAGACGATCCACCCGACGATGACCAGGACAAACGGAAGCAATCCCAAAGAAAGCGAGGGCAATCGCTCTTTGGCCGGCTTCGTTTCCGTATGTGCATGCGCCTGGGGACACAGCTCTTTGTTGCGCAACAATTCCGGATCGGTGCGCCCGAGCTGCTCGGCCAAACGAGTGCGATACGTTTCGGGTGTTTCGGTATCGAGCGACGCGTACCGACCACGGAAACCCAGAGCCAATGCGGTCATGTACACCGTCATCAGCTGCGCGGGCGCCGCGCGATCGGTAAGGATTTTCTCGATTCGATTAAAAATGCGTTCACCCGCATCTCGCGTGTGAAAAATGATCACTTCGAGCGGCTGATCGACCCAAGCGCTTTGCCCATCCCATTCGAGATAGGAAAACACTTCATCGGCCATGGCGATCATGGCGTAACGAATGTCATCGAAAACATCTCGTTCATGATCGGGCAATCGGCTGCCAACTTTTGCCGCTTGCGATTCGAATGCATCGACCAGCCGTTGTTGCACGATGTCGCACGGAATCGCCCCTTTGGAAGCGACGACTTGCCGCTTGAGCTCCAGGACTTCGGCATGAAATGCGCAGAATGCATCGACGAGCGCATAATCGTCTCGCGCGCCCAATTGCATCATGGAGGTTCGTCCCGGTGCGGTCATTGCAACATTCCCGTCACGTGGGTTTGGCGTAAAGAATGATTTCCGAAGGACCTTGCACTGCCTGCGGATCATTCGTGTTCGTGATCGTCAGGATCTCTCCTGGATCGAAATACTTGCTCTGTTCGTCGATCCGATAGAGGTACACCCCTTCGGTGGCGACGATATCGGGACCGAGGTTTTGGATCGCCGTGCGTGTCGCGCCGCGAACACGTTCTTGTTGAATCGTACGCAACCGACCAGCGGACCCAATGAGTGCCTCGTCGATCCACTTGGACAAACGTTGTTGCACTTCCTTCTCCCCGCGAACTCCGCCTCGAATGCGCACGCCAATGGCGAGTTGTTGCGCGCGGAATTCGGGCTGAAATCGAACGCCGTAACGCCCGTCGCTGAGATCGAACGGATACGCCATGAACGTTTCTTTGATGCCTTCGTCCACGATGCGGAAAATGAGATCCCGCGTCTTGATGAAGGTTTCGTAGAGCTCTTCGTGGTTGTACGCATGAAGCAATGTTTCATCGGGCTTTTTGGCCAGTGACGCGAGTTGCCCCAAGACGCCAGCGAGGCTCGTGAACAACGTGAAAGGGTGCGGGCGTTCGGATTGAAGAACCGCCTCGAATGCCGGCAATCCCGCCACCAACCAATGCACTTGTTGCCGTAATTCGGCAATGATTTCGCGGTCCGTCGAGCGCGAGAGGTTATTGGCTTTTTCCGCCAGACGGCTGGCCTTTTGGCGCAGTCGCGCCGAGATGCGTTGGCACGAGTCGTAAATGGGTGAAGGCGACGTGCTGGTCGCTCGGGGCACCCCGAGGAGCGGCGGAATGTAGTCTTTCGCGACGAACGCTTCGCCTTCGAGTTTGACCTGAGCGATGGGGAGACAGATGCGCCCCGACTTTGGTTCCGTGCTCAGACGAAGATGAATGCTCGGAACGATACGTGGAATCTCGAGCGGGTCTTCGCCTGTATTTTCATCATGCGTTTCGCCTATCGTTGCCGAACGATGTCGAGGCATGTCGGCTGTCGAGCGGGGGCCGCCGAGGTACGCGGGAGGAATCGCGAGAGAGACGGTGATCGGAGCGCTGCGGGCCGTAGCTGCATGCGGGCGCAAATCAATGGACAAGTCGGGTTTGCCCTGGCCAGCCTCGTGGTAAACCACGGTTCCATCGGGCATGATCGCTTCCAGCTCTTCGACGCGAAACAGGCCGCTTACCAAGGTGCCTTCAGCAAGCCGTAAACTGATGATCCCGTAGTGGTACGGGGAAACATGCGACATGTGATGCGCGAGGAGGCGTTCATTGCGACGATCGGCTTCTTGAAAGTGTTGCGGGGAAAGCAACATGCCGTCGTGCCATTGAATCGCCAATGGAACATTGGAGGCGCTCATCGCTCGGTTTCTCCTGAGGATCGGTATGAGACTTCTTTGGCTCGCGTTTGTCCTACCAACATAATCGAAGCCTTTCCTACTCGTCCGCGGCGTCCAATGGACTGACGACGAAATCGTCGTCGCCTAGGTCGATGCGCATACGTCGTTGAGGGCCAATACGGAAACGATGATCACCTGGCGCTCGATAGTTGGCAAAAATGACGGCCCCCGCAGATTTGTTGTCGACTTCGATGACCATCGGGGGCGGAGATTGTCCGGGAACGAATTCCCAATCCCATTCGGCAAAAGCAGTGCCGCTCGGATAATCCCGGCGAATCTGTTCGCGTTGCTCGTACCATTGCTTGGCGTTGAGCTTGCTGATGCGGTCGAAGAGTTTGGGGTCTTTGACAGCGACGAGCGTCATGGGTACGGGGGAGTTTTTGTTGGCACGCGCCGTGGTAGCGACTTCGAGGCGTAGTCGTCGGCCTTCGTACCCAGATGAACATCCCATGACGACGACGAAGCAACACACGAGGAGCCAGAGCGACGCTGTCGTGCGCTTGACGGAGTGTGTGTCGAGGGTGGGGAATTTCATCGTCCACCAGGCTAGATCGGATCTTGAAGCTGGGCCTAAAAAGTGGCGACGAAAATCTTGCCCGTGCGGGAAAGACGCGACCGGCGTGCATCTAGCTGGTGGTGAACGAGCGAAAGGAGCCAGGCACTTACAGTGCAGAGGTAGGTCGCGTCCACACGCCGGTGAGAACTCGTGAACGAGGACGCGGACGCGAAGGGGGAGTGTTTGGCGGTGCTACGGTTTTGTCAGCACATCATCGAGCGTCGTTGCGGAGAGAACGCGCAGCGCCATTTCCTCGAGTTCGGTTTGCGACGCTGTTTGCATTCGACGCATCGCCTCAGATGGCAAGAAACCGAATCGTCGTTCGAGAAGCTTCGTCACGAGATTCTTGGCCTCTTCGAGTTTTCCTTCGAGTTTTCCTTCGCGCTTTCCTTCGCGCTTTCCTTCGCGCTTTCCTTCGCGCCGGACTCGATCCTCTGCTCTTTCTTTCAAGTATCGTT
>DAOMZH010001033.1:0-4015 GCA_035437985.1 Polyangium sp. (in: bacteria) | reverse complement strand
GCTCGATCGCCCCCCATAACAACAGCGCGTCATCACGATAGGGATATTCCAGCTCTGGCGAAAGCACGTTACGCGCCTGCAAATCGTTTGGCAGGGCACCCTCATCAAAATAGGGCTGCGCCAGCGATTGGGCCGCCACCGCGCGGACGTCTTGAATGAGCCCACCGAAGGACATATCGACCTCTCTGCCGTCGGCGATGAGGTCCTGATGCACCGCATGGTTGATCGCCAACGTGCCCTCGAAATGAGGACGAAGCAGCTCGCTCAAGGGGTGTTTGTCCGGGAGGTGGCGATGGGTCGACACGACGAAGGGATCCAGGAGCAAGTGCGTGTGTCCCAGATGCGATGTCGTTTCGTGATGCGTCGTATCGGCAATGTTGACGACGATTTTGGCCTTTTGCCAAGCGTCGCCGTCGGCGGGCGTAAAAATCGGATATGCGCGCGGATCTTGGCCACATTGGATGGCAATGGGACGCAGCCGACGCGGACCGCTCCCTCGAGGCAAGGCGAAGAGCGCCTTCGGCGCGAATGAATACTTCGGCCCGGCTGGGTAGTTACCGTGTTTGACTTTGGCGAGCATTGTATAGTCCGTCAGGAAAAGCCGTCCTTCTCGTCCGGCCAGCTCGAGGCTATCGTGCGGGTCATTCAAACCCCGCTGCAGATGTTCATTTTGCACCGGAAAATTGGCGTCGAGCGACGAGACTCCACGCAATGCCATCGGATTCCAACCGGCTACGCGCATCCAGGCGAACGTCGAATCTTCCATGAAATGGTCGGCCGTCCATGGAGCTTCGATCGTGCTGAATAGATTTCGATATTCGTTTGGCGCGGCAGGTCGCCCCTGCGCGGCCACCTGCGTTCCTTTGAGCACGGCTTCGAGAATTTTTAGCGGATTGTAAATTCCAAGCGCCATCAATCGTCCCGCGATCTTCGTCACCTGCCCGAGCGTATGCGCAGCCCCTCCAGACGATTCATCGAAGCTCACCGCCCCCTCCGGATTGGATTCCTCGTGCGCCTCCTTCTCGAGTGCGGCGAAGTTCACGATATCGAGCGGTAATTCGCCCAAATCCACTTGCTCCAAATCGAGGTGTTCGAGGCGTAGTGACGCATTTTGGTCCGGATTTTCCCCGTCGTCATCCGCGTCGAATGAAATGGCTCGTGGATCCATCGCTGCTGGACGACGAGCAGCCCGTGCGAGCCGGTTTTGTGCAATACGCAGCGAGATCCATACGGTCTTGAGATGCCATGACAAACTTGGCTTTTCTTGGGCCGGCACATGGTCGGCCATGGCGAGCGATCCCACGTGAGTGTAGTTGAATCGATAGTCGGATTGCATATTTTTCACGAGCGAGCCCCATTTCATGACGGTTTCCTTTCCGGTTGTGAATTCTTGCAGAAAGTTTGACATTTTCGTCGGGCCCTTGTAGTTTCGCGGGCCAACCGATGACCGAACGAATGATCGCCGGAAAATACTTGCTGCAACGCGAAATTGGGCGTGGCGGCATGGGTGTCGTCTGGGAAGCCGTGGACCAAGTGCTCCAACGACGCGTCGCGCTCAAATTGATAAGCTCCGACCAAGCAATCTCCGATGTGGATCGGCTTCGGCTCGAGCACGAGGCAAAGGCGATCGCCAAACTGCAAAACAATCACGTCGTGCAGGTCCATGATTTCGGTATCGAAAATGGCGTTCCTTACCTCGTTATGGAATTCCTCGACGGGGAAACGCTCGCCGAGCGATTGATGCGTGAAGGCAAGTTGCCTCTTGCTGCGGTGCAGGTCTTGTTGCAACAAGTCGCGTTGGGCCTGGAAGCGGCGAATGCTGCGGGAATCGTGCATCAGGATCTGAAACCCGCGAATATTTTTATTGCTCGTCAAAACAATGGAGCGACGGAATACGCGAAACTTCTCGATTTCGGTCTTGTATGGCGCCCGGATGAAGGCCGCCGTGAACATCGGCACAAGATCGTTGGCACGCCGGTGTACATGAGCCCGGAGCAGGTCAATGGTTATCCGGCCGATCACTCCAACGACCTGTGGGGGCTGTCCGTCATTCTTTATCGCGCCCTCACCGGGACGCTCCCATTTACTAGCGAACTTGGCATGTGGAGTGTGCTGGCCGCGATTTGTCTTGATCCGCATGTTGCGCCATCGACGATCGTTCCGGAGCTGCCGCCGGGGCTCGACGAATTCTTCAATCGCGCGTTGGCCAAAGATCGGTCGAAGCGGTACCCCAACGTTCGCGCGTTGTGTTCGGCTTTCGTCAAGCACTCCAACACCAATCGTGCGCCGATCAAGATCCTCGCCGTCGACGACGAGCCCGACGTCGAGAAACTGCTCCGCCTTCACTTTCGCCGTCAGATTCGCTCCGCGACCTACGAATTCCATTTTGCCGCCGATGGCGCCAAAGCGTTGGAAGTCTTGCAACAAAATCCCGATATCGACGTCGTCCTCTCCGATATCAACATGCCCGTCATGAATGGACTCGCGCTGCTCGAACGAGTCTCCGAAGCGCAACTGGATTGTCGCGTGGTGATGGTGTCGGCATTTGGCGATATGAAAAACATTCGCACCGCCATGAATCGAGGCGCTTTTGATTTTGTCCTCAAGCCAATCGATTTTGATGATCTCGCCGCGACCATCGAGAAAACCAGCAAGCACATCAACGAGCTTCGCAAAAATGTCAAAACCACCAAAGAATACGATGTGCTCAAAACGTTCACGAATCCTTCGTTGCTCGAGCACATTCGGAACGTTGATGCGACATTCGTGGTATGTGCCGAGTCTGCCAGGGCAACCGCCCTCGTTCTGAACGTTTGTCGAGGTCAACTGCCGAATGAACCGATGCGTCCGAGCGACGTCGTTCGGCGGCTGAATACGAATTTCGAGAAAATGACCGCGGCCATCGTGCAACATGGGGGCATTGTAGATAAATTCATGAGCTCGTCGGTCGTGGCGGTGTTTCGAGGTGAAGGATGCACCAATGCAGCCGTCATGACCGCAATGGCCATTCGGAACCAAATGGAATCGTTGGCTCGAGAATTCGGTCCGGATTCTCCATATGCGAGCGGCGTCGGTATTGGTATTGCCGAAGGAGAGGTCTTGAGCGGAGCGCTCGGTTCCCACGGACACGGCAGATTCGATTACGGATCCTTCGGCTCGACGGTCGACACGGCTTTGCAGCTCGCGCATGCGGCCGAGGCGCGCGAGATTCTGCTCGATGAAACCGCGTGCCTGAACCTCGATCCGGCATTTACTTTTGAACAAGTCGATCCTGTCCGACGTTTGCGCGCAAGTCTCGTGACTTCCATCGTTCGTTTGACCGGAAGCATGGCCGTCGATTCCATTTCGAACGGCGCCGATTTGCTGGTGACCGTGCATGATGTTCCTGGCATTTGACGGATTTTTCCCGCGCATGGTTACCGACTTTGATAACCGCGATGTTGCGCCCGAGCATTGAATCTGCATGGGCGTTCCGTGAATTCGACATGAACGGTGACGGCGCCGCGGTCCGAGCGACGATTGCAAATTCGACCTTCCGACGCCATGACTCGGCATGACACGGAATTGTAGACCGACGCGTCAGGGGTCGGCGGGGGACGGGCTTGGGTAAACCACCGTGTCAAGCCGTGTCATGGCGTTTCATCGCGGCATCAGCCAAAGGTGCATACGTGGAGGAGCGTCCGGAGCTTTCCTCCTCGACGTATCGTTGGCTTGGCAGAAAGGACGCGTTGGATCATGAATCGATGGCGAAAGCTCGTTGCGCACAAGTTCGGCATCGCGACCGTGACCTTGTTTTCGGCGAGCCTTGGGGGCTCGTTCGGGTGCGGATCCACGAATCCCGAGCCCATGACCGGAGGCGCGGGCGGGACCGATCAAGGCGGGCCGGGAGGCTTGGGAGGCTCGGGCGGAATGGGCGGGGCAGGGGGCGAGACGCAATGCATGCAGCCGAGCGATTGCGGCGTGGACACCGTTTGCGTCATGCATGCGTGCATCAATGGCACATGCGCTCCCAGCT
>DAOMZH010001032.1:0-4022 GCA_035437985.1 Polyangium sp. (in: bacteria) | reverse complement strand
ACCAGACATCTTTTGTAGGGTCGAGAAGACGTCGACCCTGCTGATCGACGTGCTCGGCGTCGCTCCGCGCAGTATTACAGAGACGACAAATAAGAATGACGTTGGTATAGACTCCCACAAGGCTTCCGTCGTGACTACGAGCCACGAGGTGTTCAACATGCATCACACCCCATCCCTCTACTCCGCCATACCTCATAATGTCGTGCTCGTGGAGGAGGCAAACTGCACACGTGAATCCGAATTCCCAACGAAGGCAATCACGGAAAACTGTGTAATCGTGGCCAATGGCGCGCGGGTCATGACGCCTCGTCAATGCCTCGTTAGCTGGCGCCGTCTGTGCAGGTAGCAATAGCAGCGTTGTCACGCAACATCCCCACCAATGATCAGGTTGAACGCAGATCTGGAATCCAGACGTCCGCTGCGTGTGATTCCAATCCACGGGTCATCGCCCGAACGAATGCAATACGTGCTTGCACACGTGCATCTCCCGAGGGCGCCATGCGGCGGAGTGCGGCGAGTTCACGTCGTCCGTCTTCGATCTCACTATCTAGGTCTGCTAGAAACGAAAAGCGACCGATGGCGGACACCGGAGGCAACGCTGGATTTACATCCGGCAAATTAAGGTATTGTGGAATACGGTTGTTGTTTTCGAATGAGTCGACGTCAAAGGGAAGCCCAGGCCTTGGGTGTCCCTCAAATAGAGCTAAAAGCATGTGTTCTGCCGACGCGAACAAACCATAGGCCCCTAGCACCGCGGCGTCGATCTGACGCATTATTTCGAGCAAGGCTTTCGCGCTCTGATTTTTCTGCTTGGATTTGACGAATAACTCTCGCACCATCTGCGTAAGCTCGTGACACGACTCCTTCGAGAACGCAGGAATTGGGAAGTTTCCAAGCCCACCAGCAGTAATATTACGCTTATCAAAGTGGGCATACACAAATGCATTGGCCATCATGGAGTTGCAAAGGGCCCAAAGCACTTCGACAGTCAGCGATGGATCCGTCGGACGCACAACGAATCGTGATGTTGGAACGGCGGCACCTTTAGGATCAATGAACGCTAGCAAGCGCCATGGCCCTCTTCCGTGTGGATGAGCGTTGAGCACCACCTGTGGCTTGCCCGTCGGAAGTCCCCCCATGAAGCGCCGAACATGCTCCCTTGTAATGTCCATGTAACTATAAGGCGGATCATCCGTTATTAGCGTATTCGACGATTCTTTTGCGCCGGCAACACCCAGCGCAGATCCCTCGAATTTTTCTGCGCGGACCGTCTCGTAGCCAGATTCACGCACCCATCCGTGATAAGCCAGTCCTTGTTGTACTGTAGCCAAGTTAGACAGTGTTGACCAGCTACGTGAAATCCACAATCTACGCAGATCTGGGAGTGTAAAGTCTGTATCTGGGCTATCCAAAAAAATGGCCCCTGCAACAACTTCCTCCGTTGAAACCTTCGCGCATTCCCGGAAAGCCGCCATCCCAGCTTCGCGAACGCGGCGAAATACGACCGGCGCATTTCGCTTCGTACCTCCAGGTTCGGCTCGGGCGAGAATCACCGCGCACTCGGAATCCGAGAATTGAAATATCCGATCAGGAAACACACAGATTTCAATGAGCTGGAATGCCTCGACGAGTGCGCGTCGAAGCTGACGTAATGCTTGTGCGTGCAAGAATGGGCGAGGAACGACGACACCAATCACAGCATCGGATTCCAGGGCTGGAAGCACACGCCGCAACATTTCCGCCGCTTTGTTTGAAAGCACTTCATCGCCGCGCGCTGAGACCAGCCGTTCTCGCTCCGCAGCATCGAAATCCTCAAAAGGAGGATTGGCAAGGAGCACCGTGGCGCCGCGCGCAAGCTCTGCGAGCGCGTTGCCTTCGAACATGTCGCCTTCCCGAAGATCCCAACCATCAGGATTGGGGACGTCGGCGAGCGTGAGCGATAGCCGTGCCAATTCCTTTGCTGCGTGATCGATCTCCAGGCCGCGCAGCCGGGCTCTCAGATAATCATGCCTTGCAGCGTTGGCCGGCAAATCTTCGGCTAACACGCCAAGCGCCGCGACGAGGAAGGCTCCATGACCTGAAGCCGGTTCCACCACCAGTCGTCGCTCGGGCGGAATTTTAAGGATCTCCTTTCGGAGCCGGCCCAGAACGTACTCCACCAAAAACGGCGGTGTACTATGCGTTCCCAGGTCCTTCCGCGTCTGGCGCGCGATCAGCGAACTCTCGTGAACCTCTGCGATTGCCTCCGGTCCCACCTTCGCTAGATCCATGTTGACTTTCCATGCAATCGCGATGGCCTCGTTCACGCGTTGGCCCCATTCCGCGTTTGCGGCAAGAACGGGGACGGCACCGCCATAATGGCGTGCAACCGCACTGAGGACTGCCCGACTTTCGGCCTTCAGGTTCACAAAGCCAGGTACCTGATGATCACGCAGCATCCGTGCGGCCAAAATCCAAAAGGCGATCGTGAGCACTTGGTGGCGTTGTTCTGTGGTCAGCGTGTCGGTTGGTCGGCGCAACGCTGCAACGATGCGCTCAAGCAGCCGCTGGAGGTCTTTTCCTTGCGCCTTTTCGATACGCGGCAGCAGTCCGACGTCGACAAAATCGAGCTGGTATGTGCCGTCAAAGCGTCCCAGCGTCTTGGCCCGGTGGATAGACCGTGGATCAAGCAATTCACGAGCGCGATCCTCCAGATCGATGAACGCCTGCAACGGCAACACCTCTCGCTTGCGGGCCCCCTTGGTTTCTCGCTGCCAAACAACGACGTTGTGCCCGCTGAGGGCGAGAGCGATTGGAGCGCCGGTCCCAGATAAGACCTCCTCGACGATCTGCGCTGCTCCCGTATGAACGGCTACTACGCAAGCATTTCGGGCGGTTCGTGGTAGGCGGACGTAACCAGCGCACCACGGTACTCTCGTACCGGCTTCGTTAGCATGGCCGTCCTCCAGGAGCTCAGGCAAGTAGCCGACCCTGGCTAGTGTATCGCGCAGCGAGGCGAAGTTGCCCTTCATGGGCATCGAATCACGGTGAGAGTAGCCATGGTATGTGTCGCACCCACGCTTTCATATGACGTCACCCTTGGCCAAGTCTTCGACACGGAAAAGCGATCTTGTGGGAACGTGCGCTGATCAAATGTTCACATGTTTGCCGCTCACGCAACATGAAAATAGTGCAGTGGACATTGTGTGACCGACCTAGCCTCCACGGCGCAGCGGTTTAGCAATGCAGGGTCACGAAAACCTCACGATGGCTGGCGGAAGGTATGGCGGCATCCCGGCGAATGTGCGACGGCTGTCGGCGCAAAGGTTTTTTCCGTCAGCCTTCCGCCACGAGGTTGCCACACAAACCGCCAACTATGGTGGGGGTTTCTACGTCGTGTCGAGCCGCTCGAAATGCGGCCAAACAGGCCGCTAGGGACCTCGGCACCCCGGCGTTGCTCGCTGCGTTTGCATTGCGGCATATCGAGGCCCCCGTAACGCCCTCGACGACACCCTGAAGTTCTCCCTTCGATTGCCCGGCACGCCCTCGCGACTCCCGGGCACGCAAAATCGACATGGGTAATGGCTCGTCACGTATTCGAGGCACGCCATTTCGACGAGCCGGCAGCACAATACGAATTGCGGGCAAACCATTTCAATGCCCGGGCAGCTCATTCCGAATTGCGGGCAAGCCAATTCGACGAGCCGGCAAGCCTTCGCGCTTTCGGTAACCGGTCTTGTGTGAACTGTGCAACAGTTCGTGAGGTCGAGGCACTCGATATACACGGCCCGGCAAACAGGATTGACGTGCGTACGCAACTTCGCGGATACTGTCAGGCATGCCGCACCTGAACATCCTTGGCTTCTTCCTCGGGCGCCGTTGGTCCGGGCTGCTGGTTTGGCTTGTGGCACTCGCGTGTGCGTTGAGTGTGGTGGGGTGCACACCGGACCCTGATCCGGTGGTCGCGCCAAATGTTGCCCAAGGGCTCCTTCGCAAGGTTTGTTGGTTACCCGAGGAGCAGGATCCCGAGCTGAAGTATTTTG
>DAOMZH010001031.1:0-4044 GCA_035437985.1 Polyangium sp. (in: bacteria) | reverse complement strand
CCGTAGTAGTCTACGCGAATGGCTTCCAGCATCCCCGCATGCGCCCGTCCCGTACGCACACGCGAAAGATCGCTACGCAGCGCCTCGATGGATTTCTCAATGCCTGCGTGAAGCTCTTTCATGACGTCGTCCAGCATGCCGATCTCTCCTGGTTTCGTGCGGCGGCGGCGAGCTTAGCACGCCGCGCACTGAGCACGCGTAACCGCGATGGGCCCATGCCTGCAAGATCCAAAGATCGTACGAACCAAAATAATAGAGTCTTCGTTGCCCACTTCAGCACGGGCAAACTACAGTCCAACGATCCGTACGGGGCGAACCATCGAGCCTGAAGTTCGATTCGTCCCTACCCGACAAGCAGCGTGGTCATGCCTCGCAACCGCCTCGCAAGCCCTCCACTTCCGCTCGCAACGACTCCCTTCGACGAACCCCCGTTGCCTCGCTCGTTCTACGATCGCGAAGTCCTCGACATCGCTCCCGAGCTCATCGGCAAAGTTCTCGTTCATCGATCCGCGGAAGGAACAACCGCGGGACGAATCGTCGAATGTGAGGCCTATCGTGGGCCTGAAGACTTGGCCGCTCATAGCGTCGGAGGACGACGTACACGACGAACCGAAGCGATGTTTGGTCCGCCCGGACATACCTACATGTTCCTTCTTTATGGCGTGAACTGGGCGTTCAACGTCGTCGTTGCGGCCGAAGGAAGCCCCCACGCCGTTCTCGTACGCGCCATCGAACCGATCCACGGACTCGATCTCATGAGCAAAAGGCGCAGCGTCGAAGAACATCGCGTCACGCTCACCAACGGCCCAGGCAAACTCACGAGCGCCATGGGGCTCGACGCTTCTCACTACAGCGAAGACTTATGTGGCTCGCGCCTTTTCATCAGTTCTGGTGCGTCCCGAACGGTTGGAATCTCGCCACGGATCAACGTCGATTACGCTGGTGAGCATGCTTTGTTACCGTGGCGGTACTACGAGCGTGACAATCGATACGTGTCAGTCACCCCTAAAAGTTGACCGCGCCATGCGTAATGGGCGATGCTCGAGGGTGATAATTTTGACGCTCGGACACCTCTATCGATGATGTCCGAGATGATGGTGGGACGGAGACTCGAATGGCTTTCTGGAGCGCGGCCGACGTAGAGATCGTTTCGCGCATCATTACCGCGAAGATGCGGAACGAGCGGCGCTTGCGCGGAAAACTGACGCTGACGTTCGCGGATCCGCAAACCCAGGGTGATGCCGACATCGCAGCCGATCGCTGTGCTTCGATCGCCGAAGACATCGTCAGCGAAGCAGTCGATCACGAACAGATCCTGGCTGGCGAAGCCGAGTTTGTCTCGGCGATACGACGTCGCTTGCCCATCGATATCCCTCCTCTGCGCTCACTCGATCTCGCAGGTTTGCATGTCGTTGGTGATCCAATTGCTTCGTCCCACCTGCGTCGATCCACCGCGACATTTCGAGCTGTGACCCCACCCTCGACACAACCATCGTCGTCACCCTACGCAGTCACCCAAGTGCCTCCGCCACCTTCCGCTGTCCCGACAAACCGAACGCCATCTTCGGCGCCCGGGATGCGGACCATCTCTGGGACGCCAGGTTCAGGCGTGCCGAGCGTGCAAGCGACCGTTGTTTCACGCGTGGCAGCATCGACGAAACGCCCCACGATGAGCCGATTTCGCGCTGTGTCTCCAGGCTTGGCCTTGCCTCCTGGATCACCTCCGCAAGCGATCGCGAGGGTGCTCGGTCCGTTCATGAGCGACTGCGCAGCACGCGTTCTCGTGGGCTTTCTGCGCGCATACGACTTGCTCGTGTTGCGAGGTTTGGCGCTCGAAGAGGGCTCGGCAGAAATGCTCGCAGCAGTCGTTCCCGTTTCGGATGCGCCCGTAGGAGGCTACGAAGCGAGTCGCACGGCGGAACTCACGCGTTGGCAAAACTCGTTTGGCTCGGCCACGTTTCAGCGTTTGCGTCGCGAATGCCAAGTCATCGCGGTGTTTTTCGCGCACAAGTCGCTCAATCAGCAGGACATTCCGCAAAACATCACGTTCGAAATCCTGCAAGAAGCAACGCCCCTGGCGTTTACCGGAGAGACAAACGTCCTGCTCGGAATGAGTCGCTGGCTCCAGCTCGAAGAGAGCGAAGTCTTACCCAATCTTTGTGCACACCTGACCGATCTTGTCGGACACGGCAATGCTCGAGACCTCGCCGCGGCTCTCCGGCTCGTCGTCGCGTCGGTGAATGAGGACCTCGGTATGGCCAGCACCCTCGCCAAAGAAGCGGTTGGGATGTAGCTCACCGGAAAAACCTCCGGGACGGGATCGAGCCACCCACAAGACACCGCTCTGTCACCAATCTGTGACGATCCGCATTCTAGTGTGCAGGCACTTGAATCAGGGGAGATCTCCATCGAGACTTCCCGCGTCGCTACCCTCGTGAGGATGCGGCGAGTGGCTGCCGTCACCGGCACCGAAAGGTTTCATGCATGGAAGCGCTCTTCGATCCGTCGCTTAGTTTCGGCGTACAAGCGCTGCTCATTCTGTCCCTGCTCATTGCGCTGGGTTTCGAGTTCGTCAACGGATTTCACGATACCGCCAATGCCGTCGCCACGGTCATCTACACCAATACATTGAAGCCGCATATCGCGGTCATTCTCAGCGGATTCTTCAACTTTGCAGGCGTGTTCATGGGCGGCATTGCCGTCGCAATGGGCATCATGCAGTTGCTCCCCGTCGAACTTTTGGTGTCCAAAGGAGTTGGCGCGGGCCTCGCAATGGTCTTGGCCTTATTGTGCTCCGCAATCTCCTGGAACCTGGGCACGTGGTATTTCGGCCTCCCAGCTTCGAGTTCTCATACCCTCATTGGCGCGATTCTCGGAGTAGGTATTGCCAATTCGCTCACGCCTGGGCACAAATTCGGCGATGGGGTGAATTGGGCCAAAGCCGCCGACACCGGCATGTCGTTGATTGTCTCGCCGTTGTTTGGTTTTACGGCCGCCGCGATCCTCGTTTTACTGGTCAAACGATACACGACCAACGTCGATCTCCTCAAACCCCCGCCCAAAGACACGCCACCCCCGATTGGTACTCGAAGCTTGCTCGTTTCGACGTGTTGTGGCGTGAGTTTCGCGCACGGCATGAATGACGGTCAGAAAGGCGTCGGCCTGGTGATGCTCATTCTCATCGGGCTCGTACCTGCCGGGTTTGCCGTCGACATGAGCGCTGGTCCAGACAAACTTGCCCAAACGTTGAAATCGGCAGACTACATTACGGCCGTCGTCCGCGATCACCACGATAAAGCGGCTGAAAAAGATGCTCAAAAAGCGCTCGCCCAACTCGATGACATTCATAAAATCCTCGACAATCGCAAAGCAGCGACCGAGATTCCCAAGGAAGACCGTTTCAAGCTGCGCCAAGACCTGATCCTCGTCGACAAGACCCTCAAAAATCTGGTCAAGGACGGCCATTTGGGTCTGAACGACGCCGAGAAAGACAAATTGGCCAGCGAACAAAAATCGTTGAAACAACTCACCGAATACGCTCCACGATGGGTCCTCATCGCCATCGCCATTGCTTTGGGCGTAGGCACGATGTTCGGATGGAAGCGAATCGTCATTACGGTCGGCGAAAAAATCGGAAAAAGCCATCTCACGTATGCCCAAGGCGCAGCGGCCGAAATCGTCGCTGCCTGCACGATTGGTTTGTCGACCAAATTGGGCTTGCCCGTCAGCACCACACACGTGTTGTCATCAGGTATTGCGGGCACGATGGTCGCACAACGCGCAGGCTTGCAAGCGTCGACCGTCCGCAACATCGGTCTCGCCTGGCTCCTCACGCTCCCTGCATCGATGTTCCTCTCGGGAGTGTTTTTCCTGGTATTCCGCGCGCTGCTTGTGTGAGGCCTGGTCTGGATTTGACCCCTCGCTTCGCGCGCTAACAAGCGCGCTACGCGAGGCTTTGTTTGCGATGGGGGACTCGCAGGCTGCCCCTCGAGTCTTTTTGCTGCGCAAAAAGACGGGCAGACTGCTCCGCCCCCCATACCCCCC